>DATNED010000026.1:0-42559 GCA_035553115.1 Terriglobales bacterium | reverse complement strand
GCCGCCATGCACGACAACGTCCTGGGGGCGACGCTCTCGGTGGATCGCCCCGAGACCCATACCTTGCTCAGCGCCGCGCTGCCGGGGCTCGAGCGCGATTTGAACGCGCGTCAGGTGCAGGTTGGCGCGTTGCAGCTTCAGCAGCAAGCGGCGGGGAACACGGGCGGCGGCGGCGGATCGCAGACGCCTGCCGACGCGCAGCCTGCGCCCTCACTGCTGCCGAACTTTGATCGCCCCGCTGCGCTTGCGGCTTCGAAACTTCCGGATCTGCTTCCGCCTGCAACCGGCGGCAACCTCTTGAACTTGCGCGCTTGAATCGTGAAGGAGCAAACCATGACCATTCTGCCCGCCGACACCACCCCGCCGACCACGCCGACCACCCCGACCTCAAATAGCAATGGCATCAACCTCGGCAATGGGCTCAATGGCAATGATTTCATGACGCTGTTGGTGGCCCAACTGAAGAACCAGGATCCTACCTCGCCCATGGATCCGACCCAATTCGTTACCCAACTGGTGCAGTTCAATAGTCTCGAGCAGCTGATCAACATCAACCAAGACCTCAGCACGACCGGCACCACGCCGACCGGCACCGGGACGGGAACCGGCACTGGTAGCGGCAATGCTCCGGCCACCAAGATTCCGTCCGCCAACTAAGGAGACTCCGATGCCGTCGTTTTCCGTACCTCTCTCCGGCCTGGATGCCAGTTCGCAGGCGCTCACGCTGATCGCCAACAATCTCGCAAACCTGAACACGCCGGGTTACAAATCGAGCTCTTCCGAGTTCACTACGCTGTTCTACCAGAACCTGGGCACCTCCGGCGATGGTGATCCGATGCAGGAAGGCACCGGCGCCGAAGTCGGTGCCGTCTCGATGAACTTCACCGACGGCGCGGTGAACCCGACCGGAATCAACTCGAATGCCGCAATTCAGGGAAACGGGCTGTTCGTTACCGACAACAACGGCCAGCAGCAGTTCACCCGCTCCGGCAACTTCACCGTCTCGAGCAATGGATTCTTGCAGACGCCTGATGGCGCCATGGTGCAGGGATATGCGGCGGTTAATGGTGTTGTGAACCCGAACGGCCCGTTGAGCTCGCTCCAGGTGGGCTCTGGCGTGAACAGTCCGGCGCGCGCAACCAACAACGTCACCATTGGCCTGAACCTCGACAGCAATACCGCCGTAGGCGCGAACTTCTCGCAGCCGGTGCAGGTGTTCGACTCTTTGGGTGGAACCCACACGGTCACGATTGATTTCACCAAGACCGGCTCCAACGCTTGGAATTACACGGCCACGCTGCCTGGTGCCGACACCGGCAGCGCGACGCCGACCACCTTGGCGAGCGGCAGCATCAGCTTTAATGCCCAGGGGCAACTGGTACCGACGGTGGCCGGACCGCCCCCGAAAGAGGACATCACGCTTTCCTCGGCTGCCCTGACGAACGGCGCCAGCGCGCTGAACCTGACCTGGCACTTGTTCGATGGACAGGGGAACTCGCAGATCACCCAAACCGCAAGCGCCTCGGCACCCTTGGTGACCCAGCAGGACGGCGCTGCCAGCGGCAATTTGATCAGCTTCAGCATCGGCAGCGACGGCACCGTCACCGGGTCGTTCAGCAACGGCCTGACCCAGTCGCTCGGGCAGATCGCGCTTGCCACCTTCGCCAACCCGCAAGGTATCCAGGCGATCGGCTCCAACGCGTTCCTGGACACCACTGCCAGCGGCCTGGCCACGATCGGCGTGCCCGGCACCGGCAGCCGCGGCAAGCTGCAGGGCGGCGCGATCGAGCAGTCGAATGTGGACATCGCCGCCGAGTTCTCGAATCTGATCCAGGCCCAGCGCGGCTACGAAGCCAACGCCCACACCGTGACCACCTTCGACCAGATCACGCAAGACACGATCAACATGAAGGCCGGGCTCTAGGGAGTGAATTGTGATTAGTGGACACTGGACACTGCGGGCGCGGCGGGCGGCGGGCATCCTGCTCGTCGCCGCCGCAGCCTTGGCTGCCGGGTGCAAATACCTGCCGGGGCATAAAGCCGCGGCGGCGCCGTTGCCCCCCGCCCGCATGGTGAAGCTCGACAGCACCGTGCTCAACCTGAACGACACCGACAAGAGCGCGTACCTGCGCATTGGCGTGTCGCTTTCCGTCCAGGCGCCCGCGGCGACGGACAACGACGCCGAACTCGAGACCGTCGCGCGCGACACCATCGTGGCCATGGCGAGCGCGCGCAGCTCGGAAGACTTGCTCAGCGCCGATGGCAAAGCGCAGCTCAAGAAAGCATTGCTGGTCGAGCTGCAGAAACGTTTGCCGGAAGATCACGTGCAGGAATTGTATTTCGATGAGTTCCTGGTCCAGCACTAGCCCCTGGCAAGTACCATGGCCGCCCTTCCCATTCCCGACCTCACCTCCGAGCTCAACAGCTTCGATCAACGCTGGGAGCAGCTTCGCTGGCTGCCGTGCCATCTGGCGATCGAGATCACGATTCCACGTGTCACCGTAGGAGACATTCTGCGGTTGACGCCGCAATCGGTGGTCGAGACGCAGTGGGCGCAGAACGCCGATGTGCCGGTCCGCGCCAACCGGCAGCTGATCGCCTGGGCAGAGTTCGAAGGCGTGGACGAAAAGCTCGCGGTTCGCATTACCCGCTTGGCCTAGCGCAAGGACCCCCCGCCATGGCCTCGCAACCGTTTTTGTTGAAGCTCCTGCGCAGCTGGAATAGCCGGAATGAACCATCTGGACTCAGGCAAGCGCCCGCATCCGCTGCGCGCTGGCCGCGGCTGCGCCGCCGCGCACGGCGCTTGAAAATGATCGAGACGCTGTCGTTGGGCGATCGACGTGTGATTGCCGTGGTGCAGGTGGACGGCCGCGAACTGCTGGTAGGTTCGACCCTGCACTCGATGACGCTGCTGGGCGATCTGAGCGCCGACGAGAGCGCCATGAATTCTTATCCCGCGAGCGGGCTGGAGGTGCAGTGACGCTTCCGCTGTTCGCGATGTATTTCCAGCAGCAGACGCTGCGTCTGCCGGGGGTGAATAACGACCTGTCGTGGACGGTCGTCGTCATCCTCACGCTCGTCACGCTTCTGCCCGCGATTCTGGTCTCGATGACGCCCTTCGTGCGGCTGCTGGTCGTCTTCCACTTCCTGCGACAGGCGCTCGGCACCCAAACCGCGCCCAGCAACCAGGTTCTGATCGGACTTTCGCTGTTCCTTACCTACTTCGTCATGCAGCCGGTGGGGGCTCAAATGTACCAGCAGGCGGTGGTGCCCTACGACCAGGGCCGTGTGACCATCACGCAGGCGTTGGACCGGGCCAGCACGCCGCTCGAGAGCTTCATGCTCAAGTTCACCCGGCAAAGCGACCTCGAGTTGTTCGTCGAGGCGGCCAAGGCGCCGCGGCCGCGCACGCCGGCGGACCTGCCGATGCGGGTGGTGATTCCGGCCTACATTGTGAGCGAGTTGCAGACCGGCTTCCAAATCGGCGTGGTGCTGTTCCTGCCGTTCCTGGCTATTGACATCGTGGTGGCCTCGATCACGACTGCCGTGGGCATGCTGCAGTTGCCGCCGGTCGTGATCTCCACCCCGCTGAAGCTGCTGGTATTTGTTGCCGCCGGAGGCTGGCACCTCTTAGTGGGCTCGCTGCTGCACAGCTTTGCTTGACCAAGGCTCCTCTCGATCCTCCATGAACTCCGACCAAGCCATCGAACTCGCGCGCCGCACGCTCGAGATCACGCTGCTGATTTGCGGTCCGATTCTGGTCTTCGCCATGGTGGTCGGGCTGGTGGTGAGCATTTTCCAGGTCGTCACTTCGATCCAGGACACCACGGTGTCCACCGTGCCCCGTTTGGCGGCGGTGGCGGTGAGCGCATTCTTCCTGAGTCCGTGGATGTTCCGCGAGATGGTGAGCTTCACGGTGCGGTTGCTGGGCGACCTGCATCCGTACCTGCACTGAAAGCGCGCGCATGCCGACCGCCTGGCTCGCCTATGTGGTTCCAGCGCTGCTGATCGCCACCCGGCTCAGCGGTCTGATGCTGACCGCGCCCTTCTTCGGCTCCGACGGCGCGCCAGCGCGCATCCGCGCCGGCTTGGTGATCGCGCTCACGGCGCTGCTGCTGCCGGTCACGCATACGGCCCTGCCGACGCAGTCGCTGTTGGCTTGGTTCGGCGACGGGATTTCCGAGCTGGTGATTGGCGCGCTGCTCGGCCTGGTGATGCAGGTGGTGTTCGAGGCGGCGCAGCTGGCGGGCGGCGTAATCGCGTTTCAGATGGGCCTGAGCCTGGAAAGTTCGATTGATCCGACCACGCAGGCCGACAGCACCGTGATGGCGACTTTTCATAATCTGGTCGTGCTGTACCTGTTCCTGCAGATGGGTGTGCACCGCTGGATTCTCATGGGGCTGACGTCGAGTTTCCTGACGCTGCCTTTAGGCTCGAGCTTGGCGGCGCTGAACGGACGTCAATTGCTCGAGTTCTCCGGCAGCATCTTCGTATGGGGGCTGGAACTGGCACTTCCGATCTTGATCGCCACGCTGCTGATTGACGTCACGCTGGGATTTTTTGCCAAGGTCGCGCCGCAACTCCCGGTGATCTTTGTCGGGATTCCGGTAAAGGAAATCGTCGGTTACACGGTATTAATCGGTGCCATCCGCTTCTGGCCGGGGCTCTTTTCGCACCAGTTCACCCAGGCGATGCAGTACTTCCTGCAGCACGCAAGGCCGCTGGCCTGAGGACGAGCCATGGCTGACGCCAACCGCACAGAGCCAGGCACAGCAAAAAAGCGCGACGATGCGCGCAAAGAGGGGCAGATCGCCCGCGGACGCGACTTGCCGGGTGCATTCGCAGTGCTGGCCGCGATCGGGGTGATGGCCTGGTTTTCTGGCGGCGGGGTGGCGCAATGGCGGCGGCTGTTGGCGAGCCTGCTCGAACAGGCGACTGCGCCGGGCGCGAGCATGGGCCCGGTGCAGGGGCTGGCGCAGCTGCGTCAGACCTTCTTGCTCGCCCTGGGGTGGAGCGGAGTGGTGGCGGCGGCGGCGTGGGTGTGCGGTACCGCGGTAGCATTCCAGGGCGGCTTCATCTTTAGCGGCCATGCTTTGCTGAAGTTCAACCGGCTGCAGCCGGCCACGAACTTGAAGAACATGTTCTCGCTGAACACCGCCAGCCGGGCGGCGCGTTCGATCGTGCCCGTGGCGGTGATGGCGTACCTGACCTACGGGCTGCTGCTCGGAAGCTGGCAGCAGGTGATCCGCTCGAGCGCCATGAGCGTATCCGTGGGCCTGAGCTGGCTAATGCAGTTGGCGCTGAGCATGGCCTGGCGCGGGGGAGCGGTTTTGCTGGGTTGGGCCGGGGTGGACTACTTGCTGCAGCGGCGTTCGCATGAGAACGCGCTGAAAATGACCAAGCAAGAGGTCAAAGACGACACCAAAGAGACGCAAGGAAATCCTGAGACGCGCGGCCGCATCAAGCGCTTGCAGCGCCAAATGGCCAAGCGGCGCATGATGCAGGAGGTTCCGAAGGCCACCGTGGTGATCGTGAACCCCACCCACTATGCGGTGGCGCTGCGCTACGACCCAGAGGTCATGGCGGCACCGGTGCTGGTGGCCAAGGGCAAGGACGTAGTGGCGGCGCGAATCCGTGCGCTGGCGGTGAGTGCGGGCGTTCCCATCGTCGAAAATCGGGAAGTCGCGCGGGCGCTCCACGCGCTGGTCGAAATCGGCGCGCCGATTCCCGGCAGTTTCTATGCGGCGGTGGCCGAGATCCTGGCCTTCCTGCGGAGGGCCGGGCGCGGCCACTGGCGATAGCAAGAAACGGGTTAGTTGTTGCCCTTCGAAGGGCTGGCGCTGGCAGCGGCGGCGGCGGGGCGGATCAGCACCGGAATGCGGGGAAAGGCGAAGCGGGCGGCGAGGTCGTCCACCGCGTTGACCTGGCAGAGGTAATAGCCGGGCTTGAGCTCGGTGAGCGGCACGTCAATCTGAATCACCGCGGCATGGCGGCGGGGATCGGTGACCTGCTCGGTAGTCAGGAGCTGACTCTCGAAGGCCTTCACCCGGCCGTGATAGAACGCCACATTGGTGAGCAGCTTGATGCTGTCGCCGGTCTTGCCCTGGATTTGGGGATCGTAGACCTCGTAATAGAGGTACATGTGCTGGTTCGCGCTGAAAACGTGGCTCACGCTCAGCACCAACGCCTGGCCTCGGGCGGAGAGAGGATTGTCTTCGCTGGGGCGGGTGGGGGCGAGCTGGCTTCCCACAAGCACCGAGCTGATCTCTAGGGCATGGGGGCTTTTCGCGGCCTCGAGATCGAGGTCGGGAATCGTGAGGACGGCTTCGAAAGCACCCATCTGGCCGGTCTGGTTTTCCCGGGCGGCGAAGCGGATGGCGTACTTCTGGCCGGGGGCGAGGATGAAGCCGGTGCTGTACTGGAGGTTCTTGTTCTGCAATTGCTCGCCCGCGCCGGCAATGGCGGGGGTGAGCCTGATCGTCTGCAGCACGTGGTCGAGCTTGCGCTGGCTTTGGTCAATGACCTCGCCGGCGATGTCCACCTCGGGCGTTGCCTTGGGGTTGACGCCGTGCAGGGGAATTTCGTAGCCGGGGATGGTGATGGAGACCGGCACGTAGTAGCGGTTCTTGTCCAGACGCAGGTAGCCGTCGGCGAGGTAGAGGTCGAGGTTGTGGTCGGAGACGTCGGCGTTGAGTTCGTCCTGCAATTGCTGGGCGCGGTCGGCGGTGTTGAGGTGGTTGATGTCGCGGCCGGCGTAGTAGCCATGGCGCGCATCCACGCTGACGCCAGGGCGGGAGACCTTGACGGTGATCTTGCGATACTTGCCATCCTTTGCGTGGTTGGTGCTGCTGTAGCCGGCGATGTAATAGGAGCGGGTATCGGACTGGACCCGACTGTAGGCGGGAGCAAAGTCGTTGCTGTCGAGGAAGGAGCGACCGCCGGTGTCGTTGGCCAGCGTTGAGATGGTCTCCTGCTGGGCGAATTGGCTGTCGAGCGTGCTCTGCTGCGCGCCGCCGTTGAAGGCGGAAGCGCCGCGGACGCTGCCGGAGGTGGAGTTGCCCCCGGGAGGGTTCGCCTGCAGGCCGCGCGCGTCCACGCTATAGATGGCGGCGTTGGCCTTGACGCAGGAGTTGACCGCCGAGCGGAGCGTGATCTCGTTGTCCACGCCGGAGCGCTGGATTCCGCTGGTGAAATACATCAGCGATTTCTTCTGTTCGATTCCGCTGAGCATGTCGCAGACCGATTGCAGCGACTCAAGGCTGCGGTCGGCGTTGGCGATGTTGAACTCAGTGTCGTCGGCGGTGAAGCTGGAGCCATCGTCGGCGGTGCCGTCGCTGGTGCCGGTCGTGCCGTCATCGAAGCCACTGCTGGTGGAAGGGTTGAGGCTGTTGAGGGTGCGCAGCAGCACCGCTTTGTTGTCGGTGAAATCCTGATTGACGTTGAGCGAGTTGCCGAGCGTGGCGATGGCGGCCATGTCGGCAGGCTGCATCTTCTTATTGACGAAATCCACCGCTTGCTCCATCACACCCTGCACATCCTCGGGCTGCATGGTGGTGAGGTCGAAATAGAGCACGATCAGGCGGCGGTCGCGGTATTGGTTGGCAGGGGCCGCGGCGATCGGGGCGGCCTTGGCCGGAGCCGCGGCTTTCTTGACCGGGCCGTTGCCCTTTTCCACCGTGCCGGCGGGACCCTCGCCGGCGGCGGTGGCCGCGTTGGCATTGGTACCGGCGTCCACATTCTCGAAATCGAAGCTGAGGATGTGCTGGGGCTTGCCGTCTTCCAGCACCGTGACCTCGCTGGGCTTGAGGTCGGTGACCAGGTTGCCCTTGGAGTCGCGCACGGTCAGGTTCACCAGCACCACGCTGACGTCGGAGGTGAACTTGATCGGAGCTTGGGGCTTGGCGGCCTGCTGCGCCGGAGCGGGCGTCAGCCAGACGAGGCAGAGCGCGATGCAGATCAGCGACGAAAGTTGTTTGCGTTCCATGGCGATGGTTCCATTCGCACCGGCTAGAAGCGGAAGCGGGTGGTAAAGCTGATCGAGCGCGGACTGAGGAAGCCGGTCACTTGTCCGAAGGTCAGCGAGTTGATGTTGGTATCAATGCCGCCCCAGTTGGGGTGATTCAGCACGTTGTTGCCGTCGAAGCGGACCTCGAGGGTACGGAACTCGCCCATGCGGAAATTCTTGCTTAGCGAAGTGTTGAATACCACTTGGCCGGGACCGGTGATGATGTTGCGGCCGGCGTCGCCATAGCTGCCGTTGGCAGGGGCAACGAAGGCGGCGGTATTGAAGAAATGGGTTAGCGTGGGGGCGGTCTCGCTGATCGCTTCGCCCGAAACCAGGTTGGCGCGCAGCGGTGCGTTGATGCCGAGCGCCTGCAGGCCCTGGGCGTTGGAAGCGGTGTTGCTGACAAGCGGCGAGAAGGGCTGGCCGCTGTTCATGGTGAGCGAGCCGCTGAATTGCCAGTCGCCCAGCACCGAGCTCATGACGCTGCTGTGGTCGCCCCACCGATGATTGAGACCGTAAGGAAGCTGCCACTCATAGCTGAGGTTGAGCTTGTGGGTGACGTCGCCGTTGGAGAGGCTGCGCTCGCCCTCCAGGTCAAGATCATTTTGCGCGATCGCGCCGCTGGTGCCGCCGCCGCCGCCGATCTGGGACGCATCGTCCATCATTTTCGAGTAGGTGTAGCGGGCGCGGAAGGAGACGCCGTGGCTCAGCCGGCGGCTCAGGATCAGGCTGCCGCCGTTGTAAATAGAGTTGCCGCCGGTGGTGTCGTACAGGAATACCGGCAGGGCAGGGTTGAGCAGGCCGGTGGGGGTGCGATTGGGGGCGCGGAGCTGGTCGAGGCCAGTTCCCTTGGCGCCGTTGTAGTCCACGTTGACGACGTACATTTGGCCGATTTGGCGTTGGATATCCAGATTCCAGAGATAGGAATAGCCGACTTGGTAGTCGGGGTTGACGCCGTAGTTGTTGACCGAGGCATTGGCGCCGGTGAAGCCGTTGGTGAGGCTGAGCGGCGTTGAAGCAGTGCCCAAGTTGGTCTGGGTGATCAAGAACGGCGACTGGTAGGCCAGGGCGGTGGCCATGCCGCCGTAGGCGCCGGTGTTGTAGGCCATGCCAAAGCCGCCGGTGACGACTGCGTTTTGCCACGCTTTCCAGGCGAAGCCGAGCGAGGGGCGGAAGTGCCGGTAGTTGGGCTGGATGACGCTGTCGGGCACGCCGTTCACGCCGGCGACGACCGGGGTGACGGTGCTGAAGTTGGGGCCAACCAACAGGTTGGTGAGGCGGTTGAAGAGCTCGGTGTTGGGCGAAATGTACTCCCAGCGAATGCCGTATTGCAAGGTGAAATTGCCGCGCATGCGCCAGTTGTCGTTGAAGTAGAGATCAGGCTGCACTTGCCTGAAGTAGAAGACGCCGCCGCCGAACTTCTCCGAGGTTTGCTGCGGCAGGCCGAGCAGAAAGTCGGCGAAGTCGTAACCGCTGTACTGGCCGTCAAAGGTGAAGGTGCCGCGCGGATTCTGGTCGTTGTCAGGATTGTTCTGCTCGCGGCGGTAGTCGCCGCCGATGCGGAAATTGTGCGTGCCCATGCGCTTGATGATCGAATCACTCACAGAGAACGTCTGCGAGCGCACGAAATCGGGCGACGTGTCCGAGAGGCGGCTGAGGCCGGAGGTGCTGAAAGAGAGATTGGGCAGTCCCCAATCGAGTGGGTTGGTGGAGACGCCCAGGATGCCGAGGCCGCCGGTGACGTCCTTCGAGCCGGCATAAAGGTTGGTGATGTTGCTGCGGTTGCGGTTGTAGGTGATGTTGAAGCTGTTGATCCAGCCCCACAGGGGTTGGTTGTAGCCGACGCCCATGTTCATGCCGCGCGTCTTGCTGAAGCCTTCGTTGAAGGGGAAGAAGGCGCCGGGATTCTGCGCATCGCCGCCGGAGTAGCTGAGGCGGAAGTTGATGCTGCGCCCGCCGCGGCCGCCACGGCCCCCGCGGCCGCCCTGGCCTGCCGTGAAGCTGTGATTCACCCGCAGGGAGATGTTGTGGTTGGTCTGCAGGCTATCTATGATGTTGTTGTAGTTGAACTTGCCGACCGCGCCCGGCGTGGGCAGGGGGAAGTAGGCGAGCAAGCCGGTCGCCGCCGTGGAGATATCTCCCGGAGTGATGGTGTCGTTGCTGTAGGGCTGGCCGGTGGAGGGGTTGGTGACGACCACCGGATTTCCCTTGCCGTCGGTGACGTCCTGGAAATTGCCGCCGCGCTCGTTGACAGTGGGCACGAGCGCGCTCTCGCTGCGCAGGTTGGAGTTATGGGTTCCGTTGAAGCTCAGGGTGATGCTGGTTTTGCCCTTGTCGTCGTAGACATGGGGGATCTTCAACGGCATCGTGAGGGTGGCCGAATACCGCTGGTCGGCGGCATTGGGCGGATTCTGCGTAGCCGAGGCGCCGTTGATCGAATCCGGCAGGGCGTTGAGCTTGGAGTCGCTGAGGGTGTAGCTCAGGTTGCCGTGGGGCTGGTTGAAGCGGTTCTGCATTTGGCGGAAGTTGAAGCCCTGGCCGCCGCCGCGTCCGCCGCCGAAGCCGCCGGGGCCGCCGCGTCCACCGCCAAACCCGCCGGGGCCGCCGCGTCCGCCGCCAAAGCCGCCCGGTCCACCGCCGCCGGGACCGCCAGGACCGCCTTCGCCCCCGGGGCCGCCGCCGCTGTCACGCAGGAATTGCTGGATGGCATCCGAGCCCAGGGGGCGATCGTCCTGGCTGGCTTGGCCGGTGACGACGGCCGAGTCGGTGGCGGCGCTGTCGTTCATGCCGGCGACGCCGGAGTCGGCCGCGCCGGCATTGCTGTCGCCGCTCAGATCGCCGGTCTGATTGATGTCGAGTTGCTGGAAGCCGCTCTGATCGCCGCCGCGGCCGGCGTTGCGCCCGCCGCGCCCATTCGCTCCGCCGTTGCGGGCGAGCAGGGCCGGGGGGGCCGAGGGCCTGCCGCCTGCGGCGGGAATTGTGGAGTTTCCCTTGCCGTTGTGCGCGGCGGGCGTTTCGGTTTTTGCGGTTTCTGTGGCAGGCGCCGCCGCGGGCGCGCGGGAGGCGAGCACCATGGCCAAGTTCACCGGGGCCACGGCGGCGCCGCTCGCGGGAACGGTGACGGCGGTCTTGACCAGCGCGAAAGCGGGCATCGAGGCCGCGATTTCGAATTCGCCGGGACGGGCTGCGGTGGCGGAAAAGCGTCCGCTCTCGTCGGTCGTGGTCTTAAAGGTGGTGCCGTCGGCGGCGTCGGTGAGTGTGACCGTCGCACCGGGGACGGCGAGGCCGTCCACGGTCACGGTGCCCTGAATGCGGTCCGAAAAGGTGGAAGCGGGAACCTGAGAGGTGGCGACCGGCGGCGTCGCTTGCGCCCCAAGGCCGGCGGTGGCGGCAACGAGCGCCAAGCCCAGGGTGAGGGGGAAAGACTTCCGAGACAGGTAGCGGAAGGGAATGTGCATTGCGGCGTCCAGTGCGAAATACAGTGCTAGAACCAAGCGGGAAGCTGCCCCGTGCCAAGCTGGGACCTTCTAGCAGCATAAATACGCAAACTGGGGGCGGGGGTTACCGCAAAAGGGCGGGAACCGTGGGAAGGAAAGGGATTACGGGAGGCTCAGGCGGGCGGGGAAGGGCGGATAGAGGCGAACGTTTCGCGGCTGGAGTTCGCCAAGCTTCGTTCCGGCATTGAGAGGGCGGGACGCCCCCGCTCTAGCCGAGCGGAGCCAAGGAGCGGACCGGCGCGGCCCAGCGTCCCAGCTAGGCGGCGTGACGCTCGCGGCCTTTGGCGCTCGCCGCAGGCTTGCCCGCGCGGCGGCGATGCTCTTCCCAACGCTTCTTCGCAGCCTCTGAGATGCGCGCACGCCCCTCGGCACTGAGCCGGTTGCTCTTGGATCCGCTTACCAGCTCTTCCAGGATGCGGATGGCGTCTTGCAGACGCGCCTGTTCGCGCTTCAGCTCCGTCAACGACTTATGCAATTGGTTCGAGTTCGCAATCATCGGTCACCTCACCGTGACTTCACACCGTTAGACGGCGTTCGCAGCCACAGGGCTTCACTGATTGTCCCATGTTTTTTGCGGGAGCGCCAAAGTGGGAGCGAATTCCCGCACCCTCAATGCTTTATTACCGGCGGGCCGGCGGGCGGCTGGACGGGCGTGGCGGCGACGATGCCGCCCGGCACCTTAACACCGGTTTCCACTTTGCTCTTGATCAGCGCGCGCAGGCGGGCCTGGACGGTCTGGAAATCTGAGGTGGTGACAATATAATCCGGGCGCTGAGGAATGATGGTGGCGATCTCTTTTTCAGTGAGCGCTACACGGTCCGGCGTTTGCGGATGGCTGGCGAACATGCGTGAGATGATGCCGGGCTTTTCCTTTTCCTCGGCCTCGAGAATCTCGAAGGCGCGGGCCAAGCCCTGGGGATCGTAGCCGGCTTTCCAGAGGTACTGCACTCCCAGCCAGTCCGCCTCTTGTTCTGCGCCGCGGGAATATTTTTCGAACGTCACCGGCAGGGCCACATTCGCGCCCTGTTCCGCCGCGAGTCCGCCAATTCCCGGGCCGGCCATAATGACGGCCGGAATGGCGAGCAGCGACAGCAACTCGCCCTTGGTCGCATTGCGGGTTCCGTGCCGGGCAGCCACATGCGCGATTTCATGGGCCATGGCGCCGGCCAGCTCGTCCTCTTCCTGGGAATTCAGAATGAGCCCGCTGTTGACGAAGAAGAACCCGCCGGGGAGCGCGAACGCGTTCACAGTGTCGTCTTGCAGTACATGGACCGTGAAGGGGACCTTGGCGTCCGAGTTGCGCACCAGATTCTGTGCCAGGCGGTTGATGTACTCGTTCACAACCGGATCGGTGATCACCTTGCTCTCGTGCAGCACCTGGTCGGCGAGGCCGCGTCCGAGCTCAATCTCTTTTTGCTGGCTGTAGAAATCAAGGCCCTTGCCCACGTCGCGATGGCCGATGAGGGCGACGTTGTCTTCGGATTTCAGCTTCTTGGCGGTGGCCTTGTCGGCGGTGGGCACGCCATCAAACGAACCGGTGTCTTGGGATGCTTTGGGCTGCGAATCTTGCGCGCGCGCGGGCGCGACCGCAAGCATCCCGGCCAACGCCACTAGAGCCATCGCGGAGAGGAGCCAACGCTGCATACAACGACCTTCCTGTTGAGACGCCCCGGCCATTCCACCCGTTACCTGTATTCACTTGCCGATGCAAAAGGTGGAGAAGATTACTCCCAGTATATCCTCAACCGTGGTCTGGCCGGTGATTGAGTCGAGGTGCTCGAGCGCGGCGTAGAGCGTGACCAGCAGCACTTCGTGGGGTACGCTCCCGGCCTCGGCTAGCGCGGTTGCAAGCCGGGAGATCGCGGCCCGCACCAGGGTAACTTGGCGAAGGTTGGTGATCCCGCCGCCCTCGCCCGCAGCTTCGGACAGTGCGTCCCGCCTGAGCCGCGCTCGAAGATCGGCGATGCCGTCGCCGCGCAGCGCGGAGACGGCTATCTCATTGGGACTCAAGCGCCAGCCCGCGGCTGGAGTCAAATCCACTTTGTTCCAAACTGTGAGCGCTCGGGGCAGGTCGGCGACGCGGGCGCGCAGGCGTTCATCTTCGGGTTGGCTGGGCGCAGAGGCGTCAAAGACCGCAAGAACGATATCGGCGTCAGCCGCCGCTTCCCAGCTCCTCTCGATGCCCAGCCGCTCGGCCTCGACCTCGGGTTTGCGGATGCCGGCGGTGTCCACCAGCCGCACGGGAATCCCGTCCCAATCCATGCCGCTTTCAATCAAATCCCTCGTCGTGCCGGGCTGGGCGGTCACGATGGCGCGCTCGCGCTCGAGCAGCCGGTTGAATAAGCTGGATTTTCCGACGTTGGGGGGGCCCAGCAGCGCCACCGAGAGTCCTTCGCGCAAGGGCCGGGCGAAGCCCGCTTCGAGCCGCCCCAGCTCTTGATGCACGGCCTGAATATCGGCGGCTACGGCGTCATCGGCGGGTACGCTGACATCATCTTCGGCGAAGTCAATGCCGGCCTCGAGGCGCGCAATCACTCGGACCAAACGCTCATGTGCCGGTTCTAACAAGCGCGAAACCGAGCCGCGCATCTGTTGGGCGGCCGTGCGCGCCTGCAGCAGCGTTTGGGCGGCGATCAAATCGCCGATTGCCTCGGCCTGGGTGAGATCCAGTCTTCCGTTCAAGAACGCACGGCGAGTGAACTCGCCCGGCTCGGCGGGGCGGGCCCCTAGGGCGACCGCTGCTTGCACCAGGGCTGCGAGCAAAACGGGCGCGCCGTGGGCGGTGATTTCGACGACATCTTCGGCGGTGGCCGAGCGCGGGGCGGGGAAGAGAACTGCGACCACGTCGTCAAGAACGGCACCGCTGTCGTCGCGAAAGCGGGCGAAGCATGCCTGGCGCGGTGCCAGCTCGCGTCCCAGCATCGTTTGGGCGATGCGCCGCGCTTCGGGGCCCGAAAGGCGCACCATGCCCAAGCCGCCGCGGCCGGCAGGGGTCGCTATCGCCGCAATCGTTCCGTCGCCGGTCATTTCGCTGAACGCCACGCGCTAGGGCTCGCCCCGGGCCGCGGCTTGCACCGCGGCAACCAGCATCGCCTCCACGTCGGTCTCCGCCCGCGGGCGTGCCTTCGCGAGCCACGTTTCAAGGCCGGCGGAGGAAAGGGGCTTGCGCAGCACGCCGTCGGCGGCGGCCATCTCCGCCTCAGGCAGTTGCGCGAGCGCGCCGAGCAGCAGCAGCACAGGCGTGCCTGGAACCGCGGCGCGGGCTTGGCGGCAGAGCTCGACTCCGCCCCAGCGATAGTCTCCCATGCCGGGCAGCGCGGCTTCGGCAACCAGCAGCGACGGGCGGTCGGCTAGCGCGGCCAGCGCTGAGGGGCCGTCGGCGACGGCCACAACCTCCCAACCGAGGTCCTCGAGATACGCGCTGCCCATGCGCCGCGACTGAGCATTGGCATCGGCAAGGAGCACGCGCCTGCGAGGGTCCATATGCCATGATTATAAATTCGCGGCACGCAGGCACAGTCGGCGCGGCAGCCCAGACGGGCACCGCGCAGCCGCCGCGGAACTCGTTGCGCTATGCCGGAGCTGGAGAAAACCTATTCGCCGCAATCGATCGAGCCGCGCTGGGCGCAGGCCTGGATGGACGGCGCGGTGTTTCGTGCCCGCAACAGCGGCGAAGACCCGCGGCCGCGCTGGTCGCTGGTGATTCCTCCGCCCAACGTGACCGGCTCGCTGCACATGGGCCACATGCTGGAACACACGCTGATTGACATCATCGTGCGCTGGCGGCGCATGCAGGGGCTGAACGTGCTTTGGCTGCCGGGAACCGATCACGCCGGAATCGCTACCCAGATGGTGGTCGAGCGCGACTTGGCGGCGAAGGGGCAAGACCGGCAAGCGATGGGGCGGGAGAAATTCCTGGAGGCGGTGTGGAACTGGAAGCGGCAGAGCGGCGACCGCATCGTCCAGCAGATGATTCGGCTGGGGACGTCGTGCGATTGGTCGCGGGCGCGCTTCACCATGGACGAAGGGCTGTCGCAGGCGGTGCGCGAGGTGTTCGTTCGGCTCTTTGAACAGGGGCTGATCTATCGCGGACGCTACATTGTGAATTGGTGCCCGCGCTGCCAGACCGCGGTCAGCGATCTCGAAGTGACCCACGAGCCCGCGCAGGGCAAACTGTACACGCTGCGCTATCGCGGCGAACCCGAGGGCGACGAGATTCTGGTCGCCACTACGCGCCCCGAGACCATTTTGGCCGACGTGGCGGTGGCGGTGAACCCGGCCGATGTCCGCTATCAGGCGCTGATCGGGAAGCGCGTGCGGGTGCCCTTGGCCGATCGCTCGGTTCCGGTCATCGCCGACGAGATCGCGCAGCCGGAGTTCGGCACCGGCGCGGTGAAGATCACCCCCGGCCACGATCCCAACGATTTCGCTGCCGGGCAGCGGCACAATCTGCCGCAGCTCGAGGTCATCAACGCGCGCGGGCTGATGGACGGCGAATACGCCGGCGTGTACGCCGGCATGGAGCGATTCGAGGCCCGGAAGCGCATCGTCGCCGACCTCGACGCGGCCGGGCTGCTGGCCGCGACTGCCGATCATGCCCTGTCGCTGGGCCGCTGCCAGCGCTGCGCGACCGTGATCGAGCCGCGCATTTCGGCGCAGTGGTTTGTGAAGATCGAGCCCTTGGCGCGTGCGGCAGTGTCGGCGGTCGAGCGCGGCGAGATTCGCTTCACGCCAGCCTCCAGCCAGCGCAACTTTTTCGACTGGATGGCCAATATCCACGACTGGTGCATCTCGCGCCAGCTTTGGTGGGGGCACCGCATTCCGGCGTGGCATTGCGCCAAATGCGGAAAGATCGTGGTTGCGCGCGAAGCGCCCGCCGCCTGCGCGTGCGGCGGAACGGTCGAGCAGGATCCGGACGTATTGGACACTTGGTTCAGCTCCGGATTGTGGCCCTTCTCCACCCTGGGGTGGCCGGAGCAGACCGCCGATCTGCGCGACTTCTATCCGACCTCGCTGCTTGTTACCGGTTTCGACATTCTCTTTTTCTGGGTGGCGCGAATGGCCATGCTGGGCATTCACTTCACCGGCGAGGTGCCGTTCCGCGAAGTGTACATCCACGCACTGGTGCGCGACGCCGAGCGCCAGAAGATGTCCAAGACCAAAGGGAACGTGATTGACCCCTTGGTCGTGACCGAGAAGTATGGAACCGATGCCGTGCGCTTCACCTTGGCCTCGATGGCCGCGCCGGGAACCGATATTGCGCTGGCCGAAGAACGGATGCAGGGATATTCCGCTTTTGCGAATAAGATTTGGAATGCGGCGCGGTTCATATTCCTGAACGTGGGCGAGGCGCAGCCGCGCGCTGAGGGCAAGATCGAAGGCGATGCCGGCGTGGACCGCTGGATTTTCAGCCGCCTGGATGGGTTGGCGGAGGAGTTGGACCGGCAGCTTGCCGAGTACCGCTTCGATTTGGCGGCGGCGGCGGTGTACCGCTTTTTTTGGGATGAATTCTGCGACTGGTATTTGGAGTTGCACAAGCGCCGCCCGGAGGAACAGAAGGCAGCTGGAGCGCGCAACCTTCTGGTGGCGTTTGAGCGTGCGCTGCGCCTGCTGCATCCCTTCATGCCCTTCATCACCGAGGAGCTGTGGCACGCGCTCTATGCCGGCAAGCCGCCGCTGGTCTCGCTGGCGCTGGCGCAATTCCCCACGGGCGGTGCCCGCGACCTCGCCGCCGAAAAACAGATCGCGCGCCTGCAGGAATTGGTGGTCCAGATCCGCAGCTTGCGGGCGCAGTGGCGCATCATGCCGTCCCAGCGCTTGCAGGCCCGCATCGCTTGGCGCCGCGATTCGATGGATTTGGCTAGCATCGGCCGCGCGGTGCGGGAGTTGGCTGGGCTGGAGACCCTCGATCAGGTGACAGCTCTCGGTCCACGCAGGCCCGGATATTTGAACTCATCGGACTTCGATCTTCAGTTGGAACTTGAAGGCTTGGTCGATGTCGCTGCCGAGCGCGCGCGCCAGATTCGCGAGCGCGACGGATTGGCTCAACGCTTGGCCACCGCCCGCGCCAAGCTTTCGAGCGAGGCATTCCGCAATCGCGCCCAGCCGGCGGTGCTGGCTGAAACCGAACGGCTCGCTGGCGAACTCGAGCTGCAGATGGCCGAGGCCGAGCGCACCCTGGCCATGCTGGCCTAGGAGCCCATGGTACGCGGGTCGCGCCGCTTTGCACTGTGCCCCTTCAATTAGTGGGGAATGGTCGGCACAGCCTTTTTGGCCGCGGGCTTCTTGGGGCTCTTGGACGCGGGCATGTTGGCGTCGCCGATGACCAGCGTCTTCGGTGCGGGCGCGGGCTTGGCCGGGGTGGCGGCCTGCGCAGCCGCTTGCCGTGCGGCGAGCAATTCCGCGTACTGCGTGCTGCCGTGCGCCGCGATCCAGTCACCCAGCTGGTTCCAGCTGTCTTGAACGTGCTGGGTGCTGGTCTGGAGCGCATCGGTGTCGGCGGCTGACGCATCGTCAGCGGTGGCAATGGCGTCGCCGCTGCGCTCGGCCACCACCAGCAACGCCGCCACGTCGCGGTAGAGCTTGAAGGCGGAGCCGATATCGTCGGGCGCGGCTTTGAACCCGGAGAGCAGGCCCGGCACCGCTTCGCTCAGATTGCGTGCGATTGCGGCTTGGCTGTCGGCGATGGCGCGTTTTTGCGCTTTGGGTAAATGCAGCCGGTCGGGTTCGATCGCCGCTATGGCATCTTTCAGCGACGCCAACTGCGGACCTAGCTGGTCGGCAATGGGCTGCGCGGATGGTGGCGTCTGAGCCGCAACCGCGCCGACGAGCATGGCCACCAAGATTATCGGGGCTGCCCTCAATCCCAACCTCATGGATATGGGATGCAACGGCCGATGCTTTGGGAGCAGCGAAGCAAAACGGCGACCGGGCGCCGGTGCAGGAATTTCGAGCACAAAAAAAGAAAGCCGACTCGCTTCCCCCCGGAAAAGTCGGCTCCCTTTTTGGTGTTCCTGACTTCGTACCGCGAAGCCAAGACGCGTCACCGTGAATAGGAGCATGCCAGCGTCCAAACGCGGCACCCCCCAATTTCTGGGCCTTTCCCGTGTCCTCGAAGAAAAGACCTGAAATGACCGCAAGTCAGAAGTTACAATTCGTTTGTTTTGCTCCTGGAGGCGGGAGTTCGCAGTTTTTTCGCGTGGTGCCAAATGACTGCAGCCAATAGAATTACGAGCGCTGGTGCCCAAATCAGGTCAAACCGATGAAAATACGGTTCTAAGGTCGTCCAGTTTTCACCCAGCCGGTAGCCAAGATAGGCAAGCGCCCAGCACCACGCGAGCGAACCCAGGAAGGTGTAGAAATGGAACCGGCCCAGCTTCATTCGGGCGATGCCGGCGGGTAGTGCGATATAGGTGCGGACGACGGGAAGCATGCGGCTGAAGAACACTGTCAGATCGCCACGGTGGTGAAACCAGCGTTCGGCGTGGTCCAAATCCCCGGGGGCAATGAGCAGCCAGTGGCCGTAGCGTTGGGCCAGCGGCCTGCCGCCCCAGAACCCGATCGCGTAGGCGAGCATCGAGCCCAGGTTGCAACCAACCGCGCCCGCAAGCGCAACCCCGATTAAGCTGAATCGGCCGGTCGAAACGAGGTAGCCGGAAAAGGGAAGGATGATCTCTGACGGCAGCGGAACGCACGCCGACTCGATCGCCATGAGTAGCATCACGCCGGCATAGCCCAGCGCAGCGATGACCGCGATGATGTGTTGGCTCACCCAGATCAGCACGGCCCAGTATAGACGCGCACGATTTTTCCCGAGCCCCCAACCCGCGGATGCTACCGTTGAATCAGGACAATGGAGATGAGAATTGCATTTCTTGGGACCGGCATCATGGGCGGCCCGATGGCTGCGAATCTTGCCAAGGCCGGGCACGCAGTTCGAGTTTGGAACCGGACCCCCGAGCGGGCGAAAGTCGTAGGAACGACCCGGATGGATACTCCTGCGGCGGCGGTGGACGGGGCAGATGTAGTTTGGCTCTGCCTGAGCGACACTTCCGCAGTGGAAGAAGTGGCCAATCAATTCTTGGAGCACGCCTCCCCAGGGCTTATCGTGGCGGATTCGAGCACCATTTCGCCACGCGCCAGCCGGGAGCTTGCGGCGCGGTTCGCTGAGCGCGGTGCCGCGTGGGTGGATTGTCCGGTGACGGGTTCGCGCAAGGGAGCGGAGTCGGCGCAGTTGATATTTATCGTGGGTGGTGCGGAAGCCACGGTAAAGAGGCTGGAGCCGCTGTTCCAGGCCATGGGCAAGCGGGTGTTTCACTTGGGCGACAACGGGATGGGGCTCTCCGCGAAGTTGGCCATGAATTTGAACATTGCCCTGATCTACGAGGGCTTGGCCGAAGGGCTGGTGTTGGCGGAAAAATCGGGCGTGGCGCCGGAGCAGTTGCTCGACATCATTTCCGCCACGATGCTCCGCAGTGGGGTGAGCGAATATAAGTCCGATGCGATTCGAGGGCACGACTTCACCGCCAATTTCCCGCTCAAG
Source organism: Terriglobales bacterium (assembly GCA_035553115.1). GTDB lineage: Bacteria > Acidobacteriota > Terriglobia > Terriglobales > SCQP01 > SCQP01. The sequence goes on along the minus strand of DATNED010000026.1, from coordinate 22,515 downwards.
CTGATGCTCAAGGACATTCATCTCATGCTCGATCACGCCCGCGAATTGCGGGTGAAGCTGCCGGGGCTGGAAACGGTCGAAGAGGTGTATGCCGTAGCGGAAGAAGAGGGCATGGGAGAGCTGGATTACGCTGCCAGCCTGACCCTGTTGGAGAGGTGGGCCGCGCTCCCCGGGGGCGACGCAACTCTCGCGGCCGACTAGCCGCGCTGGGGCGCGCGCCAGCTTTGGAACCGATCGGCGGGCTGGCGCGTAGACTCACGTATGACGACGCGCTTTGCCGGGATTTTGGTACCTTGCCTCGCTGCCCTTGCCTGCGCGCAGGCCACGGGCAGCTTTCACCGCAGTTTCCAGGTGCATGGGCCGGTCATGCTGAACGTCTCCACCGGGTCGGGAGGGATTCAGGTTACCGGTGCGCCGGGGAGCGCCGTAGTGATCGATGCCACGATTCACCAAATCGACGGCTGGTGGCATGCGCCCGATCCGAATGCGATTCGCCAAATCGAACAAAATCCGCCGCTTGAGCAAAACGGGAACACTATCCTGGTGCGGCGCGTCAGCGAGCCCTGGAGCGAGCAAATTTCGATCTCCTACGTCATTACCACGCCGCCGGAGACGACGCTCGAAGCCCATTCGGGCTCGGGGAGCATCGAGATTGCTGGTCTCAAAGCCAATGCGGATCTTCAAGCCGGGTCCGGGAGTCTCGAGGTGCGCGACCTGGATGGTGCGCTGCATGCCCAGACCGGCAGCGGGCGAATCACCTTCGGGCGGGTTACTGGAGAGGTGCGGGTGAGCGCCGGGAGCGGCTCGATCGAAGGCGATGAGGCTGGCGGACGCCTGGGCGCGACAACCGGAAGCGGCCACATCCGCGTGCGCAAGCTGGATCGGGGCGGCGAGCTCCACACTGGCAGCGGGGGCATTGATTTGGATGAGGTTTCAGGCGGGGACCTTGCCGCGCACGGCGCCAGCGGCTCTCTGCACATTGGCGGCGTGCTGGGTGCCAACCAAAGTTGGAATCTTTCTACTGCGAGCGGCAGCATCCATATCACGCTGCCTCAGGCGGCTTCTGCGGAGGTGCGGCTCCAAACCGGTTCTGGCGGAATCAGCATTGACCATCCCACCCAACGCCAAAGCCAGTTGAGCCGCCATTCCTGGGAGGGCGTGATTGGCTCCGCGGGATCGCCCACCGCAACTCTCATTGCTCACGCCTCCAGCGGCTCGATTACGGTGAATTAGGCAGGACCTTCGCGCTGCGGATTGCGTCGAGCAGCGGGAAGTGCGCGGCCAGGTACGCGGCGCCGCCATCGAACAATTGCTGCTGATGCCCGGCGCGGATGCCTCCGCCCGAGTTCTCGCCATAACCAGAATAAAACTGGTCCACCACATCCATGCCTTCGACCACCTCGCCGAAGGGAGCAAAGCCTTGGCGGTCGAGCGTGCCGGAGTTGTCGCGCAAATTGATGAACACCTCCGTGGTGCGGCCGTTGGGAACCGCGAAGGCAAAGGCAACGCGACCGCGCAGATTGGGCCGGAGCGGAGGGTCGTCGGGGAAGGTGCGCTCGCGCCAGCGTGCCGCGACGGCTGGATCGGCGGCAATGCCGAACTGTGCCCAGCGTCCGGCGATCACCCGGAAAAAGCGGGCTTTGTCGTAGTAGCCGCTGGTGACCAGCTCGTAAAAACGATCCGCGCCTCGCGGCGCCCAGTCGCGGTGCACTGCGATGACGACCGGCCCGCGGGTGGTTTCCAGCCGCACCTGGAAATTAGCTGGCGCCTGCGTGGGCGCTTGGGCGGCGGCTGCCGTCCCCAGCGCCCACGCGAGCAGCAGCCATGCCAATTTTCTTAGCGTTCGAGCTTCTTTTCCGCCAAGTACCATTGCTTGACCTGCAACGAGGTGTCGGCGACGCGCTTTTCGGCGTCGGCTACGGTTTGCGGTGGCGGCAGCACCACGGGCTGGCCCTTTTTCCAGTCCGCCGGGGTGGAAACGCCTTGGCTGTCGGTGGTCTGCAGGGCCTCGAAAACGCGCAGCAGCTCATCCACGCTGCGGCCAGTGGACTGCGGATAGTACAGAATCGCGCGGATTACCTGCTTGGGGTCAATGAAGAACACCGCGCGAATGGGGGCCGTGTCGCTGGCGCCGGGGTGGATCATGCCGAAGCTCTGGGCCACGCGCATGTCGAGATCGGCGATCACCGGAAAAGGGATTTTTACGCCGCCCGTCTCTTCCATGCTGCGCACCCAGGCGATGTGGCTGAACACGCTGTCAATGCTGACCCCGATCGGCTGCACGTTGAGCGCTTGGAATTCCGGATAGCGGCGGGCGAAGGCCATGAACTCAGTGCTGCACACCGGGGTGAAATCGGCGGGGTGGGAGAACAGCATTACCCACTTGCCCTTGAAATCGCTGAGGCGAATGACGCCGTGGGTGGACTTGGTCTCGAAATCGGGGGCCGGCTCATTGATGCGCGGCAGCGAGCGTTCGGAAACGTCTGTGCTCATGAATGGCAATCCTCTTCGTGCTGGGGAAAATGAAAAAGCCCACCGTGCGGGTGGGCTGGAATCAAAAAGCTGCGCGAACCCGCGGATCTAATGCAGCCAGTCTTGGCGTAAGCGGCAACAGCGGCATCGGCGGATCACGCGCATTAGCCATGGTACCGCAAAGTACACTTGAGGCATGCCGCATTCGCCGCTCCTGTTGCGCGCCCGCACGCTCAGCCAGCTGAGCTGGCTGAACCACGGGTTCGGCACGCGCGCCTGCGGCCTGACACGCTCGAAGCCGCCCGAGTGCGAGCATGGCCGGTTGCGAATGCTGCGGCAAGTCCACAGCGACTTGATTTGGCGGGACCCGGTTTGGCTGCAAGCCGGCGATGGGCTGATGACGCGGAAGACGGGCGCGATGCTCTCCGTGCGCACCGCCGACTGCTGCCCCGTCTTGCTTGCCGACACCCGCTTGCGCGCAGTTGCTGCGGTCCACGCAGGCTGGAAAGGCACCCTGAACCGGATCGCGGAGAAAGCCGTTGGCGAGATGCGTGCAGCCTGGGGAAGCGATCCGGCCCACATCCGTGCGGCCATCGGCCCCTGCATCGGCCCCTGCTGCTATGAGGTCGGGGGCGAGATCGTGCAGGCGTTTGAGGCTCGATTTTCCTATGCAGCCGAGCTGTTCCAAGCGCCTCCCGACGATCCTGTTCGCAATCGATACCCGATGCTGTTTATGACCGCGGCACCGCCTGGGCATGCGCCCGACCATCCCTATGACACCCGATTCAATCCCGCTCAGCGCCCCCGGTTGAACTTGGCCGAAGCCTTGCGGTTCCAGTTGAGGGACGCTGGAATTCCTAGTCTCGGTACGGAAACAATCGGTCTCTGTACCCGCTGTCACCCGCAACTTTTTTATTCACACCGGGGCGGGGATTCCGGGAGGATGATGTCTGCGATCGTCATAAACTGAACGAAAGTGAAATTATTCGGTTGCGCCGTCCCGAATTTGGATTAGGATTTCCTTAACTTCGGGCAGTTGAATCCCAAGAAGGGCGCGGTCAGACCTCCCCGCGCCCTTTTCTTATGCCCAAAGCCAATCTCCAAGCGAATTTGCTACCGCCGCCGACCGGGCAGGCCGCCATCATTCTCGGATTCCTGCTCGGAACCTGGATGGTGACCGATGGCTTGCATCGGATCATTACCGGAGATTTCATCCGCCTGCGCGGCCAGCTCGGGCCTTGGGCCCATTTGGTGGCGCGCGCGGGCGTGAACCCCATGCGGATGGGGGTTCCGATCGCGATTCTGGGCGCATTGTGGATGTTCGTTCCAAACCTGTACCTGTTCCAAAATCGCCAGACGGCATGGTGCGGAATGCTGGTGCTCATTGCCGCCAGTGCGTGGTACCTGGGCCCGGCCACGCTGGTGCTGGCCGTCACGCTGGTGTTGCTGCTGCTGCCATCCACCCGAGCCGGCCTGGGCCGCAACTAATGGTTCTCGAGCCCTGCTCTAAGCCACCTCGCGTCGGGCTTCCAGGCCCGCTAGTGCATCGGGCCTGGGGTCTTGGATGTCGCTGTAGTATTGGCGGGCGCGATTGACGGCGAGATAATGCTCGTGCGCGCGCTCCCAGGCCCGGTCGTCGGGCTCGCCCCAGAGTTTCGTGTAAAGCGGCGTTCCGGGGAATGCGAATACCGGCACGGCTTGCGAGACCCAAACCCCGTCGGCGATGAGCGCGGCGCGCCAATCCTCGATGGCGGCGAGATCGTCTTCGTCGTTGGCGATGAGGTTGGCCTGCACCCAGGGAATATGGCTGCGGGCGCGGCGCAGCAGAGTTTCGATGCGCCCGTTGTCGAGCTTGCAGCCCTTGCGGAAGCGAGCGCGCCCCTCTGCGGTGATGGACTCGATGCCGCACTCGAGCGAGATGCAGCCGGCGCGCCCGAGCGCGGCCAGGCTTTCTTCGTTCCAAAGGTCAATCCGCGTCTGAATGCCGAACGTGAGCGCGAGCGGTTCGAGGCCCGAGAGCAGCTCCGATGTCGAGGGTGCGCACCCGAAGATCTCATCCACGAAGTAGAGATAGTCGAAGCCGTGCCGCTGCAGGCGCGTGGCCTCTTCCAGCACCACCGCGACCGGACGCGGACGGAAACGGTTACGGAACAGGGTCTTGTTGCAAAACGTGCAGGCCCAAGGGCAGCCGCGGCTGGCCTCGATTTCGGCGCCGCGGCCGCTGCCGCTGAAGACGTGGTGGCGATGCTGGCGTAGCGGCAGGGGATACTCGCCATACTCCAAGGCGGGAAGCGCAGACATGTCGGCCTGGTGCGGGCCGGCGTTGATCTGCACGCCTCTTTCGGATTGAAACGCGCATCCCCGGAGTCGGGACCAGGGCGTGGTTGCAATCTGGGACAGCACCTGGTCGGCTTCCCCCAAAAGGACCAGATCGCATCCGAGCTTGGCGAGCGCTGCGCCGGGCGTGGCGGAGCCGTGCGGGCCAATGGCCACGGTGGTCGCGTTGGGGCACTGCTCGCGAATGGCTTGCATCCAACGCGCCGGCAGGCGAAGCTCGGGCTGGGGACAGCGCCAAAACAGGTAGGTGGGAGCGGTGGTGAGGACGACGAAATCCGGGGCGAAATCGGCAAGGCGCCTCGAGGCCTCGGCGGCATCGAGGCCCTCGATGTGGCTGTCGAGGAGCAAGGCCTCGTGTCCGGCAGCCCGGAGCTGCTGCCGGGCGTAGAAAAGCTCGAGCGGAAAATGGGTGTCCGGGCAGCCGAAGTAGGTCGAACCGGCGAATGTCCAGTTGGGCTGCACCAAGCCAATCTTCATCGCGCCCTCATAGCGTCGCGGCCAGTTCCAGGTCCCAGACGTCGCCGCGTTCGGCGGCATTCGGATCACGGCAGCAAACCCAGGTCTCAGCCTCGGGATGGGCTTCGATTCGCAATCCGCCGCTGCGCAACATGCCCTCCACCGCGGCCCGGTTGGGAATCCACCAGTTGGTGGCGTCGCCGGCAAAATTCTGTTCGATGAAGCTCATGCGAGGAAAGCCGGGAACTTCGAGGCCGTCTTGGTCCCAGAATTCATAGTCCGGAGCGGGCGGCTGCGCGGCGTCGGCGCCTCGAATCATGGTTTGAAAAACCAAACCGCCCCGCATGCGCTTGGCTACCAGATCCAGGGCGTAAAGCGGATATCGAAGATGGTAGAAGACGCCGAGAAACAGCACCCAGTCGAATTGTTCGGTGAGGTTGGCGAGGGCGTACACCGACATCTGCCGCCACTCGATGTCGAGTTCCAGCACTTCGGCGGCGAAGCGGGCTTGGGCGAGGTAGCGGCTGTCGGCATCAATGCCGAGCACGCGGGCCGCGCCTCGGCGCTTGCACTCCAGCGCATGGAAGCCGGCGTTGCAGCCGATATCGAGCACGCTGAGGCCGTCCATGCGCGCCGGAAGCGCGGTTTGTATCTTCTGCCACTTCACCGCGGGATAATCGCCCAGGAAGTGGCCGGGGGCGGTCGCTACCCCCTTCAGGTCCAAGTTCTGGAACCATTCGCCGAGTCTTGTCACCTGCTGCCGGATCTCCTCCGGGGACATGGCGATTGCACTGCTCATCCCCTCTGAAGATGCCCAAGCAACTCAGCCGGTTTTACCCGCGCTTAGGGGCAGCATGCTCACGAGCAGTGAGGGATCGTCCGAAACCATGGCGTCCACGCCCGCATTGGCCAAAAGGCGCATGCGCGCCGGGCGATTCACCGTCCAAACCAGCACATTCCATCCCTCGGACTTGAGTCGCCGCACATACCAGGGAGTGCAGGAGGCTTGTTGCGGCGCGATCCACTGAACCTCTGCGCGGCGGAGACTACGCACGCTGCAAGGACGGCGGAGGTTAAGGCATAGCGGCGCGGCCGGCATAAGACGGCGCAGGACGCGAAGGCACTCGGGGTCGAAGCTGCTGAGCACGAAGCCGGCCATGGGCGGCCAGCGCTTGATCAGCGGCACCGAGAGGGGCGCGGCCTCAATGGATTTCAATTCCAAATCAAGCCAAGCGCGCCGGTGGTAGCGTTGTAGAACCTGATCGAGCGTCGCCAACTCGGGATGCAGCCGGCGCAAGCCGCGCAGCGTCGTTTCAGACACCAGCACCCTGCCGCTGGCGGTGCGTAAGTCGGGATCATGGAGCACGACCACCCGGCCGTCCGCGGTGTGGCGCAGATCGAGTTCCAGGCCTTCGCATCCGCACGCCAACGCGCGATCGAAAGCCGCAAGCGAGTTTTCAGTTTCTCTCCAATCGGCGATGCGGTGGCCGCGATGTCCCAGCCGGAGCGGAACCTTCATGTTCGCAAGGTCTCCTCAACTTGGGCCAGCCGGCGCAGCCGCGCTGGGGCATTGCCCAAGCCCAGCACGAGTGGATGCATGAGGTCAGGCTAGCATCCGCAGGAATCCGAATTGGCACTTGGCTGATTGCGGCCGGAAACCCATCCTGGAGGCGTGAGCCCTGAACAAATCCAGGAAATGAACGCGATCCGGTGGTTTCACCGGATTCAACTCGAACCCGACGTGATGACGCCTGGGGAATGCCCTCATACAGTCGCCGAAGCCACCGAGCGCTTCGGGATTCCCGCGGACTTGCACGGCAAAACCGTGCTGGATCTTGGCGCATGGGATGGGCTGTTCACCTTTGAGGCGGAACGCCGAGGAGCAAAAGTCACCGCCATGGACGTGCCAGCCGAACGCGGCGGAAACTGGGGCGCGAAGAAGGGATACGACTTTGCCCACCGGTTCTTGCGATCGAAGGCCGAGTTCGTGCCTGCCGGTGTTTTCGACCTGGATCCGGCCCTTCATGGGAAATTCGACTATGTGTTTTTCTTCGGCGTGCTCTACCACCTGACCAATCCCGTGGAAGCCTTCCAGCGGCTGCTCCCGGTGACCAGAGAGGCCTGCCTGATCGAGACCGCGATCTCGCTGCATCCGGACGCGCTCACGCACCCGATCTGGGAGTTCAAGCACGGGCAAGACAACGACCCGAGCAACTACTGGTATCCGACCATCTCGGGTCTGGCGGCAGTGCTGCGGATGGCCGGCTGGGCGGACGCGAACTTGGTTCACGCCCAGCATGGGCGCATGACCGTGCGTGCGATTCCGCCCGGCTCACCGCTGCTGAACGCCCCTGCTTAGGCCGGACCGCAGATTCAACCAAGTCGCGTACGCGCGGGAGCGGGCGCGCCAGGCGTAGCCGCCGACAGTTCGGTTGTAAATGCGCAGATGGCGGAGCTCGATGTACGCCGGGGTCCATTCGGCCTTCCAGGGCGCGTCGTCGCCCAGGAACTCGTAGCTGGAGAACTGCCCCAAGGTCTCGCGCAGCAGCAGCCAGCGCAGCACCGTGCCAGGGGAGGCGGTGCGGAAGGCCTCGTTGTATGCGATCTTGAGCGAGCTGAGGCGGTGCGAGCCGCGGTCGAAGACGCAGTACTCAAACGCAATCAACTCTCGATCGAGCCAAAGGCAGAATAAGCGCAGCGCGCCCCCCGCGGCCAAGCGATAGGCAAGCTGGCGATAAAAGCGCCCTTGCAACGGCGCGTCCATGATTGCAGTTGCGCCCGCTCCCTTCCAGCCCTGCTTTTCGAGGGCGAAACAGGCGTTGAGGCCAGGTTGCAGGTGGTCGGGTGTTTGCAGCGTGTCCAGCCGCACGATTCCGCGCGCTTCGAGGCGTCTCAGCCGACGTCGAAAGTTGGCGCGCAGGTATGGGCTGAACCCGGTTTCGATGGCGCGCCAAGGGCGGTCGAGGTCGAGCCGGCGCTGCCGAACACGGCCGCGCTCGCGAACGGCCAGGCGCAATCCGAGGCACGCGGCCTGCACCGCTTCGGCGCTCTCCGGTCGCAGCGACTGCAGATCGAAACGGTCCCAGCCGCCGCTGCGGTGCAATTCGGTGAGCGCCGAAGCCCAAGCCTCGGGAGCATGCTCGGGTTGCGCCAAAAGGTCCAGACGCTGGGCGCGCACCTCGTCGAGAAAGCAGATGCGCCTGGTGCGGCGGTTGCGGCGCAGAGGGAGGATCGCCAGCGGACGTTGGCCCTTGCCCCACACTACCAGCACCAAAGGCTCCTCACCGGCGCGAATTTCCGCCGAGCACTTCCAGCATTGGGCGGCCCAATCGTGGCTGAGCAGCACGCCGTCGGGGTCGCGGGCTGCAAGCTGGTCCCAGGCGGGGCCAGCGTCGAGAAACTGCCGCCACGTGGTCAGCTTATGGACGCGCCGCGGCGCGGCCGCGTCGCTCGCTGGCGCGTCCTCCAAGCTTGGCTCTACAATCGTTGCTGGATGGTCGCTCAACTACCCTGCTTAGATGACGTGCGCGCCGCGCGCGAGCGCATTGCCGGGCGTGTCGCTCCCACACCCGTGCTCCGGTCCCGGTCCTTGAACGAGCGTGCCGATTCCGGCGGCCAAACCGAGATTTTTCTGAAGTGCGAGAACTTTCAGCGCGCCGGTGCCTTCAAATTTCGCGGCGCCACCAACCGCATGCTCCAGTTGACCGAGGCCGAAAGGCGGCAGGGCGTGCTGGCGTTCTCCAGCGGAAACCATGCCCAGGCGGTCGCGCTCGCCGCGCGCGATTTGGGCGTGAGCGCGGCGCTGGTCATGCCGCACGATGCCCCCAAGGCGAAATTGGATGCGGTCCGCGCCTTTGGCGGCGAGGTCCACCTTTATGACCGCGCCACCGTGAATCGCGAGGCCTTTGCCGCCGAGTTGGTCGCGCGCGAGAAGCGCGTGCTGGTACCGCCCTTTGACGACGCCCGCATCATTGCCGGCGCAGGCACCGCGGCGCTCGAGCTGCTGGAAACCGTGGACGATTTGGATGCCCTGGTGGTGCCGGTGGGCGGGGGGGGGTTGATCTCAGGCTCGGCCTTGGCGACGCATGGGCTGCGCCCCGGCGTGGATGTTTACGGCGTCGAACCCGCGACCGCGGCTGATGTGAAGCTTTCGCTCGAGCGGGGGGCGATATCGCCCATTCCCGACAACCCCACCATCGCCGACGGGCTGCGCACGGTCCAGCCGGGCGAGCTGACCTTTGCCCTCATGCGCGAGCATTTGGCGGGCGTGGTGACGGTGACCGATGCGCAATTGATTGCCGCCCTCAAGCTGATGCTGCTGCGCATGAAGATTGTGGTCGAGCCCTCGGGAGCGGCTGGCGTGGCGGCCGTGTTGTTCGGAGCGTTGCCGAAACGCTACCGCAAGATTGGCGTGATCGTCAGCGGCGGCAACCTTGATGCGAGCGCGCTGGCGATGTATTTGGGCGAAGAGCGGGAGGCTTCGGCATGAAGAGCATGGGTGTTTTGGCAATCCTGGGGTTGGCGGCGATCGCGCTTGCGGCGCAGACGGCCGCGCCGCGGCAGACCGAAGCCGACGCCTATACGCGCTATGAGCTGCTGGCGCCTGCGACGGCGAGCTTCAAGATCTACTACGAAATCACCGCCACCGCCGCGGGCGCGCGCTACTACTACAACCCCATCCGCGCCGGCAGCACCGCCAGCGACGAGGCGGTTTACGACGCGATGAGCGGCAAGCCCCTCCAATTCGAGGTCGTCTCCGGCGCCGCGGCGCGGCACGATCCGATGATGGCGCGGGCCAGCGACAGCATGGACTATATCAAGGTCACGCTGGCACGGCCGGTGCCCGCCGAGGGCCAGGGACGGATCATCATCGTCAAGACCTACAAGGACGAGAAGAGCTACATGCGCGATCCGCGCGATCCGCGCGGGATCATCTTCAATCGTCCGCTGGGCATCCAGCGCAACCAGGTGGTGCTTCCGCCAGGCTACGAGCTGACGGGCTGCAATGTTCCATCGCAGGTGCTGGCGCAGCCCGACGGGCGCGTCGCCATCAGCTTCATGCACGCCGGTGCGGGCGAGGCTCCGCTGATCCTGCACGCCCGCGCCGACGCGCCAACCGGTGCCTCTGCCCAACCCGCTCCCTTGACCGCGGAACGAAGCTGGGAAGCTCCGCCCCGCCAGGGGCCGACTGAGCGCGCGCGGCTGGCCGAGCGGGCGCACCAGGACCGCGACATCGTGTACTTCCTCGATCAGCCCGACACCCACGCCTTCAGCCTCTACCACGACTACACCGAGTCGCAGCCTGGCGCCCACGCGTATTACAACGTCGTGCGCGAGGGCAGCACGGTCTCGTCGCCTTCGGCCTATATCTTGGATACTGGCGAAAAGCTCAATGCCAAAGTGATGACGGGCACCGAGCTTGCCGCTGCCCGCATCAATCCGGGCGAGGCCGTGGGCCCGGCGACGCAGGTGGTGGTCATCCCCTTCACGCCGGTTGCGAAGGGCACGTCGGTGCGGCTGCGGATCAGCGAGACCTACACCGCGCCGGTAAGTTACCGGCTGGAAAACCGCGAACTGGTCTTCGATCGCAGCTTCGGACGCCCGCGCAACGCGGTGGTGCTGCCCGCGGGCTGGTATCTCACCGACAGCTCGATACCTGCGACGGTGCGGGAACTTCCCGATGGACGCATCCGGCTTGATTTCTGGAATGACCGGCCCGACAGCATTGACGTGCTCATAAAGGCACGCCACAAAGCACCGAATTGAGGTACTTTGAAGCCATGCGCCTCCCCAGCCTTCGCCCTGTCCTGATTGCTTTCGCCGCGCTTGTGCTGCCGGTGGCATTGTTCTCGCAGGTGACGCCCGGCGAGAAGACCGCCGAACAGGAATTCGAGAACATCCAGGTCTTTAAAGGTAAGCCGGCCAACGAGCTCCGGCCGACGATGAGCTTCATCGCCAGCTCGCTCGGCGTCGGCTGCAATTTCTGTCACGCCCAGCCGTTCAGCGCCGACACCAAGCCGGAAAAGGCGACCGCGCGCAAGATGATCGAGATGGTGTACTCGATCAACCAGAATAGTTTCGGCGGGCGCAACCAAGTGAATTGCTACACCTGCCATCAGGGGCATTCGCGGCCGACCAGTTCGTTGACGATTGCGGCCGATATGCCGCCCGGCAGCGCGATGGCACCTGGTGCCGGCGCGCCGAGCGGCCGCGGACCCGAGGGGCGAGGTGGCGCGCCGGGCGCGCAGGCGAATGGTGGACGCGGTCCGGTCGCGGATCTGCCCGCGGCCCAGGCGATCCTCGATAAATACGTCGCCGCCCTGGGTGGGGCGAGCGCGTTGGGCGGCATCCATAGCGAGAGCGTGACCGCGGATCGCGTGGCGCGCGGGCGGACCACCCAAGAAACGCTTGTACGCGCGGATGGGAAGCTTGCGCTGACGCGCGGCACGGCCAAATCGGGATTCGACGGCACCCAGTATTGGGCTGCTGGACCCGACGGCGCCGCGCGCGAGTTGGCGAGCGATGCCATCGGACAGATGCACTTGGACCTGCCGCTGTATCCGGCGGAAGGACTGAAGGCCGAGGGCGCGCGCGTGTTCGGCAAGCAACCGGTGGGCGATCGCACCGCGTACGTGCTTGCCGCGCGCACCAGCACCGGCGTGGTTCGCTATTATTTCGACGCCGACTCGGGATTGCTGCTGCGCGTTGTCACCAGCACCCCGACGTATCTGGGATCATTGCCGCTGCAAGTGGACTACTCCGACTATCGCGATGTGGATGGCGTGAAACTGCCCTTCGAGGAACAGTGGAGTACCCACGAGGCCATGTGGGAGCGCAAGATCAGCGCCGTCAAGCTGAACGGTCCGGTGGATGCGGCGGCGTTCCAGCCGCCAACGCCCGCCGGGCAGTAGCGGTTCCGCTGGGTCAGTACAGCCGGAAGTTGACTTCGATGTTTGCAGCCACTCGCACGGCTTGGCCGTGCTTCTTCGCCGGCTCGAAGCGCCACAGTTTCACAGCCTCGAGCGCCTTTTGATCAAGGCCAAGGCCGAGCGGCTGGATCACGCGCGGATCATAAACGTGCCCATCGGCGCCAATGAGCACCGCCACCACCACGGTGCCTTGGTACTTGGCCTTGCGGGCGGCATCGGAGTACTCCGGATCCGGATCGTAGACCAGCACCGGCTCGGAGACATCGCCGCCGATCGCACAGGTCCCGCTGACGCAATTGCCCCCACCATTGGGGTCATCGCCAGCTCCACCCGGTCCCGCACCGCTGTTGCCGGCATTATTGCCCGGCGGCCCGACCAGGCGTCCCGGGTCGCCGAACGAGGGAATGGGGACGTTGGCCATGGCGGTGGCGGGCAGAAGCTTGATCGGAGGCGTGATCGGCTGCGGCGGCGCGTTCACCGGCATCAGCTTGGGCGGAAGAAGCTGATGCACGCGAGGCGCGCCTCCGCTGGCCAAATGTTTCATCTTCGGCAGCGATGGGCCGGGCGCGAGCAGCGTCGGCATCAGCGTGACTTCGGTGTGGTGGACAGCCATGCGCACCGGCTTCCAGAACGGCAATAAAAGGATGCCGACCACCACCGCGTGCACTGCAATCGACCCCAAGCGTTTGCCGGTCTGGTGCTCGAGGCTCCAGATGTCTTTGACGGGAATCGGCTTGGACTCGAGGTGAAGCTCGGGCTCCCGCGCCGGGCGAATGCGCTCACGCAATTCGCGGGCCAACTGCTTCCAGAGTGGTTGGGGATCCAGCGGTGGACGAAAATCGGGAAAGGCGGAAGGCATGCCGCTACTTCTAAGTTTTCGACTATGCCGAGGGGCCAAAGGTTGCGCATATATTGAGCCGCTATAATAAAAATTGTGGCTGAATCGCCCTACAAGAGCACGCTCCAGCTTCCTGCCACCTCGTTCCCGATGAAGGCCAATCTGCCTGCGACCGAGCCGAAATGGCTCGAACACTGGCAAAAAACCGATGTGTACTGCCAAATTCGGGCAGCGCGGCGTGGACGTCCGGTGTTCCTGCTGCACGACGGCCCGCCCTACGCCAATGGCGCCATCCACTTGGGAACGGCGCTCAATAAAGTGGTGAAGGACTTCATCATCAAGTCGAAGTCCATGGCGGGATTCGATTCCCCCTACGTCCCGGGCTGGGACTGCCACGGGTTGCCCATCGAAATCAAAGTGGATCAGGAGCTGGGGCCGGCGAGGGCCACCATGTCCCCTCTCGAGATCCGCGAGCGGTGCGAGGCGTACGCACGCAAGTTCGTGGCCTTGCAGCGGCAGGGCTTCGAGCGCCTGGGGGTGTTCGGCGATTGGAATAATCCTTACCTCACCCTCAATCCAAATTACGAAGCTGCGATTGCCGAGCAGATCCTGAGCTTCATCCGCCAGGGGTACGCCTACAAGGGGCTGCGGGCGGTGTATTGGTGCATCCACGACCGCACCGCGCTGGCCGAGGCCGAGGTCGAGTACAAGAACCACGAGAGCCCCACGGTGTGGGTGCGGTACGCCCACGAGAGCGGTGCGCTGCCAGAGGGGCTTTCAGGCAAGGAACTGTTTGCGGCGGTCTGGACCACCACGCCCTGGACGCTGCCGGCCAGCGTGGCGCTCGCCTTCCACCCTGAGCTGGAATACGTCGCGGTGCGCAGCCGCGGGGCTGTTCTTTTGGTGGCGGCAGCGCGCATGTCCGCGACTTCCGATGCAATTGGCGCAGCTTGGAGTGACGCGGAAATCGTAGCGCGCTTTCCTGGGCGGGCGCTCGAGGGGGTGCGCTTTCGGCATCCGTGGCTCGATCGCAGCATTCCGGCGGTGATGGCCGATTACATCACGACCGACCAAGGCAGCGGCATCGTGCATACCGCTCCCGGCCACGGCGCCGAGGACTTTGCCACCGGCGAAAAGTACAAGCTGCCCATCTTGTGCCCGGTGGACGCCAATGGCCGCTTCTTCGGCGACGAGACCGCGCCCTTCACCGGCCAGCAAGTGTTTGCCGCCAACGCCGCCATCACCGCGCACCTGCGCGCCCACGGCGCGCTGCTGGCGGAAGCTCCGCTGACGCACTCGTATCCGCACTGCTGGCGCTGCCACAACCCGATCATCTTCCGCGCCACCGAGCAATGGTTCATCGGCATGGATCGGGTCGCGCCGGCGGCAGTCGCCGGCGACGGCGCTTCGCTGCGCGCGCAGGCCGACAAGGCCATCTCGACGGTGCGCTGGATTCCGGAATGGGGTGAGGAGCGCATCCGGCAGATGGTGGCGGGGCGGCCGGATTGGTGCATCTCGCGCCAGCGGGTCTGGGGCGTGCCGATTCCGGTGCTGGCGTGCGCGCACTGCCACCAATACCTGCGCGATGACGCCACCGATCAACGCATCGTGGCGGCCTTCGCCGCGCGCGGTTCGAACGCCTGGTTCCGCGAGCCGGCTGAGAACTTTGTCGGCCCCGCCGCCAAATGCGATGGATGCGGCGGCCGCGCATTCATGCAAGAGCGCGACATCGTGGACGTGTGGTTCGAGTCGGGTTGCAGCCAGGCGGCGGTGCTGACAGGCAAAGACGGCGGGCTGCTGTTCCCCGCCGATTTGTACCTCGAGGGCGGCGACCAGTACCGCGGCTGGTTTCAGAGCTCGCTGCTGGTGGCGGTGGGCACCCGCGCGCGCGCGCCATACCGGGAGACGCTGACGCATGGCTGGGTGATCGATGCCCAGGGGCACACCATGCACAAATCGCTGGGCAACGCCATCGAACCCGACGAAATCACCCGCGAGTACGGAGCCGAGGTGCTGCGGCTGTGGGTGGCGAGCAGCGATTATCGCGAGGAAATCAGCCTCTCGCCCGAGCTGCTCAAGCGCTTGGCGGATGCCTACCGCAAGCTGCGCAATACGTTTCGCTACATGCTCGGCAACCTGCACGGCTTCGTGCCGGCGCGGGATGCCGTGCCCATGAGCGAGCTATCGAGCCTCGATGCCTATGTCCTGCGGCAGGCCGACCAGGTTGCGCGCGCCGCCAAGGACGAATACAACGCCTACGCCTTCCACCGTGCCTACCGGCTGCTGGCGGATTTCTGCACCGTCGAGTTGAGCGCGTTCTATTTCGATGTCTTGAAAGACCGCCTCTACACCGCCGCGTCCCGCGGCCTCGAGCGCCGCAGCGCCCAGACTGCCCTGTGGCGTCTGCTCGATTCCATGGTGCGGCTGTTCGCGCCGCTGATGCCGTTCACCTGCGAGGAGATTTGGCGGACGATGGCCGAGGCCGGGCTGCTGCCCGCCTCGGCTGATCGCCGCGCCTCGGTGCACGCCCAAGTCTTTTCCGAGGCAGGCGCCGGTTTGGAACCGGCCTCTCCGGAAGTTGAGGAGCGATGGAAGCTCTTGCTGGCTTGGCGCGGCGAAGTGCTCCGGGCGCTCGAGACGGCGCGTCAGCAAAGATTGGTTGGTTCGAGCCTCGAGGCGCGCGTGACCCTGCTCGCCACCGAGGCCGAAGCCGCGGTGCTGCAAGCCGAAGCCGCGCAATTGCCGGCGTTGTTCATCGTTTCGCAAGTGCAGGTGAGCGTGACTGCGCCCGCGCTTGGCGCCGATGCCAGCCGGCAGGTGATGGTGGCGCAGGCGGAGGGCAAGAAGTGCGAGCGCTGCTGGAACTACTCGACCGCTGTGGGCACGCTGGCCGGCTTTGCCACCCTGTGCGAGCGGTGCGCGCCCGTGGTGGCGGGCATGGGCTTGGCGGTGGCGCAGTGAATGCCGGGTTGCAGTGGCGGCACCTTATGGTGGGCGTGGGCGTGTTCGCTGCCGACCAGATCAGCAAGGGGCTGGTGGACAAGCTGCCCGATGATTTCTCCCACGCCGTCATTCCGGGGCTGTTCCGCATCGTGCATGCGGAAAACCCCGGCGTCGCCTTCGGCTTGTTCCAATACGCGCCGGCGCTGTTCCGCGACCTCTTGATCGCGGCCTCGAGCCTGGCGCTGTTGGTCGTCCTCGTCCTGCTGTGGCGAAGCCGGCAGAGCGCCCGCACCGGCTACGCCATGGCGCTGATCGTGGGCGGAGCTTGCGGTAATCTGTTCGACCGCATGCTCCACGGCAAGGTGGTGGACTTCCTGCTCTTTTACCTGGGATCGCATAGTTGGCCGGTGTTCAATCTGGCCGACAGCTCGATCGTGGCGGGGGCGGCGCTTCTGGTTTGGGAGATCGTGCATGAGCGGCCGCCGGAGGTTGTCGGCGCGCCCGCGCCAACCACCGTGGACAGTTGACAGTCGGCCCTGGATAGCTATGTTTCCCGTCCTTTTGAATTGGGGTGCGTTCACCCTGCACACCTACGGGCTGCTGGTGGCGAGCGGATTCCTGCTCGGCATCTACGTCGCCCGGCACTTCGCCCGTGTTTTCGGCCTCGATCCCGAGCGCATCTTCAATCTCGCGGTGTATCTGGCCCTGGCGGCCATCGTGGGCGCGAAGTTGTTTCTGGTTTTGCAGGACTGGCGCGCGTACTGGCGCGATCCCGGATCATTGTTCAGTTGGTATTTTCTGCAGTCGGCGGGAATTTTCTACGGCGGCCTGATCGGAGCGCTGATCGTGCTGACGCTTTACGTGCGCCAGCAGCGCCTGCGCTGGCTGGCGGTGGGCGACGCCGTGGTGCCGGGCTTGGCGATCGGCCATGGGCTGGGCCGGCTGGGATGCTTCTCGGCTGGCTGCTGCTACGGCAAGGCCGCGCACGGATTCTGGGCGGTGACCTTCACCAGCGCTTATGCCAATGCCACCACCGGCGTGCCGATCAACGTTCCGCTGTACCCGACGCAGCTGCTGGAGGCGGCCGCCGAGGGATGCATCTTTCTCGGCCTGTGGTGGCTCTCACGTCGCAGGGCATTTGAGGGGCAGCTCACGGCGGTGTACTTGCTCAGCTACGGGGTGGTGCGGTTCCTGGTCGATTTCCTGCGTGCCTACGAACCGCAGGCGATGCTGTTCCACGGCACCATGACGGATGCCCAGCTGACCAGCCTGGGCATGATCGCGCTCGCGCTCGGAATCTGGATCGTGCGCGCGCGCAAGAAGCTGGCGCAGGCCACGGCCTAGGCCGCGATGGCAGCCCAGACGGCAGTCATGGATCTCGCCGTCGCCGAGGACACTCCTCGGCTGGATCGTTTTCTCGCGCAGCAGCTTCCGGCCTGGAGCCGCACGCAATTGCAGGTTCTGATCCGCAGCGGCGCGATTGCGGTGAATGGCGCGGCATGCACCCGCGCCAGCCACGCACTCTCCGTCGGGGACACGGTGCGGCTTGTGCCCGCCGAGCTGCCCTCGCTCGAGCCGGCCAAACTGGCCGCCGAGCCGATCGCGCTCGAAATCCTTTACGAAGACGAGGACATGGCCGTGCTCAACAAGCCCGCTGGGCTGCTGGTGCATCCGGGCGCGGGGCAGACCACCGGAACGCTGGCCAATGCGCTGCTGCATCGCTACGGCGCGCTCTCGACCTTGGGCGGCGAGGCTCGTCCGGGAATCGTGCACCGGCTGGACCGCTCCACCAGCGGGGTGATGGTGGTTGCACGCAATGATTTCGCCCATCGAAAATTGGTCCGGATGTTTCAAGCGCGGCAGGTGGAGAAACGTTATCTTGCGCTGGCCCATGGGCTGTTCGCCGCTGGCGAAGGCGAAATTACCTTGCCCATCGGCCGGGATCTGCAGCACCGCAAGCGCATGACCACGCGGCGGCCGGAGGCGCACAGCCGCGCTGCGCACAGCAGTTATCGCGTGCTCGAACAGTTGCGGCCGCCTGCCGGCACGCCGCCGGCGCAGCGGGCCGCCTGTTCGTATGCCTGGATCGAGGTTCGCATCCACACCGGGCGCACCCACCAGATTCGCGTGCATTTGGCCGCGCTGGGGCATCCGCTGGTGGGCGACCGGCTCTATGGCGCAACTCGAGCCTTGGCGGGGCCGGGCACGCCGGCGGGGGTCGAGCCGGAGCGGGTGATGCTGCACGCGGCCGAGCTGGCGCTGGCGCACCCG
Organism: Terriglobales bacterium; assembly: GCA_035553115.1. GTDB lineage: Bacteria > Acidobacteriota > Terriglobia > Terriglobales > SCQP01 > SCQP01. Next base: position 4,269 of record DATNED010000026.1, on the reverse strand, counting down.
CGCACCGGCGCGCCGTTGCGGTTTTCTGCGCCGCTGCCCCAGGCCCTGGAGGGTTTACTGGCCAAGCTCCGGCAAGCGGCCAGCCAGAGCTGACGATATAATCAGGTCAAGGCTTCACGCAGGAACCCTCTATGAAACCTTGGGGTGCGGTCGGGATTCGCGTGCTCACCATCGCCGGGCTGGCGGTTATGCTGGCCTCCCAGCAGACTCCCCCTCCGAAGCCTCAGGCCAAGCCGCCGCAGGGGCCGAGCTTCGTCAAGACGGTCAACACCGTGCCGTTGGTGTTCCTGGCGCTCGACAAACACCACCACTTCGTGCCCGGGCTGAATCAATCCCAGATTCAGGTCTATGACAACAATCAGCTTCAGAAAATCACCAAGTTCGACGCCGAGGGGAATCTGCCCCTGCGGATCGCGCTGCTGCTGGACATCAGCAACAGCATCTCGACCCGCTGGGAGTTCGAGCAGCGCGCCGCGACCGACTTCCTTCAGTCGGTGCTGGTCGAGGGGCGCGACCAGGCCATGGTGGTGGGGTTTGATACTTCAACCCATCTCGAGCAGCGTTTTACCGACAATTACGAGCTGCTGGCGCGGGCGATTAACAGCATGCGGCCCTCTGGCGGCACGGCGCTGTTCGATGCCCTCTACGCCACTGCGCGCGACGACTTCGGCCCCAGCTCGGCGCCGGGCGAAGTGCGCAACGTGATCGTGATCATCAGCGACGGCGCCGACGACCAGAGCCGCTACAGCCGCGACGAAGCGCTCGAGGCGGCCGAAGATGCCGGTGCGGTGATCTACACCATCGGCACCGAGCCCACCGGCCTCGACCCGGAGAACGACAAAGTGCTGCAGCTCTACGCCGAGCAGACCGGCGGGCGCAGCTATTTCCCCATGGAGGCGCGCGACCTGGGCACCGCCTTCCAGGCCATCTTGACCGACCTGCGGCACCAATACGTGGTGACCTACAACCCCGACAACATCGTGGGCAACGGCAACGGCGAGTTCCATGCGGTGGAGGTGAAGGTGCTCGAGAAGGGCGTCACCGCCCGCACCCGCAAGGGATACTACGCCAAGCCGGCCCCGGCGCCGGTGGGTACGGGCAGCCGCTAGGTTCATCTATTATTGAGCGTGCCGGAAAACGCGGGCGCGATGCCTTCCATTGTGATCGTGGGCCGGCCCAACGTGGGCAAATCCACGCTCTTCAACCGCCTGACGCGCACGCGGCGGTCCATCGTCGGCGATGAGCCCGGCATCACCCGCGACCGCATCCACGGCAGCTTCGAATTCCGCGGACGGCGGTTTGCGCTCACCGACACCGGCGGCATGGTGCCGGGCGATGAAGCCGAGATTCCGGCGGCGATCTTCCGTCAGGCCCAGACCGCGCTCGCCAACGCCGCCGCGGTGCTGCTGGCGGTGGATGGACGCAGCCAACCCGCAGCCCCCGACATCGAACTGGCGCGGATGCTGCAGCGCAGCGGCAAGCCCACGTTGCTGGTGGTGAACAAGATCGAGTCCCCGCGGCAGGAAGCCGAGTTGGGGTCATTCCACGAGTTGGGCTTGAATCCGCTGTATCCGGTGAGCGCCGAGCACGGCACCGGCATGGAGGAATTGCTGCAGGCGATCGCCGACCGTGTGCCGCAGGAAAAAGAGGCTGCTGAGCCCACGCCCGAGGCAACGCCCAGCGAGGCGCCCGAGACCAGGATCGCCATCGTCGGGCGCCCGAATGTGGGCAAGAGCACCCTGTTGAATCAACTCACCGGCGAGGAGCGCTCGATCGTCTCCGAGGTCGCCGGCACCACCCGCGATGCGGTGGACGCCATCGTCGCGCGCGGCAAGGGACGATACCGGTTCGTGGACACGGCTGGAATCCGCCGCAAGGGCGCGACCAAGCTGATGGCCGAGAAGATGAGTGTGGTGATGGCGCGCAAGCACCTCGAAGAAGCCGATATCGCGCTCATCGTGCTCGACGGCTCCGAAGCGGCCGAAGGCGGCGTGCTCGCGTCGGACGCCACCATCGCCGGCTACGCGGTTGAGGCCAACCGCTCCTGCATCATCGTCGTCAACAAGTGGGACTGCGCGCCGGCGCTCGGTCGAAGCAAGCCGGAATTTGAGCAGCGAGCGCGGGAGCGGCTCAAATTCCTCGCCTTCGCGCCGATGGTGTTCTTGTCGGCGCGCGAAGGTGCGGGCATCGAGAACCTCTACGGCGTGATCGCGCGGGTTGCGCGCGAGCGCCGCAAACGCGTCACGACCGCGGCCATGAACCGGTTCCTGGCGAACGTGGATTTCTCCCGCGCGTCGGTGCCGGCGGGCCACCGCGTGCGGATCTATTACCTCTCCCAGGTGGCGGTGGCACCGCCGCAGTTCGTGCTGTTCGTGGATCGCGGACGGCCCCTGCACTTCTCCTATAAGCGTTTCCTCGAGAACCAGATCCGCAAGGCGTTCGGCTTCGAGGGCACGCCCATCCTGCTCAAGACGCGGGTCAGCGGGAAGCGGGCGTGAGTTCACCGTGGGCAGTTCACCGTTTGCCGTTCGCGAAGTCCAGGGGGTCTGGCATGCGGATGACGCGCGGATGGGTCTTGCTCTGGGCGGCGCTGGCAGGCACGGGGGTGAGCGGCCAAGTGACGGCGGCGATGACCGCGCCGCAGAAGCCATTCCGAATCGCGGGCGATCTGTACTATGTGGGGAGCCAGGATCTGGCGTCGTACTTGGTGGTCACCCCGCAGGGGGATATTTTGGTCAACGGCAATCTGGCCTCTTCGCCGCCGCAGATTCGCGCGAGCGTCGAGGCGCTGGGCTTTCGCTGGCGCGACATCAAGATTCTGCTCAACGGCCAAGCCCACTACGACCATTCGGCCGGCAACGCACAGATTTTGCGCGAGACCGGGGCGCAGCTCATGGTGATGGATGGGGACGTGTCCGCGATGGAATCCGGCGGTCGCGATGATTTCGAGCCCATTGGAACGTTTCCGCCTGCCCACGTAAGCCGGGTGTTGCAGGACCGCGACACGGTGAGCTTGGGAGGGGTGACGCTCACCGCCCACAAGACCGCCGGACACACCCGCGGATGCACCACCTGGACGATGCAAGTGCACGATAAGCAGGGCCGGGAACTCGACGTGGTGATCGTGGGCGGGTACGCGCCGCTCGACAGCTACCGTTTGGTGGCGTCGGCCGGGCATGCGGCGTCCTACCCCGGCATTGCCGAAGATTTCAAACGCACGTTCGCGACGCTTCAATCGCTGCCCTGCGATATTTTCCTGGGCTCGCACGGCGGGTATTTCAACTTGCAGGGCAAGCTTGCGAAGATGGCCAGCCAGGGCGAAGCGGTTTGGATTGATCCTGCGGGCTACCATCGCGCCGTGCAGGAAGCTCAGCATGCGTTCGAGCAGCAACTCCAGAAGCAAACGTTGAGATAAGGACCCCATCAGGCCTCGGCAGCCAGACGGCGGCGGAACAGCTCGACCAGATCCGCAAGGCGTTCGGCTTCTCGCGGGGGTCGCGCCGCTTTGCCGCGTGGGCAAAATCGGCCCGCAGGGCTGCGAAAGCCGCCCCGCGCAGTCACAGCGGGGGCGGCAATTCGGAAGGGGTGAAAGCGCGGGAAGCGGTCTCAATGATGGTGAACCGGCCCTTCCCGACTGTCTCGCATGGGGCTTTGACACCAGGAAAAGCCCCACGGCGCTGCACCGGAGTGCCTGCCTACGGCGTTTGAGACCCCTTCCAGTGGCGCTTTCACGCCCCCGGGAAACAACGCAGGCGCGGCCCCGGCGAAGCGCAGCGCCGGCTTGGGGCCACGGGCACCCAAACCGGCGCGAGCAGGCCGCCAGCGCTTCTCCAGCGGTGCGGCCGCATTAGCGGGACGCGCGGCGTACCGGTCCGGCGCAGGCACAGCCGTGGCCGGGTACCGGTCCGGCGCAGGCACAGCCGTGGCCGGGTAGCCGCGCTGGGGCCCGCGCCTGTCCATTTCAGGTTGGGTTAAGCGAATGCATGCGAGCGTCGGTGCATGAACAAATCTGCGGTTGTGCTTGGGATTGCAGCCTTGGCGGCATGGGCGGGCGCTCAGGAGCACGCGGTGAAATTGGCGGCGCTTCCGGCGGCCGTGCAGGCGACCGTAAAGGCGCAGGTGGCCCAGGGGGCAACCGTGCGCAATTTGGTCGAGGACCGCGAGAATGGCAAGCTCGAATACGAGGCCGAGCTGACGGTGAACGGCAGGCACCGCGACCTCAGCATGGATGCAAGCGGCACCGTGCTCGAGGCCGAAGATGCCGTGGCG
>DATNED010000025.1:0-3176 GCA_035553115.1 Terriglobales bacterium | reverse complement strand
CTTCGGCGCTGGTCTTCCACCACCCCGACTGCAGCTATTTTTCGGTCAGCGATGAGGCGGCGGGCCGGGTGGTTTCGCGGGAGGCCGTGATGGACGCCGCGCCCCAGTAAGGTGCCGCGGCGGCTCGCGGGTCCACAGGACCACCAGAGCTGCCACGATCGCGATCCAGATCGCGGCCCATAATACATCCCAATGGAACATACGTCGTTTGGACGCGGGAGCGCCCGGCGCGGTTGCGTGCGTGCGGGGTTGCAAGCCGTCCACGGGGTCGGGCCGCTTTGCCGCGTGGGCAAAATCGGCGCGAAGGGCTGCAAGAGCCGCCCCGCGCAGCCCCAGCGGGACGGCAATTCGGAAGAGGTGCCAGAAGTGGTCTCAAAATGGTGAACCGCCCTCTCCCGACTGCCTCGCATGGACTTGGACACCAGGAAAAGCGCCGCGGCGCAGGAACGGACTGCCTGCCTGCGGCTTCTTGAGGCCACCTCCAGCGGCGCTTCCACGCCCCGGAGAGTAACGCAGGCGCGGCTCCTAAGCGGGACGCGCGGCGTGCCGGCCCCGCGATGGAGCAGCCGTGGCCGCGCAGCCGCGCTGGGGCATTCGGCGGGCTCGACTCGCGAGGGCACTTGATGACCGGGGCGCCGACCGGAACAAAGCGTATCGTTGCTTTCGCCATGACCGGAGTCGGCCTGCGCGAGCAGGTCGCATTCTGGCGCGCCGTGCGCGCGAGGGGGCAACCCAGCACTTTCCTTGTCGGCGTGTGCGTTGACGATGCGTATGAACGAAAAGCCGGTCCCCGGATACGCGCTCGAGATCGCCCGCGGTGGAATAAAATTTCCGGTGGTGCTCAAGCCCCGACCATCGAGGACCATCAGGGGAATCGTGCACATGCCCACGATGGGCACCTAATGTCGATGTTGAACCAATTCTATTACGACGGCAAGCTTTATGGAATGGTCCGGCCCGTCCACGATGCGACAGGGCTGCATGGGACCTACGATATCCCGGTTCCTTGGCCTGCACCGGGGATGAATCTCTTGGCAGAGATGGGCAAGCTTGGCCTCGAAGTGAAGTCCGAACCGGGGACGCAGCACCTATTATACGTTGTGCACATCGAACACCTGCGTACCAGCTGCACGATCGGATGATCCAAGCGCACTCCGCAATTGGGGGCGGGCTCAGAACGGCCGGCTCACAAGCGGCTGCTGTTGGGTGAGGCAGTGGAAGGCGCCCAGGCCCCAGACCAGATCTCGGCAATCCAGTCCGATGATTTCGCGTCCGGGAAATAGCGCTTCGAGCGCGCGTGCCGCGGCATCATCCTGGCGGCAGGCGAATTGGGGCAGCAGCACGCACGCGTTGGCAATGTAGAAATTGGCGTAGCTGGCGGGCAGGCGCTGGTCCTCGTGGACGACCGGGGCGGGCATCGGGAGAGTGTGGATGTCGAGCTTGCGGCCGCGGGCGTCGCGCAATCCGCGCAGACGGGCGAGGTTTGCGGCGAGCGGGGCGTGGTTGGCATCGCGGGTGTTGGGCTCGACCGCGGTGACCACCACCCCGGGTGCGACGAAGCGGGTGAGGTCGTCCACGTGGCCGTCGGTGTCGTCGCCCTCGATGCCCTCGCCCAGCCAAAGAATCGTTTCCACGCCCAGATGCGCGCGCAGCCGGGCTTCGATTTCGGCGCGGCTCAGTTCCGGATTGCGATTCGGGTTGAGCAGGCAGGCTTCGGTCGTGAGCAGCGTGCCTTCGCCATCCACATCGATCGAGCCGCCCTCCAGCACCATGCCGGGATGGACGACGGGAATATCGAGGAGCGCGCCGATGCGGCTCGGGACGGCATCGTCGAGATCGAAGGGCGGATACTTTCCGCCCCAAGCGTTGTAGTCCCAATCGAGGAGGATCTGCTCGCCGAAGTCGTTGTTCAGGAAGATCGGCCCATGGTCGCGCACCCAAGCGTCATTAGTCGGGATTTGGTGAAAAACCGCAGGCGCCCCGCCCAGAGCGGCTCTTGCGGCAGACTGCATGGCGGCGTCGGCCACATTGATGTGCACCGCTTCGCTTGGCGCGATATGCCGCGCCATGGCGGCGAAGATCGGCGGGATGCGGCCGAGCTTGCCCGGCCAGCTCGCCTCTTTATGGGGCCACGCCAGCCAGGTCGCCGTGTGCGGCGCCCATTCGGCCGGCATGCGGAAGCCCTGCAGCGCCGGGGCGATGGCGGGATCGAAGGACATTAATCGCGCAGCCGCCGGGTCAGGTCGCCATAGGCGTCGAGGCGGCGGTCGCGCAGAAAAGGCCAATGCTGGCGCGTGGTCTCGACCTGGTCCAAATCGCAGGCGGCGAACAGAATTTCCTCATCTTGCGCGCCGGCGCGGGCAAGGACGTGGCCGCTGGGATCGGCGATGAAGCTGTTGCCCCAGAACTCGAGGCCATCGGATTGAGGCGCATCCGGATCGCGCTCGAGGCCGACGCGATTGGGCACGGCGACGAAAAGCCCGTTGGCGATGGCGTGGGCCCGCTGGGCGGTGATCCAAGCATCGAGCTGGCGCGCGCCCCACGCGGGCTTTTCCGAGGGGTGCCAGCCGATGGCAGTGGGATAGCAAAGAATTTCCGCGCCGTCGAGGGCCGTGAGGCGGGCGGCCTCGGGGAACCACTGATCCCAGCAGACCAGGAGGCCGATCTTGCCGACTTGGGTTGGAAAGGCGTGGAAGCCGAGATCGCCCGGGGTGAAATAGAACTTCTCTTGGTAGAGCGGGTCGTCGGGAATGTGCATCTTGCGGTAGGTGCCCGCAATGGCGCCGTCGGCATCGAGGATGACCGCGGTGTTGTGGTACACCCCTGCGCCCCGCCGCTCGAAAATCGAACCGACGATAACAAGGTGAAGGCGGCGCGCAACCGCCGCGAGCGCTTCGCTGGTGGGGCCTGGGATGGGCTCGGCCAAGGCGAAGCGGGCGTGATCCTCGCGCTGGCAGAAGTAGGGCGTGCGGAAGAGCTCCGGGGTGACGACAAGCTGGGCCCCGCGCCGCGCGGCACCCTCGATTTGCGTCAGGGTGCGGGCGAGATTCTCGGCAGGATCTGCGCCGGGGCGCATTTGCAGCAGGCCGATTTGGACGGGCCGGGGCATCGCTTGTATGTTCTCACGCGAGCAGGAGGACGAGGAACAGGTAGATCCAGGTCACATCGAGGAAATG
>DATNED010000024.1:0-24548 GCA_035553115.1 Terriglobales bacterium | reverse complement strand
ATCCGCTGTGGGCGGCGGGCAAATACTTTCCTGTCTTCTATTCACGGCGCAAAGTGGAATCGGTGACTGAGGCACGCGTGGAACTTGTGCCCGAGGCGCCGCACTAGGAGATCGCGATCCGCGCCAAGGCCGGCGCGCTGGCGGCAACGCACGCGGCAGGGATCAGGTGGGGTAATTGAAGAGGATTTGGTTGCCATCGGGGTCGGTGATGACGAGCACGCGGTAGCCCCAGTGGTTGTCCTTCACCTCGACGCCTTTCGCTTCCCACTCGTCCCGCAGGGCATCCAAGGCCGTGGTCTGGGCTCCCCGATCGAGATTCACGGAAACGAAAATTCGACCCTTGCCGGTGTTTGCTAGATTGCTGGCCAGGATCAGGGCAACCCCGTCGCGTTCGACTTGCGCAACTTCAATCTTGCCGTCTTCCTCGTAGTTCCAGGGGCTGGCGAAACCAAGCTGATCCGCGTAAAAGCGCAGGGTGGCCGCAACGTCAGCGACGCGGAACACCGAGCGCGCGATCCAATCCGATGGCATGGCTTGCTGGCGGAGGGAGAGGGATTCGAACCCCCGGCGCCGTTGCCGGCGCAACAGTTTTCAAGACTGCCGGTTTCAACCGCTCACCCATCCCTCCGTGGGTATATTCTAGCCGTGTATGCATCTGGCGGCAGGGCCCGAGTTGCCCCGCAGGTCGGGGCAACATCGCAGGACCAGGCCCGCGAAATTCGGAACGGCGGGCCCCTGCCGGGAAGCGACTCTCGGGAAGGGGCGAGACGGGGTGACGCGAACCGCAGCGTGGCTGGATGCCACGTGAGGATTCGCGCCCGACCGAGGACAACGCCAGACGCCCCGTATCGCCCCGCCCCGCTCCATGCGCGCTGCTGCTGTTGGTCTCGCTCGCGCTGGGCGTCTCCGCTGCGGCGCAGGGAATGCCGCACTACCCCACGCCCGACCAGCCGCTCGGAACGCCGAGGCTTGAGTTCGACATCGTTTCCGTCAAGCCGGCGCCGCCGGGGCAGCGCGATGGCGGCGTCCAGCCCACACCCGGCTACCAGGGCTACACCCTCGACAACACTCCGCTCTTCACCGACATGACCGTCGCATACGGTGTGGTCGCGAACCAAATCGAGGGCGGACCAAGCTGGATCCGCGCCGATCGTTGGGACATCGAAGCCAAGTCCGATCAACCGCACACGATTGACGATTTGCATCTCATGCTCGAGCACGCACTCGAGGACCGCTTCGCGCTGAAGCTTCATCATGAAACCAGGCAGGAGTCGGTGCTCTCGCTCGAGGTCGACTCAAAAGGTGCGAGGCTGACCACGCACGAGCCGGCGAACGATACTCATACACCGCCGCTCGGCATCGTCCCCGCCGACCGGCCAGGCGTCTTGGAGCTCCAGGGAACCAACGGCAGCATGAGCTACCTGGCGTTTTTTTGTTCCCGTGTTCAGCAGCTGCCGGTGCTCGATCGCACCGAATTAAGCGGGCATTATGACATTTCGGTCGAGTTCACGCTGCCACCGCGGCCCGAAGGCGGTGCGGCCGGCACACCACAACCTCCGGACCTATCGCCGCTCTTTGACGCGATGCGCGATCAACTCGGGCTCCGGCTGGTGCGCGGCAGCAAGGGCGCCGTCGACCATATCGTGATTGATTCGGTGCATCGTCCGACGGGGAACTAATCGCGGAGGTCGCGCCGCGTTGCCCAGCGGACAAAATCGGGGGCCGCACCAACTCTCGACGCTAATTCTTCGGCCGCCAGGTTTGTAAAAACGTCTTGAGCGTGTCGGCCTGTAGGGTGCGCGTGTCTTGGAACTCGCCCTGGGCCTGGGCGACGAGCACCTTGCCTTGGCCGTCAAGGACTGCAAGCGCGGGAACGCCTTTGCTGATGTCCACGCCGATGCGCTTGGCGAGATCGAGATTGTCCGTCCCGGTGTCGCCGACGTTGATCTCGACCCGCTCGTATGACGTAACCAACTGGGCAAAGTCCGGGCTGCCGAGGGCTGCATCCAGCACATGGCAGTCATAACACCAGTTGGCGCCGAAGACGACCAGGACACGGTGGCCGGAAGCCGCCGCGCGCTTTTCCGCCGCAGCGAGATCGCTCTGGGCCTGCGCAACGGGAGGGTACAGCGTGTTATCGACCTGGGAGGGGCGGGGAAGTTCGCCTGCGGGCGGCGGGGCGGTGTCTTTGTTCAGCTCCGCGAAGGAGCCCGAGACGTCGTGGGCTACGTTCGCAGCGAGCTTCGACATCGCCGCTTGCATGTGGGCGCCGTCGTCCTCTCGGACGACCGAGTCCATCTTTGCGAGCTGCTGTCCGATCGGACTTTGGTAGAAGGCTAGAAGCTGCGCGACTTGGCCGTCGTCGTAGGCTTTGTCGAGCAGGCGAACCAAATAGTCGTTGTTTGCGACGTCGCCGAGGCGAGACTGGATGCCTTGATTGAAGGCGTCGAGGAAATCCGAAATGCGTTCCGCGGAGAGGCCAGTTTGCTGCAACTCCGCCCGCAACAGCCCCGAGTTGCCTCGAATGCCCGCCATCACGCTCGAGCGAAACTCGTCGAGGTTCACGGTGAGATCGGCGAGCTTGCGGAGCTGGGCGAGCCGGTCGGCAGGGATCTGGTCGAGCTCACGCAGGGCGCCGAGGCCGGGAACCACGTTCACTGTTACCTTGCTGGGCGCGGACATAGGGGCTTGGGCTGCGGCTAGTGCACAGAAGGCGAGGGCGGCAATGAAAACCCGCATAATGCGATGCTACTTCAATTCGGCGACGGTGACACCTTGTCCGCCTAGGTTCTGAGGAGGATGGAAGTGGCGAGCGACTAGAGGATGAGCGCGGAGCGCCTCGCCTACCGCCTTGCGCAGCACGCCGAAACCTGCGCCGTGGACGATCCGGACTTCATCGGCCTCGGCGAGCAGCGCGCGGTCAAGAAACTTATCGAGCTGGTCGAGGGCCTCTTCGGCGCGAAGCCCGATGAGGTTGATCTCGAGGGCGCCCGGGGCGTGGTGATCGAGCACAGGCTTGGTGGTTTGTGCAATCGGGGGCAGCACCTCGATGATGTCGCCCGCCGCAATCTGGAGCCGGAGTGCGCCCGCTTCGACCTCGAATCCGCCATCGAAGAGCTCGCGTAAAACGCGCGCAGGCTGGCTCACGGTCCGCAAGCGCACGCGATCGCCGGGCCGTGGCTCGCGCCGCCGCACCGGGGTGGCGGCCTCGGTGCCCAATGCCGAGAGGACGCCGGATTGGAACGATTCCGCGGTCTCACGTCGTAATCGGGCAGCTGCGAGCGCGAGCTTGCGCTTCTGGGCGGAAGTAATCTCGATTTGAAGAGACTCGATGCCTTGCTTCCATTGCTTTTCGGCTGCGGCAGCGAACAAGGCCAGGCGGCGGTCGAGCTCAGCCCGCAGCGCTGCGATTTGCTTCTGCATCGCGGCGCGGTCGTGGGCGGCTAATGCGAGTTCGCGGGCGGCAACATCATCTTCGCGTCGGGCCAGATCGCTCACCCGGTCCTCAGCGGCGGAAAGTTGCTGTTGAAGCTTCTGCAGGTATCTGCCAGCCTCGCGCTCGCCTGCGGAGAGGCGAGCCCGCGCGCCGGCGACGATACTCTCAGGCAGGCCGAGGCGGGCCGCCATGTCGAGACCAGCAGAGGTGCCGGGCACACCCAAGCGGAATTGAAAGTTCGGTGCAAGCGTGGCCGGATCCACCGCAACGGAGCCGTTGGTCACGTCGGCAGAATTCTCCGCGGCCCATTGTTTGAGTAAATCATGGTGGGTCGAGATCAGCGTCCACGCCCGACGCAGACGCAGGGCTTCGGCGATTTCAACCGCGAGCGCCGCGCCCTCGGCGGCATTCGTCGCGGTTCCGAGCTCGTCCAGGAGGATGAGCGAATGCGCATCGGCGGCGCCGAGAATGTCGCGGATGTGGACCAGGTGGCTGGAGAAGGTACTGAGGTTCTGCTCAAGCGATTGCACGTCGCCAATGTCGGCCCAAAGGGCGTCAAATATCGGCAATTGCGCGCGCCGGGCGCAGACAGGGAGGCCGCACTGGGCCATCCAGGCGGCAATGGCGACCGTCTTTAGTACCACAGTCTTGCCGCCGGTGTTGGGGCCGCTGACCACGAGCACGCGCTGGTTGCCAAGCTGTAGGCGCAAGGGAATCACTTCCCTTCCCTGGCGGCGCAAGGCGGCCGCGAGCACCGGATGCCGCGCCTCGACTAGATCGAGCTCCGTGTCGAAAGCGGCGGGCACTGCGGAGAAGTCTCGGGCGAAGCGGGCCTTGGCGGCCTCGAGCTCCAGCACACCCACCGCCGCAACCGCTTCGAGCAGCGCCGCGGCGCTGGCGCCGACTTGAGTCGTGAGTTCCGCCAGGATGCGGGCAACTTCGGCCTGCTCCAGATCGCGCAGGCGGATGTTTTCATTGTTCAGCTCGACGGTTTCAAGCGGCTCGACGAACACGGTCTGGCCGCTGGAACTCGCGCCATGCAATACGCCCGGAGCGCGGCGGCGCTGCTCGGCGCGCACTGGCAGCACGAATCGGTCGTTCCGCAGCGTGACCAGCTCATCTTGGAGCACGCCCTCGCCGCCCAAACGGCGAAGCTGCGCAGTTAGGGAACTCTCGATGGCCACGCGCTGCGCGGCGCGGCGGCGGCGAAGGCGCGCGAGCTCGGGGCTGGCGGCGTCATCCAGCGAACCGTCGGGGAGCAGCGCGCGCCGCAGGGCGCGCCGCAAATCCGAGGTGTCGGGGATTTTCTCTGCGAGCACGGCCAGCTCGGGCCATTGCTCCCGTTCCTCGCCCAAGAGCGCATCGGCGAGGCTGGCGGCGGCATCGAGGAAAGCGGCGATCTGGATCAGCTCGGCACCCTCAAGTACCGCGCCCGGCGCCTGGGCGCGGCTGAGCAGACTGGCCGGGTCCAGGATGCTTCCGAATCCGAAACCGCCGCGCGCGAGCCAGAGTCCGGCCTCCTGATTGCGGCGCTGCAGACGGGCAAGCTCATCTCGGCTGCGGTGGAAGCGCAACTGGCCGAGCTCAGCACGGCCCATCGCCGTTTGGAGATAGCCGGCGAGAAGCTCGATCAGGGCTTCGCAATCCGGAACGGCGATTCCAGCGGCCAGTGCGAGATCCGATGCCGCTGCCATCTCTCGCCTCGCCTACTTCTTGTGCTTGCGCGCGGCGGGTGCGGGACGCAGCTCTTGCTCGCCGATGATGCCGGCCAGCACCTGGTCAAAGGCCGAAACCTTGGGCTTGGCGGACCGCGAGGGGAGCTTGCCGCCGCGGTAGGGGTGCGGGAAGCAGCAGGTGCGGCATGTGGTGCTGGCGACTTCCTCGCCCACGAGCGCCGAAACGGTATGGTTGGTGAGCCGGCGGCAGCGCGGGCAGTAGTCGTCGGTCTCGGTGCCGATGCGCGGAGGCATTTGCAGTGCCAATCCCATTCTATGCCTTCCGTGCAGTGCTGGAATATGTGCAGCTCTCCTGGGAAATGCCAACCGCCATGCGCGTACTAGGACGGTATTCCGAACTTCGCATGGGGGTCGAACTCGGGGTGTCGAGGCGCAGTGTTCCCCGAACTGAAATGCGCGGCTTCCGGTATAATTTCAGTTTAGGCTCGAAAGGACAACTATGGCACGCGTCTGTGATCTTTGCGGCAAAGGGCCGCAGTTTGGCAACCGCATCAGCCACGCCCACAATGTCACCAAGCGGCGCTGGGAAGTGAATCTGCAATCGGCGCACATTCAGCGGGGCGGAGCGACAGTCAGGGCGCGCATATGCACGGCTTGCGTGAAGAGCGGGCGCGTGGTCAAGCCGCTGCGGCGGCCGGCGGTGAAGAAAGCCTCGAACTGAAGCAAGTTTCGAAGCTCGAGAACGTAGCGCTGCGCTCCTCGCTTGGTCGGCCGGTCCGACCGCGGTCCTAGCGCGCACCTGGATCTATGCCAGGGCGATAAGGTCAATTTCGACGCGGGCACCGCGGGGCAGGCGGCTGACCTCGACGGTCGAGCGCGCAGGCGGATTCTGAGAAAAATACTTGCCGTAGGCCGCATTCATCGCCGCGAAATCGTTCAAATCCGCTAGGTAGACCGTCGCTTTGACCGCGGCAGCAAGGCTCAATCCGGCGGCCTCAAGCACGGCCTTCAAATTGTTGAGCACGCGCTCGGTCTGAACCGCGATATCTGCGTCGGGGATCAGGGCACCTGTCGCTGGGTCCAGTGGAATTTGTCCGGAGAGGAACAGGAAACCGCCGGCGCGGACGGCTTGGACGTACGGGCCAATTGCGGCAGGCGCCGCGGCGGTAGAAATGGTGTCACGGGACATTCCGATAGCGTAACAAATCGCGAGTCGGATGGTGCGCTATGGCCTTCTTGTGCACCGCCCACGCAAGCCGCGATGCGGATTAGCGAATGGAGGAAACGCGAGAGCCACGAACGCGGGTGATGGTGTGGACTCCGGAGAGGCTCTTGAGGCCGGCAAGGATCTCGTCGAGGTTTCGGGCGTCGGTGACGTCCACGGCCAAGTCAATGGTCGCCTGGCCATCGGCGGTCCGGGCGCCGATGTTGCGGATGTTGCTTCCCTGCCCCGATATCACATTGGTGATGGCGTTGAGCATGCCGGCGTTATCGTCGCTGTGGATAACGAGTTTGACGAGTTGAGGCTCGGTCGAGGTCGGCGCCCAGGCGACGTCAATGCGGCGATCCGGCTCGTAGAGCAGGTTGCGGACGTTGGCACAGGCGGCGGCGTGCACCGCGACGCCTTTGCCGCGGGTAATGTAGCCGATGATGGGCTCGCCATGCACCGGAGCGCAGCAGGCGGCGCGGTATACCAGCAAGTCGCTGAAGCCGCGGACGAGGATCGGACTGCCGGGGCGGGGCGCGCGCGCGGCTGCGGTGCGGCGGCGCGTCTCGAAGCGGCGGGCTTGGTTGGGAGTGCGCTGCGCAGGCGGAACGAGTTTGGCGAGAATCTGCCGGGCGGAGATCTTGCCGTAGCCGAGGCCGGCATAGACATCCTCGGACTTGGTGAAACCGAACTCGGCGCCGGCGCGGCCGATTTCCGCCTCGGAGAACTTCTTGAGGCTGACCTCGAAGCGTGGCGCGTCGCGCTCGAGGATGCCGCGGCCGATCTCGGTCGCGCGCTGGCGCTCGTGGATGTTGAGCCAATGCCGGATCTTTTGACGTGCTCGGGAAGTCTTGACGAATGAGAGCCAATTGCGGTTGGGCGCGTGACCGGGCTGCGTGAGGATCTCGATGATGTCGCCAGTTTGGACGACATAGCGCAGCGGAACGATTCTGCCGTTGGCGCGGGCGCCGACGCAGCGGTGTCCAACTTCGGTGTGGACGGCGTACGCGAAATCCACCGCAGTCGCCCCGCGGCTGAGTGAGAGGATGAGTCCCTTGGGGGTAAAGGCGTAGATCTCGTCGGGCTCGAGATCCACTTTGAGCATGGCGAGGAATTCGGCCGGATCAGCAATTTCGCGCTGCCACTCGATCAATCGGCGCAGCCAACGGATGCGCTCGTCGTCCTGTTCAGGTGTGGGGCCGCCGGGACCGCCGTCCTTGTATTTCCAATGGGCGGCGATGCCCTCCTCCGCCATGCGGTGCATTTCATCGGTGCGGATTTGGACCTCGAAGGGCTGTCCGCTGCGGTCTATGACCGAGGTGTGAAGGCTGCGGTACATGTTGCCGCGCGGTGTCGCGATGAAATCCTTGATGCGGCCGGGAACCGGGCGCCAGGTGGAGTGGATGACGCCGAGCGCGGCGTAGCAGTCCTTGACCGAGGGGGTGATGATGCGGATGGCGAGCAGGTCGTAGACCTGATCCACGTCAATGCGCTGGCGCTCGAGTTTCTGGTGCACGCTGTAAAGGCGTTTGATGCGCCCCTCGACGCGGGCAGGAATGTCGTGCTCGGAGAGGACGGCGCGGACTTTGCGGTCCACGCCGTGGAGGAACTCCTCGCCTCCGGCGCGTCGGCTGTCCACAGCGGCCTGGACCTGAGCGTAGGCAGCGGGTTCGAGGAAGCTGAACGCGAGGTCCTCGAGCTCGCCACGGATTTTGCCCATGCCGAGGCGGTGGGCCAGGGGAGCGTAGATATCCATGGTCTCGCGGGCGATCGCCTGCTGGCGCTCGGGAGCGAGGTGCTCGAGGGTGCGCATGTTGTGCAGGCGGTCGGCGAGCTTGATGAGAATGACGCGAATGTCATCCACCATGGCGAGTAGCATTTTGCGAACGCTCTCGGCCTGGCGGGCCGCATGGCCTTGCAGGTCAAGCCGGTCAATTTTGGTGACGCCCTCGACAAGGTGGGCGACGACCGGGCCAAACTCGCGCGCAAGCTGCTCGCTGGTGGCAGGGGTGTCCTCGACGGCATCGTGGAGGAGGCCGGCGGAGATGCAGACCACGTCCATCTCCATTTCGGCCAGAACCGCTGCGACCGCGAGCGGATGGAGAATGAACTCCTCGCCCGAGCGTCGGCGCTGCTGGGCGTGGAGGCGCGCGGCGAACTCGAAGGCGCGGCGCAGCAGTTTCAGGTCGTCGTGCGGGCGGGCGGCGGAGACGCGGCGCACCAGCACATCAAAGGCCGCCTGCGCGCGGGGCCCGACCGTCTCGACCGTTGCGGCTCGAGGAGGCATGAGTGTGCCTCTATTATGAAGTTTCAAGTTTCCCGTTACGAGTCCCCGGCACCGCGGCCGCCGCCGGCCTCACCATGCCCGTTCCTCTTCAGCGCACGCACGAGGCCTAAACCCGCGTCTTGGCGATGGCGGGGGTCTCCTCTTCGGCGGGAGCGCCGAGATGGAGGTAGATCTGGTCGAGCTGGGTCGTAAGCAGATCGAAAGCCTCTTCCGGAGAGTCGGCGAAGTAAAACAGGTTCAAGTCGGAGGGCGAGATCATGCCCCACTCGGCCAACGCCTTAAGGTTGACGATCTCCTCCCAGTAGGAGCGACCATAGAGCAGGATCACGATCCGTTTGCTGAGTTTTTGCGTCTGCACGAGCGTGAGGATTTCCATCACTTCGTCGAGCGTGCCGAAGCCGCCGGGAAACGCCACCAGCGCCTTGGCCAAGTAGGCGAACCAAAACTTGCGCATGAAAAAGTAATGGAATTCGAAGTTCAGCTCGCGGGTGATGTAGGGATTCGGGACCTGCTCGAAGGGCAGGCGAATGTTGAATCCCACCGTCGGCCCTCCGCCTTCGTGCGCGCCCAGGTTCGCAGCTTGCATGATGCCCGGGCCTCCGCCGGATGTGATGACAAAGCGGCGGCGGCGGCTGGGCAGCGATTGCGACCACGACGTCAACCGGTGGGCCAACTCGCGGGCGTCTTCGTAGTAGCGCGAGAGCTCGAGAGCACGCTCGGCGGCGGGACGGGTCTCGTCGTCGGCCAGCGCCAGTGCGCTGGAAGCTGCTTCACTGCTCGGGATGCGGGCGGAACCGAAGAACACGATCGTGTCCTGCACGTTCTGCCGGCGGAGGCGGCTCTGCGGTTCGAGGTACTCGGCCAGCACTCGCAGCGTGCGGGCATCGGGGGTGTTGAGGAATTCTTCGTTCTCGTAGGCGAGCGCGGCGCGCCCGGCAATGGGGTGTTCGTGCATAGGGAATTCTAATGCCCACAGGGCTTGGCCGTGAGATCTCAGCGATCCCACACCTGTCGACCTAGCCCTGCTGGAGGGGGAGTTCCTGGACGGATTGGGTCTGCAGGTCGCGGACGCGGATCGATACCTTGCCGATGTTTTCGATCTGGTAACGGTGGGCGACGACGTCGCCCTGGCTTACGACGAAGTTGTCGTCGCCCATCTGCAAGAAGATCTTCTCGGCCTGGCCGCTGGGCTGGGCGAAGCCGTAGAATTTGAGCGGAATCGGCGGTGGCGGCGGCGGGCCCGAGGGCATAGCCGGACCTGCCGGCGGCATGGCTTCTTTGGCGGGCTGAGTGAAGGGCGAATGCGGTCCTGCGCCCTGCTGCGCCAACGAGGGCAACGAGCCGAAATGGAAGAGATCGCGGCCCGTTCCGGTGTATTCGCGGGCGCGCAGTTGGGCGAGAAGCTCAAGATGCAGCGTGGGATCGAGGCGGATGGAGGGAAGCGTCGTAGCGGCGGGCACAATGGTCGTGCTGGCGGGAGTGGCCGCCGGAGCTGAACCATCCACGTCATTCCACAGCAGCGCGCTCGCCAGCACCAGCAGGAGTGCGAGCACAACGACTTTGCTTTTCTTCTCTGCGCCGAGTTTCATGACTTGGCCGCCCGCACATAAGCCTCGAGCTGCAATTCGAGCTTGACGGAATCCAAAGCGGCCAACGCCGGATTCGGATTGCTGCCGGTGACGGCAACCTGATTGATGATGAAAAACATCGGCGAGCGCTCAAGCTGATTGATGAAACGGACCACGCTGCCGTATCCGCCGGCGACCTGCAGGCTGATCGCGACCCGGCGCAGGCCTTCGCGCGCGGACTTGTCCGGGTGGAACTCGGCGCCCGAGACCTCGACCGAGCTGGCGTTCGCAATGCGGCTGAACTCGGCCAGAAGCTTCGAGCTGGCTTCGGCGTCTTCGGGGACGCCGGCGGCCATCAGTTCCTGAACTTGCTGCTGGCTGAGCGCGAGGCGCTGGTCGAGGAGCGCAAGCTGGCGATCCTGCGAGCGCAGGCCGGCAAGCTGTGCGCGGGTAAGCGAGAGCTGCTGCTCGGTGGCGGCCTTCGAGGGCGCGCGCGGCGAGAGAAGCCAGGCAAGCAAACCCGCATCTGCGATTGCGCAGGCAATGGCCCCGACCATCAAGTTGCGACGAAGGTGGGTCATCTCATTTGCCTCGCGGGCTCGTAAAGGGTGGTCACTTCGAGCTGAATCTTCGGCGGCGGTGGACCACCGCGACCGGAGCCATTCGACGGAACTGTGCCGCGCGCGGCGACGGTCTCGCGCTCGACGCGTGCCTGCGCGAAGTCGCCGGAGTTCTCAAGCGCCTGCACGAAGTTAATGGCGGGCGGCATGGAGTCGCTGGCGAAGCGGATGTCCACTGCGTTGGCACCGTTGCGCTCAAGCGGACGCAGCGATACCAGCTCCACACCTGGGGGCATGATCTCCTCGAGGCGTTCGAACAATCGTGTCCAGGAGACGCTCTTGCGCGCAATGAGCCCGTTGATATAACCGGCTTGGTCCAGCTGGGCGCGAACCTTCGGGTTGTGCAGCGGCGCCTCGCCGCGGCTGCGCTCGGCCTGCAGCGGAATCATCTGCGCTCGCAAGGCATCCGTTTGGCGCTGCACCGGGCGCGAGCCTAGCCAACCGGTGAGGGCGATCGCGCCCAGCAAGACGAAAGCCACGAGCAGCACGGCCAGCGTGCCGCCCCAAACCCATCGCACCCGGCGCAGGTTGTCGCCAGGGCGGCGGGCGAGGTTGAGGGTAAGGCGATTCACAAAAAGCGCCCCCGGACGGCGCCGGTGACGGCCAGGTTGTCCGACGGTTCGGCGCGCTGCAGCGCCGCCCAGGGAGCCTCCTGCGCGAGGCGGGATTCGAGCTCGGCATGAAGGCCGGAGGCAACGATGCGCCACGTGGAATCGGCGGGCGAGCCAGCGCTCTCGACGCGGTCGCGAAAGAACGCGACCGAGGGAAACGCATCCTCGAAGGTCGCTGGCGTTGCCAGTTCGAGGGCGCGGAAGAACTCAACCTGTCCGTTCCAGCAGAAGGCCGAGGTGAGGCAGCCGCGCTCGGCGCGAAGCAGCAATGCACCGTGGTGGAGCGCAGGCAGCGCGGCAAGGCAGGCGAGGCCCGAAGGCAGAACCAAGGTGGCGTGTGCGCCGGCGGCATCCAGGCAGTCTTCGTATTCGTCCAAGCGAGCGCGATCCGCGAAGGCGACCAGGAGACGGGTGGGCGAGAGGCGCTGGCACGAGAGCACCGTTTGCTCGTCGGCGAAGGGAAGGCTTTTGCGAAGACGGAATTGCGCCAGCGCTTGCAGCTCGTCGGCACGGGCCGGAAGGGTGTCGAAGTCGAGCACCGAGACGCGGGCAGTTAGATCTGGGACCAGCAACGTGAGCTCGGTGCCGAGCCCGCCCAACGACTCAAGCAGCAGGCGTAGTTGCGCCGCTATGGATTTGGAATCATCGAGATTCGGTTTGACTGCCGATGCGGCCACCGCTGCCGCAGGCAGCGGCTTCGAAGCAGCACGGACATTGCCGGATTCAAGCCGCGCCGCCGCGACGCGACCAGGTGCGATCTCGACCGCGATCGCGGGCGTCGGCGGAGCGGTGAGCTCATCGAAGCGGGTGCGGAAATCAGCGAGCAAGCTCAATGAAGGTCACCTTGTTGATTTCCTTTAGGGTTGTGAGTCCGGCGGAGACGCGGTCGAGCGCGCTCTCACGTAGGAACTTCATCCCTTCCTGCCGCGCCGTGCGGCGGATCTCCGACGACGGACGCTTGGCAAGAATCATCTCGCGCACGGTGTCGGTCATTTCGAGCAGTTCGTGGATGGCGGTGCGGCCGCGGAATCCGGTGCCGGCGCACTCCATGCAGCCGCGCCCCTCGAAGAAGTCGCGGTTCACCCACTCGCCGTTGAGGCCGCTGGCTTCCAGACCTTCTTTCGGGTATCGAACCGCATGCCGGCAGGACGGGCAGATGAGCCGCACCAGCCGCTGGGCCAGGATGCAGTTGAGCGAGGACACAAAGTTATAGGCTTCGACGCCGATGTTGAGGAAGCGCCCGATCACGTCCACCACGTTGTTGGCGTGGACGGTCGTGAAGACCAAGTGGCCGGTAAGGGCGCTGTTGATCGCGATCTGCGCTGTCTCGGCATCGCGGATTTCGCCCACCATGATCTTGTCGGGATCGTGGCGCAAGATCGAGCGCAGGCCGCGGGCGAAAGTGAGGCCCTTTTTCTCGTTCACCGGAATCTGCGTGATGCCCTTGAGCTGGTACTCGACCGGATCCTCGATCGTGATGATCTTGTCTTCGGCGCTGCGAATCTCGTTGAGAGCGGCGTAGAGTGTGGTGGTCTTGCCGCTGCCCGTGGGACCGGTGACCAGCACCATGCCGTAGGGCTCGCGGATGTAGCGGCGGAACTTGCGCAGGTCGTCGGCCTCGAAGCCCACCACATCGAGCGTGAGGTTCTGGAACTTCTCGCTCATCGCCTCCTTATCGAGGACGCGAAGCACGGCGTCCTCGCCGTGGATGCTGGGCATGATCGAAACCCGGAAGTCAATGGCGCGCCCCTTGTAGCGCACCCGGAAGCGGCCGTCCTGCGGGACCCGCCGCTCGGAGATGTCGAGCTCGCTCATCACCTTGATGCGGGTGAGGATCGGGGAATGGAATTCCTTGGCGATCGGGGCAAGCGCGGGGTGCAGCACGCCGTCAATGCGGTACTTGACGTTGACCTCCGCATCGCCGGTCTCGATGTGGATGTCGCTGGCTCGGCGCTCGAGCGCGGTGTAGATCGTGGTGTCTACCAGCTTGATGATCGGGTTGATGTCGCCATCGGTGGTCAGCCGCTCGATCGAGATGGTCTCGTCGCCGCTCTCTTCGGCGCGCAGCACATCCAGCGTGAATCCTTCGGTGGCTTGTTCGAGCACGCGCTGCGACTGCTCGTTCTTCTTGAGGATCTCCTCGATCTGCGCCGGCGTGGCCACCCGCATGGCGACGCGGCGGCCCAGCAGCAGCCCGATCTCGTCCACCACCATGAGCTGGCTGGGGTCGGCGATGGCGATCGTCAGTGTCTGATCGTCGGCCGCGAGCGGAACGAAATGGTAGCGGAACATCAGCTCGACTGGAACCGTTCGGAACAGGTCGGGCGAGATGGGATGGCTCTTGAGGTCCACCAGCGGGCAGTGATAGCGGCGGGCAAGCGCCTCGGCGCGTTCCAGTTCGCCTGGCGCGGCCGGATTGGTGACCGGAGCGGTGCTCATGATTGCATCCTCGCGCCCAGCGAAAATATGGGCAGGTACAGCGAGATCAAAATCAGCGCCACCACCGAGCCCACCACGATCAGAATCGCCGGCTCGATCAGTGCGAGCAATGCGGTGAGGGCGTTGGCAAGGTCCTCATCGAAGAATTCGGCCACCGAACCCAGCATCTGCGGCAGCGCGCCGGTGCCTTCGCCCGCCTCGACCATTTCGACCGCAAGCTGCGGCACTACTTTGTAGCGCTTGAGTCCGGCCGACATCGCCTCGCCCTCCTGCACCGACCGCACGGTCGCATGCAGTCCCTTGCGCAACCGCGGGCTGCGCAGCGCAGTCGCGGCGGTCTGCAATCCCTGCACCACAGGCAGGCCGCCTTGCAGTAGCGTCGAAAGGGTGCGGCAGAGCATCGCTACCTGGTACTTCCAGTACAACTCACCCAGCAGCGGAACCCGCAGCGCGGCGCCGTCGAGCACGCCCGCGACGCGCTCGCGGCGGACAAGGAACGCCATTGCCGCGATCAGCCCGGCAAGTCCAATGCCCCAATACAGCGCATAACCCCGGACAGCTACGCCGATGTGCAGAACGATCAGCGTAATCGCGGGCAGCGTCGCATCAAGCGACGCATACAGATCAGCGAATTGCGGGACTACGTAGGTGACCAGGAACGTCAGCACCACAAGCACCAGCACCATCAGCACGGCCGGATAAATTAGCGAGCTGGTGAGTTTGCGCCGCAAGCTGTGCGCCAAACGCTGGTATTGGATGTAGCGCGCCAGCACCTCGTCCAAATTCCCGCTCTTCTCTCCGGCCATCAGCGTGGTCGTGTAAATCTCCGGAATAGCCGATTCTTGCGCGAACGCTTTGGAAAGCAAATCGCCGCTTTGCACCCGGGTTCGGACCCGGCCCAGCAGGGCCTCGAGCTTCGGGTCCCGGGCACGCGACTCCAGCAGTTCCAGAGCCCGCAGAATCGGCAACCCGGCCCGAATCAGCGTCAGGAATTGTTGGTTATATACCAGGAACTTGTCGGTCGCGACCTTGCTTCGGCGACCGGAGGACCATCCGCGCTGCTGGCGGACGGACTGGATCATGTACCCCTGGGCGGCGAAGCGGTCGCGCAGGTCGCGCTCGCTGTCGGCGCGCTCGGTTTGGCGCAAACGCTGGCCACGGTCGTTCAGGCCCGTGATGACAAAAGTCGGCATTCAGGAATTGCTCTGCCGCGCTAGGCAAAAGAAGCGAAGTTGCTCAATTGTACCGCAGCGGGCGGAGCGCTCCTGCGGGTAAAGAGCGGCATCACCTCGGCCGCGTGCGAAAAAGTGGGCAACTTCGGCTTGACTGCGCACGAACCGGCGCGCGCTTATCCGCCCGGCAAGACCTGGACTCCGGCAGGTGGCGTGAAGCGGAAAATGCCCTTCGGAGGCGGACGATTGGGCTCAATGTGGCTGAAGCGGATGTCGTTGCGCGATCCGTCCAGGCCGCCGATCACCAGACGGTCAATCTCGTACGCGGGCGTGCACTCGATCCACACCTCGCGCCAGCCTGCGGCTTCTCCCTCCAGAGGGCGCCCGTGGAACACAAAGTCGCCAGTGTGGATCGGCTCCAGTCCGCTGTAGCTCAGGTCGGCAAGTTCCTTGTTCAGATCGGTGTGCCCCAACAGGTACCGAAGCGGCGTGCGCAGGTCGCTGCTGTTCTTGACCTCCGTGCGGGTGGCCATGCGGTCTCCCTCGGTGTACTGCCAGACCGTGTCTCCTGCAACCAGGAAGGTTTTTTTCTGCGGCTGTTCGTAGTTCCACCGCATCTTGCCTGGCTTCTCCAGGTAAATCTGCCCGGACTCGGTGCGTACCGAAAGTCCAGAGGTGTAGATCTGCGTGAACTCCGCCTGCCAGGAATGGATGGAGTTGTACCGCCCGTCAAGCGTGGTGACCAGATCCTTGATCGGCACCGACTGCGGCAGCAAAATCACCCCTGCCAAAATCGCGACCGCGAATTTCACTATTGGATGACGGGGCTCGCTGCGGTGGCCGGAGCGTTGTCGTTGAAGTGGATGGCACCGGTGTCATCCATGAAGAAGTAGCGGGTGGCGGCGCCGGGCTGCGGGTTGGCGGTTACCGCATAGGAAGTGCAGGGCGTGCCCGAGACCGGCGTGTAGGTGTAGAGGTATCCCTGCTTGGGTGTTGCGGACGCCTTGGCCATGCTTTCGTCCACCAGGTCGGCGGCGCTCGAACTGGCGGGCGATCCGCTCGCAGGTGGCCCCAGCGCGGCCAGCGTGGCCGGGCAGCCGATATTCGGGTAGTTCGAGGCGTAGACGCTTAGCACTGTCGCCAAGGTCTTGAGATTGCCCTCTGCTGCGGTGGCGTTGGTGTGCTGCTTCATCGCCCGTACGCTGGGGATCGCAACGCTCAAAATGATCATGATGATCGCGACCGCGATCAGCAGCTCGATCAGCGAAAAGCCGCCGCATCGGCAGCGGCGGCCGGTTTTGAGTGGTGCTGCCATGAAGACTAGTCTACGCCCTCCACTGATGCAGAGCGGCTGGGCACGCGCCGCGTTCAAAAATCCTGTATCCTGTCTTGCGGTTTTCCTTGGGGGTCCTTATGCACCTGCGTCGCTCAATGGCCGTCTCGGCTACGTTGTTTCTGCTTGCCTCCCTCCCCGCCTGGGGGCAGAAGATAAAGGCTGCCGCCCCCTCGGTGGCGGCGCCGGCCATCACGACGCCTCTGGAGTTCTTCGGCTTTAATGTCGGTGCCGACTACCAAGAGGTGAACTACACCAAGGCGGTCGAATACTGGAAAAAGCTGGCAGCCGAGAGCGATCGCATAAAGCTGGTGGATATCGGCCAAACCGAGGAAGGCCGCACGCAGTGGATGGTCATCATCACTTCGCCCGCCAACCTCAAGAACCTCGACCATTTCCGCGAGATCAACTCCAGGCTGGCGCGCGCCCAAGGCTTGGACGACGCCCAGGCCCGCGAGTTGGCGAGCGAGGGCAAGGCGGTGGTCTGGATTGACGGCGGCTTGCACGCCAGCGAAAGCGTTGGGTTCCAACAGTTGGTTGAGATGATTTACGAGATGGTGAGCCGCAACGATGCCGAAACGCTGCGGCTGCTCAACGATGACATCGGGCTCTATGTGCCAGTCAACCCCGATGGCTCCGAAATGGTCGCGAATTGGTACATGCGCATTTCGACGCCGAGCGAGCGTACCAATGCGCCCGGGCTTCCAACCCTCTACAACCGCTACGTCGGCCATGACGACAACCGCGACTCCTACATGTCGAACATGGCCGAAACCGCCAACATGAACAAGGTGTTGTACCAGGAATGGTTCCCCGAAATCCTGTACAACCACCATCAAACCGGTCCGGCAGGCGGGGTCATCTTCATGCCCCCGTTCCGCGACCCATTCAACTACAATTTTGATCCGCTCATCCCTCTCGATATCGAGGCCGTCGGCACAGCCATGCACCAGCGGCTGGTCGAACAGGGCATGGGCGGCTCCGAGCAGCGCTCGGGCGCGAGTTACTCCACTTGGTGGGATGGCGGCGTTCGCACCACCGCCTATTTCCACAACATCATCGGCCTGCTGACCGAGATTATCGGCGATCCCACCCCGATCACGATTCCGCTGGTGGCGGCAAAGCAGCAGCCCACCGGCGATTGGCCGCTGCCGATTCCGCCGGGGCCGTGGCATTATGCGCAGTCGATCGCCTATGAAACGCAGAATAATCGCGCGGTGCTGGATTACGCCTCGAAGAACCGCGAATCGCTGCTCTTCAACATTTATCAAATGGGGCGAAACTCGATCCAGCGTGGCAGCCGCGACAATTGGACGATCACCCCCGACCGCATCGCGGCCCTGGAAGCCGCCGGCGCGCCGCCTGCTGCCAATGGCCGCGGCGCGCGCGGCGCCGCCCCTGCCGACGCTCAAGCCTTCGGCGGACGCGGCGGGCGTGGATTGGACGCCGGACTCTACGACTCGGTGCTGCATGACCCGGCGCATCGCGATCCGCGCGGCTACATTATTCCCGCAAACCAGCCCGATTTCGCCACCGCCACCAAGTTCATCAATGCGCTCATCAAGAACGGAACCGAAATTGAGCGCGCCACCAGCGATTTCCAAGTCAACGGCAGAAGCTATCCCGCCGGATCGTTCGTGGTGATCGCGGCCCAGGCCGACCGCCCGTTCGTGATGGATATGTTCGAACCGCAGCACCATCCCAATGACTTCGCCTATCCTGGCGGCCCGCCGATTCCCCCCTACGATACTGCGGGCTGGACGCTGGCCGACCAGATGGGCATCCAGTTCGACCGCGAGCTCGATGCCTTTGGCGGCCCCTTCGAGAAACTTCCCTTCGGGCAACTCCAATCCATGCCCAAGTACGACATCAGCGGCGCTGCCAGCCCTGCAGGTTATTTAATCAGCCACCAAGTGAATAACGGCTTCATCCTGACCAACCAACTGCTCGCCGCCGGCACCGATGTCTATTGGCTGCAGACACCGCAATCGGCCAACGGCCGCGATCTCGGCACCGGCACCCTATACGTGCCCGCGTCGGCGGCCGCGCTGCCGATTCTGCAGAAGGGTGCGGCCGAGTTCGGTGTGCCGGTGCACGGCGTCGCCACCGCGCCCGCCGGGGCCGCCCTGAAACTCCAGAAGATTCGCGTTGGGCTCTACGATCAGTACGGCGGCAGCATGCCCTCCGGCTGGGTGCGGTGGATGCTCGACCAGTACCAATTTCCCTACGAATTGGTGTATCCGAAGATTCTCGATGCGGGTAATTTGCGCAGCAGATTCGATGTGATTGTGTTCGTGGACAATGGCCTGCCCGGCGCCGGTGGCGGACGCGGCGGATTCGGCGGCGGGCGCGGCGTCACCACCCCTGAGATCATGGCCACCGTTCCCGCCGAAGACCAGGCCATGATGGGCTCGATTACCGCGGCCGAAACCGTGCCGGCGCTGGAAGATTTCGTCAAAGCCGGCGGCACCGTGCTCACCATCGGCAACGGAACTTCCTTGGCCGAGGCGCTCGGACTTCCGATCACCAGTTATCTGACCGAAATGGGACCGAACGGAGTCGAGCAGCCGCTGCCGACCACCAAGTTCTATATTCCGGGATCGCTGATGCGGATCACTGTGGACAACACGCAGCCGCTGGCCTACGGTATGCCCCCCACCGCCGACGTGGATTTCGACCACAGCCCGGTCTTCCGCATCGTCCCCAGCCGCCAGAACGAGGCCAAGAACGTGGCCTGGTTCAATGGCCCCGCGACGCTCGTAAGCGGCTGGGCCTGGGGACAGGCCTACCTGAATGGCGGCGCCGCGATCGTGAGCGGCAAGATCGGCCAGGGCACGATCTACGCCATCGGTCCGGAAATCACCTTCCGCGCCCAGCCTCACGGCACCTTCAAGTTCCTATTCAATGGCCTCTACGCCGGCAGCGCGGTGCCCACCACCCTGCGCTAGCGCTCGTGACCGTTTTGTAACCAAGCGACCAAGAACGATCTGACTCGCCAGCCGTCTCAGGCCTCTACCCCCATCGGACTCCAGATGCGGAGGCCGCGGGCCCAGTCGCTGCGAAGAGCCTGCGCAAGCCGCCCCGCGCAGTCCCCGCCTCAACTAAGCGGATTTGGCGCGCGATCTCGGGGATTCGCTGCATTCGCCGCCCGGCTGCGCCCTCGTACGCTCACTCAACGCTACTTCGTACTTGACTCGAATAGAGGGGTGCGGCTGAGTGAAAGTGAAAACCCTGCTGATTTTCTTTCTGGCGGGCGCAGGCGCGGCAGCGCAAACGCTGGCGCCGACCGTCTCCAACGTTACGTCCACTTCGTTCACGGTGAGCTGGTCCACGACCCAGCGCCTGAACACGCAGCTTCGGTACGGCACCAGCGCCAACGCGCTCGTGCGTCAGGCGAATTGGACCTTGACCACCGCTCACACCGCCACTGTGAACGGACTCCAAGCGGGAACAACCTACACGGTACAGGCCGAATCGAGCTACTTCTCGAACCCCGACCTTTTCAGCCCAGTCTTGACCATCACGACGTTGGCGGGCAGCGCGGGCGGCAGCAGCAGTGCAGGCGCTCCGCCAACCCCACCTGGCATGTCCACGCCCGTGATCTCGGCAGTCACCGAAGGCAGCTTCACCGTCAGCTGGACGACAACGCAGGCCCTCAACTCGCAGCTTCACTACGGAATCTCCGCGCCCTCGTTATCCCAGAACAACTGGGTGCTCGCCACCCAGCATGTCCTCACCGTCAACGGTTTGGCGCCCGGTACCACCTACGCAGTTCAGGCCGAATCGAGCAACTACTCGAATCCCGATCTAAAAGGGCCGGTGCAGACCGTGACCACCGCCGGCGCGGGCACCACGCCGCCACCGCCTCCTCCGGTGACTCCGCCGCCACCGCCTCCCGGCGTCAGCACGCGCCTCTTCCCTTCATCCTCCGCCGACTGGCTCTACTCGGCACCTTCCGGAACCGGCATTAATATTTCCGGTGTAACCGGCGGGATGCGGTTCGATCTGAATACCCACACCCAAGGTTTTGACTATCCCGTCCAGTACACCGACGGCACCCACGGCTGCACCAACTTCACCGATACCCTCCAGTACCGCTACACCGACCAATATTGCGTCCCGAACCCCGCCAATGGCTACCATCCCTCAGTTGGCGGTTACGGCGCCAATGACGGCCATCTGGTCGTAGTCAACACAGCGACCGGCGAGTACTTCGACTTCTGGAAGCTTGAAACCAACAGCGCCGGCCAGCCGGCCAGCACCAACGTGGGTGGCATCTTCAAGGGCCTGCTCAGCGGCAACGGCACACCCGGCACCACCGCCGCCGATATCACCGGCCTCGCGGGCGATATTCTGCCCGGCGAGCTCGATTGTGAGACCTGCCTCAACCACGCCCTCAGCGTGATCGTGCCCGGCAGCCTGAACAGCAACCTGATTGGGCACCAGGCTCCCGCATCGCATACAGACGGCAGCGTTAGCGGAGCAATCTTCCGCGAAGGGGCAAAAATTCGCTTTGATCCGGCGATCAACGTAGATTCGCTCCAAGCCTCCATCGCCGTTAAGGCCATCCTGCGCGCGCTCCAACTCTACGGCGGCGTGATCACCGATCAAACCGGTGGCAGCCAGATCTCGTTTTACTCCGCCCTCGCGACTGCCCCCGACCTCACCGCCCTGAATCTCACCGGACTTCATCTGTGGCTTTACTACTGACCGTGCAAAAAAATTGGGCGGCTGCCAACCGCGGGGTCGCGACTCGCGGGGGTCGCGCCGCTTGGCCCCATGGGCAAAATCGGCGCGAAGGCTGCGAAATTCGGAACGGCGGCCCGTCCCCGGGGAACAACGCAGGCGCGGCCCCGGCGAAGCGCAGCGCCGGCTTGGGGCCAGGGGCCCCCAAACCGGCGCGAGCATAAGCGGGACGCGCGGCATAGCCGCGCTGGGGCCCGCGCCAACCAAGCTTTGCCTGGTGGGCAAGAGTTGCGCGAACGGCTGCGAAATTCGCACGTCGCGGCGGCGAAACCATGCAATGTGCGGAATTGTGCAGTCGAAGTGCCAAACATGAGGATCGGATGATCCCTGCGGAGCGGAACACCCTAGATGCCATAAGCAACAAAACTTCGGCGGATTGAGCAGATCGTCTGGGGTCGCCGACGCGGACCGACCGATAGGCTGGGAGCAACTTCTACTCTGCCCTTCGTCGGGAAGGTCCTCTTTTGTCGAAATTGCTTTCTGTTCTCTTGCCCTTGGGGCTTCTTTCCACCATTGCGTGCGGCGGCATGCCGACCGCGGTCCATACCAGTTCCGCCGCGCCGCCCGCTCCAACGCCGGCACCAAGCGGCAACGGCCGTCTGTTCACCGGCAGCGCAGCGTCGTGGCTCTACTCGGCACCCACCGGCTCGGGCCTCGACATCGCGGGCATCACCGGCGCAATGCCGATCTATTTGAATACCCATGCGGCTGGATTCGATTACCCGGTGCAATACACCGACGGTACCAGCGGCTGCACCACATTCACCGACAAGAAGTACTACGATCTGAAGGATCGCATCTGCGTTCCCAACCCCGCCGGCGGCTTCCAAACCTCGACCGGCGGCTACGGCGCCGATGACGGGCACTTGGTCGTCGTCGTCCGCAGCGCGGGCAAATATTACGACTTCTGGAAGCTGAGCGTGGACGGCAACGGCCAGCCCACCTCGACCGATGTCGGCCAGATTGTCGAGGGAAACCTGGACGGCGACGGCACTCCCGGAACTACCGCCGCGCAGATTTCAGGATTGGCGGGTTCCATCATGCCCGGCGAACTCGATTGCGATACCTGCCTCCAGCACGCGCTCAGCTTGATTGTTCCCGGCACCATGAATAGCAGCGCGCTCGGGCATCAGGCGCCGGCCCGCCACACCGACGGCACCGTAGCTGGCGCGGTGTTTCGTGAAGGTGCGAAGCTGCGGCTCGACCCGAGCTTGAATGTGAATGGGCTTGCGGCCTCGATCGCCGTGAAGGCAATCATGCACGCGCTGCAGCAATATGGCGGCGTGATCACTGACCAGAGCGGCGGCAATGGCATCGGCATCTATTCCGCGCTCGACTCGGCTCCCGATCTCGCTGGCATTGGCGAGATCGCCAAGCACCTTTGGATCTATTACTAAATGCGCTCGAGTATGACCGCGATGCCCTGCCCGACGCCGATGCACATCGTGCAGAGGGCGTAGCGCCCGCCGCCGCGCTGCAGCTGGTGAACGGCGGTGGCGGCCAGGCGCGCGCCGCTCGCGCCCAAGGGATGCCCGATCGCGATCGCGCCGCCGTTGGGGTTGACGCGAGGATCGTCGTCGCCCAGGCCGAGTTCGCGCAGCACCGCCAACGCTTGCGCGGCGAATGCCTCGTTGAGCTCGATCACGTCCAACTGACTCAGTGTCAGCCCGGCTCGGGTGAGCGCCATGCGCGCCGCCGGGACCGGACCCATGCCCATGATGCGCGGCTCGACTCCCGCCACCGCACTTGTAACCACTCGTGCCAGCGGCCGCAGCTTATAGCGTTCCGCTTCGGCAGCCGATGCCAGCAACAGCGCCGCCGCTCCGTCGTTAATGCCGCTCGCATTCCCCGCGGTGACGCTGCCACCCGGGCGGACCACCGGCATGAGCTTCGCCAGCGCCTCCAGTGTCGTCTCTGGACGCGGGTGTTCGTCGGTGGTCACGACCATGGCCTCGCCCTTCTTCTGCGGAATCGATATTGGAACGACTTCAGCCGCGAAGAACCCTGCGCCCTGGGCCTTGGCCCAGCGCTGCTGCGTGCGGAAGGCAAATGCGTCCTGGTCGGCGCGGCTGATCTTGAATTGCTCGGCGACGTTCTCGCCAGTTTCGGGCATCGAATCGATCCCATACTGCGCCTTGAGCGCCGGGTTGACGAAGCGCCAGCCGATGGTGGTGTCGTAGATCTCGGCGGAGCGGCTGAAGGCCGACTCGGACTTGGCCAGCACGAAGGGCGCGCGCGACATGCTTTCAACCCCGCCGGCGATCAGCACTCCGCCCTCGCCCGCGCGGATCGCGCGTGCCGACTGCGCCAATGCGTCGAGCGAGGAACCGCACAGTCGGTTCACCGTCACCCCGGGCACATGCACGGGCAATCCGGCCAGCAGCGCCGCCATCCGGCCGACGTTGCGGTTGTCCTCTCCCGCCTGGTTCGCGCAGCCCAGCACCACATCGCAGACCACGCCGGGATCGAGCATGGGGTTGCGCTGCAGCAGTGCGCGGATCGGCTGGGCGGCGAGATCGTCGGCGCGGACGCTCGCCAACGCGCCGCCGTAGCGGCCAAAGGGCGTCCTAAACGCGTCGCAGATGAGAGCCTCAGGCATCGCTCCCAGTTTACAATCCGCGGCCTGCGATTTGCCGTTGATTCAGCGCGGCGACCCAGCCGGCACCGCCGCGTGGACTGCGCTAGCCCTGGATCAGCTCGACTTCCAGGTTGATCTTGATCTTGTCGCCGACCAGCACACCGCCGGTTTCGAGCGCCTGGTTCCAGGCCAGGCCGAAGTCCTTGCGGTTGATCTCCCCCGCAGCCTCGAAGCCGCGCCGGGTGCCGCCCCAGGGGTCTTTGGCAATCGGCGTCGGCGCCTCAACTGCTAACGTGACCGGCTTGGTGACGCCATGAATGGTCAGGTCGCCGGTCATGCGGAACCCCTTGCCGTCAGCAACGATCCGCGTGGAACGGAAAGTCAGCGCCGGGTATTTGCCGGCGTCGAGGAAATCAGCGCTGAGCAGATGCGCGTCGCGCTGCGGTTCGCGCGTGTCGAGGCTCGCCGCCTCGATGGAAACATTAACTTGCGCTTTGGTGAAATCGGTGGCGTCGAGTACGACCGTGCCGGCGGTCTTGGCAAAAACCCCCTTCACGTTCGACACCATCATGTGGCGCGCGGAAAACTGAACGTGGGTATGGACCGAATCGATATTCCAGGTAGTGGGCATGTATCCAGTCTACCAATTGCCCGCAAGCGGGCTTCCGGGACGGGGCCTTCCGGGGGGAACCGGTCGCGGCGCATAGAACGGCGCGTCCGGGCCGGTGGATTGGGTGTACAGCAGCGCGCGGCCCTCCGCTGTGAGGTGCGGCGAGGGGAGCACATCGTAGAGCGGCGCGGCGGCGGCCGCGGGCGCGGGACCTGCCGCGACGGTGGCCGCGAAGATGCGCACGTTGGGATTGTCGGGCAGTGTC
>DATNED010000023.1:0-23799 GCA_035553115.1 Terriglobales bacterium | reverse complement strand
GCCAGGGTGCGTGGCCGCAGCTTCAAGGCAGCGCTCGACCATCGCGCCCCAGGTGACGACTGTGACCCCGTCGCCGGCTTGAACACAGGTCGCTTGGCCGATCGGCAGCACGTACTCATCGCCGGGATAGGGGCGGCGGGCGGACGCCCCGTCGAGAAGATTGCGGTGTTCGAAAAAGATGCTTGGGTTGGGGCTGCGCATTGCGGCGCGCAGCAATCCCGCTGCGTCGGCGGCGTTCGACGGGAATAGAACTTGCCACCCCAGCGCGTGTGCGAAGGTGACCTCGCTGCAGACGCTGTGCCAGGGGTCGCCGCACTTGAAGAATCCCCCCGGCATGCGCACCACGATCGGAGCCGAGAAGCGGTTGGCGGTGCGCCAGCGCATCGTGCCGCAGTCGGTGAGCTGCTCGGTGGCCGGCTCGGCGTATTTGCGGAACTGGATCTCGGCCACTGGCCGGAGGCCGGCGAGCGCAAGGCCGGTGGCCGAGCCGATGATGCCTTCCTCCGAAAGGCTCGTGTCAAAGACGCGGCCGGCGCCGAATTCGGCTTGCAAATCTTGAGTGGCGGTGTGCACGCCGCCTTTCGGGCCGACATCCTCGCCGAAGACCAGAACCTTGGGGTTCTGCGCCAGCTCCGAGCGCAGCGTCCGTCGAATCGCCTCCACCATGTTGATGCGGGCGCCTTCGGTTTCGGGCGCGAGGGTTGGGGTGGGGGCGGTGGCCGCGAACACAAATTCGCGCACGCGCGCGGCATCGGGCTGCGGACGGGCTTCGGCCTCGGCGCGCGCGGCGGCCACAGTGCTGGCGGCCTCGGTCTCGAGTTGGCGCCACTCCGCGTCGGAGAGCACGGCGGGGACGAGATAGCGGCGAAGCTTGGGCAGCGGGTCGCGGCCGCGTTCGGCAGCGAGGATCTGCTCGCCTTTGTAGGCCTGGGAGTCTTGGCCGGAGTGTCCGCTGAGGCGTGGCACCGAGAGCCGGACCAGCGCGGGAGCGCGGTCGCCGCGCGCTGCGGCGAGGGCGCCGGAAAGGCAGCGCTGGGTGTCGGCCGGCTCGGTGCCGTCGCCGTCCCAGACTCGGAGATTGCGGAATGAAGCGAGATTGTTGGCGATGTTGCCGCCCGGGGTTTGCTGCGCGCCGGGAACGGAGATGCCGAAGCCATTGTCCTCGATGAGGAAGAGCATTGGCAGCCGGAGCGTGGTGGCCAGCGTGAGCGCCGACCAGAAGCCATTGGTGGCGACCGAGGCCTCGCCACCGAGCGCGACGGCGATCGAGCCGCGATAGGATTCGTCGCCGAGCTGGTCGCGATGGTAAAGGATCGAGCGGGCCCAGCCTGCGGTGGTCGTGTACTGGGTTCCGACGCCCCCGGCCATGGGCAGTACCGTGGGACCGGTGCGGCCGGGCGGCGGAAGAAGATTGTATACCGCACCAATGTCGCGCCCCTCGCTGACGCTCCCCGAAAGTGCCATGCTGCCGGCGAGCGCGTCAGCCGGCGAGAGGCCGAGGGTGATCAGTAGCGGGCGGGAGCGGTAATAGCCGCTGGCAGCGTCATGCGTGCCGGTGAGCTGCAAGCCCAGCAGGATTTGGCCGAGTTCATGGCCGCGGGCGGAAAACTGATACAGGACCTTCTTGGCGGGATAGAGTTGGCGCTCTTCTAGCTGGTCGAGGGCGCGGGAGATCAAGAATGTACGAACGGCAGAGCGCCAGTGGATCGTGGGATCGGGTGCGGAATGGGGGCGCTGTGCTGGAGCGGCTGGATGGGAAGATGTGGTTGGAGGTCTGCTCGATGGAACCGGGCGCGGTCCGCCGCTTGGCGGACGCCGCCGCCGCGGGCGACGGCGTTTGGGGCGCGGGGCAGTAGCTGGAGCCGGGGCCGGCGCGCCCGGGGAAGCGGGGCCCGGCGCAGCCTCGGGCTCGCAAGCGGGGCTCGGCGCAGCCTCGGGCCCGGGAGCGGGTGCAGGAGCGGGGGACTCGGGGAGATCGGTTTCGGGCAATGCGGCCTCAGAGGGAACGAATAGGGTAACTCACGAACTTCTGCCTTTTGAGACAGCTTCTAGGCACGCACCGCCTCGGCGGCGAGGGTGGGCTGGAGCCAATGCCGATAGGCGGGGAGTTTGCCGCGCGTGGCGAGGCGATACATTTCACGCAGACGGACCGTGATCGCGCCGGGGCGGGCGTCGCGGACAGGGCGATGATCCACATGGGTGACCGGTAGAATTTCGACCCCGGTGCCGCAGAAAAATACTTCATCGCAAATATAGAGCTCGCTGCGGTCCACCGGGCGCTCGACCACTTCAACGCCGAGCTCGTGGCGTGCGAGCTCGATGATGCTGTCGCGCGTGATGCCCTCAAGGATGTTGTCGGTCACCGGCGGGGTGATGAGCCTGCCGTGCCGCGCGAGGAAAATGTTGCACGCGCCGCCTTCGGCGACGTGGCCGTCCTGGTTCAAGAAGATGGCTTCGTCGTGCCCGTTGGCGGCGGCTTCGTCGCCCGCCAGAACGCTGTTCGCGTAGGCGCCCGAAATTTTGGCGCGGCTGGGGATGGCAAGGTCGTCCACGCGGCGCCAGCTGACGACACCGGCTTTGAACTGCTCGCGTGCGGCGAAGTAATCGCCGAAGGGTACGGCCACGATCGCGTGGGCGTCGTTGTTGTCGGAATGGACGCCAATGCGCGCCGAGGCCTTGTAGGCGAGCGGGCGGATGTAAATATTTGTCCGGAACTGGTTGCGCCGGCACAGCTCTGCGGTGATCGCGCAAAGCTCTTCGGCGGAATG
Source organism: Terriglobales bacterium (assembly GCA_035553115.1). GTDB lineage: Bacteria > Acidobacteriota > Terriglobia > Terriglobales > SCQP01 > SCQP01. Next base: position 21,031 of record DATNED010000023.1, on the reverse strand, counting down.
GGGAATGTTGAGGCGAAGGATGCCGCAGTTCGCCTTCCAGCGCTGGTAGTGATCGAGGGCGCGGTTGAGGTAGAGCTCGCTGGTATCGGCGTCGTAGTATCCGCGAATTCCCTCGAAAACGGCGGTGCCGTAGTTGAGCGCGTGGGTAAGGATGTTGACCTGGGCATCGGCCAGGCGAGTGTACTTGCCTGCGAACCAGACGGTGAGGTTGGGATCGGGGGCGGTCGCGGTGGGTGCCATGGATGCCTCGGGACCATTTTATAGAAGCCGGAGGCTTGAAGGGGTCTCAAAAATGGTGTACCGGCCTTTCCCGGTTGTCTCGCATGGGGCTTGGACATCAGGAAAGGCCCCACTCCCAGGGGCTAGAGGCAAAACCAAGTCGGCGGTACTATGGGTTGTGTTTTACCTTACCGAACTCATCAATTTGCCGCTGCGCGCCGGGAACGGACACCGGCTGGGGAAGGTGCGCGAGTTGGTGATCGAGCCCGAGCAGGACGTCAATCTGGTGCGCATGGTGATCTACCGCCACGACGGGAATTTGTGGCAGGTGCCGGTCCGGGTGCTGGGGCTGGATTTGGAAGGCATGACCGTCGAGGCCCGGCAGGCCGCGCCGGTGCCGGTCGATGGCAACTCCGGGCATTTGCTGCTGCGGCGCGATGTCCTCGACCAGCAAATCATTGATGTCAATGGCCGCAAGGTGGTCCGGGTGAATGACGTTGGGCTGGATCTGCATCGGCGCGACGGCGAGTGGGAGCTCAGAGCCCAGCAGGTCGAGATTGGAGTGGCGGGCGCGGTGCGGCGACTGCTGCAAGGCTTGGTGCCGCGGTCGTGGCTGGCATCGTCGTCGAGCTGGGTGCGCCCCCGGTCCATTCCCTGGCGCACGTTCGATCTCGTCGAGACCGATCCGGCCCGTCGCATGAAGTTGCAGATCACCTACCAGGCGCTCGGACGCCTGCATCCGGCAGACGCGGCCGACATCATGGAGGAACTCGCGCCCGCGGAGCGGGAAGCGGTCTTCGGATCGCTGGACAGCGAGGTGGCGGCCGATATCTTGGGCGAAGTGTCGCCCAAAATGCAGCGCTCGCTGATCGAGGGTCTGGAATCGGAGCGCGCGGCGGACATCATCGAGGAGATGGAGCCCGACGAAGCGGCCGACGTGCTGGCCGAGCTGCCCCAAGAGCAGTCGGAGAAAATCCTGCAAGACATGGAAGCCGATGAGCGCGAGGACGTCAGCGATCTGCTGGAATATCCGGAAAACACCGCCGGCGGCCGAATGACGACGGACTTCATCGCGCTGAGCGAGACCGCGACCGCCGCCGCGGCGACTGCGGCGCTGCGGGCTTACGAGGGGCAGGTCGAGACGGTGACGACGGTGTTTCTGCTGAATGGCGAGGGGCAGTTGACGGGCATGGTGCCGATTTCGCGGATTCTCTTGGCTGCGCCGGTGAGCCCGCTCCGGTCCATGGCCGAAGATCCGATCACGGTCGAGCGCGACCGCGGCGAACGGGATGTGGCGGAGATCTTCAACAAGTACAACTTGCTGGCGTTGCCGGTGGTGGACGACCAGCGGCGGCTGCTCGGAGTGGTCACGGTGGACGATGTGATCGCTTGGCTCAGCGAGCGATAATAAGCATTCCATGTCCCTGATTCGCAGAGCTGAGGCGGGCGACGAGGCCCTGCTGCGCAAGCTCGACCGCGCGCGGCTGCCGCGGCACATCGCCGTGATCATGGACGGCAGTGGACGCTGGGCGGGGAAGCGGATGCGCCCGCGCGTGTCGGGACACTTGGCGGGGGTGCGGGCGGTGCGTTCGACCGTCGAGACCTGCGCGCGCTTGGCGATCCCGGCGCTGACGCTGTACGCCTTCTCGGCTGAGAACTGGCGCCGGCCGGAGGCCGAAGTCAATTTCTTGATGCGGCTGCTGCGGCGGTATTTGCGCAGCGAGACCGAAAACCTGCGGCGGCAGAATATTCGCTTGGCGGCGATCGGACGGACGGCGGAGCTTCCCGAGTCCGTGCAGGCGGATTTGACCAATGCCTTGACCGCGACCGCTTCCTGCACCGGCATGGTGTTGACGCTGGCGCTGAACTACGGCGCGCGCGCGGAGCTGGTGGACGCCTGCCAGGCGCTGGTGAACCAGGCTAGGCTAGAGGGCAGGCTGGACCAACTGCGCATCAGCGAGACCGCGCTCGGAGAGCATCTCTACACCGCGCGCTTGCCCGAGCCCGATTTGCTGATCCGGACCAGTGGCGAAATGCGGGTAAGCAACTTCTTGCTCTGGCAGATTGCGTACGCTGAAATTTGGGTGACGCCGGTCCTGTGGCCGGATTTTGACGAACGCGAGCTGGTGCGGGCGCTGTTGGAGTATCAATCGCGGGAGCGGCGTTTCGGCGGATTGGGAGCCCACGAGCCGGCGCGGGCACGGCGGAAGGGCGCCGTTTCGGCGTGAGACGGGTCTGGACGGCCATCGTGCTGGTGCCGGGCGTGCTGGCGGCAGTGGTGTGGGCGCCGGTATGGCTGTTCGCTCTGCTGCTCGTTTTGTTGGCGCTGCAGGCGGTGCGGGAATTCTACGATTTGGCCGCGAACACCGGGGCCGAGCCCTACCGCCTGCTCGGCATGGCCCTGACCGCGGGCACTGTGCTCGAGCTGGCGCTGCCCTGGCCGGTGCCCGCGCGGTTGGGCGTAGCGGGCATGTTGGCCGCTGTGCTCGTGCTGCTTGGCAGGGCGCTGAGCCGGCCGGATAAAATGCGATCCAGCTTCACTTCGGCCGGCGTCACGCTGCTGGGCGTGGCGTATCTGGGGCTGTTCCTCGGTGTGTTCGGCGCGATTCGACTGCAGGCGTTTGGTTCCGTGTGGCTGGTGTTTCTGCTCTTGGTGGTGTGGATCGGCGATACTGTTGCGCTGTATGCCGGGCGGGCCTGGGGCGGCAGCATCTGGAAGCAGCCGATGGCACCGCGTGTGAGCCCGAAGAAATCGTGGGAGGGGGGCTTGGCCTCGCTGACCGCGGCAGCCCTGGTGGGTTTGAGCGTCGCGATTTGGCAAGGCGCGCCGGTGTTGATCGCGGTGGCTGTGGTGCTGAATGTTGCTGCCCAGTTGGGAGACTTGATGGAATCGCTATTCAAGCGCGGGGCGGCGGTGAAGGACTCGGGCAGCTTGCTGCCCGGCCATGGCGGTGTGCTCGACCGTATTGATGCGATGCTGTTCGCCGCGCCGGTGCTCTGGTACTATTTGGCGTTTTTTCATCCCTGACCATGAGCACAACAAAACGGCGAGGCATTGCCCTGCTCGGTTCAACCGGCTCGATTGGGCGCAGCGGCCTGGACGTGATCGGCAGCTTGCCGCAACGATTGCGCGCCGTGGCCCTCGCCGCCGGCACAAACGCTGAGCTCATGGCCGAGCAAGCGGCCCGCTTCCGCCCCCGCCTCATCGCGATGGCGACGCCGGCTGCCGCAGCCGAGGTCGCGGCGCTGCTGCGCGCTCGGCGTGCCCCAGTGCCGGAGGTCCTGCACGGCCCCGAGGGCTTGCGGGCCGTGGCCACGCACGCCGACGCCGACATGGTGCTGGCAGCCACGGTGGGTGTGACTGCTCTGCCGGCTATATTCGCGGCCGTCGAGGCCGGGCGCGACATCGCGCTCGCCAACAAGGAAGCGCTGGTGGTCGCGGGCGGGTTGCTGCTCGGGCGTGCCCGCGCTACCGGCGCGGCGATCTTGCCGGTGGATAGCGAGCACAGCGCGGTGCACCAATGCCTGCGCAGCGGATCTCCGCGCGAGGTCGAACGGATCACGTTGACCGCATCCGGAGGTCCTCTCCTGCGGGTGCCGGCTCACCAACTCGAAGCGGTCACGCCCGAACAGGCGCTGCGGCATCCGACTTGGAGCATGGGCACGCGCATCAGCCTGGATTCAGCCACGCTGATGAACAAGGGATTCGAGGTGATCGAAGCCTGCTGGTTGTTTGGGTTGGGAGAGGATCGAGTCGAGGTGCTCGTGCATCAGCAATCGATCCTGCATTCGATGGTCGAGTTTGTGGATGGATCGGTAATCGCGCAGTTGGGGCCGCCGGACATGCGCATACCCATTCAATATGCCCTGACCTACCCGATCCGGATCGAGGCGGAGCGAAACAGGCTAAAATTGGAAGAAATATCGAGATTGGAATTTGAGCGCCCCGACGTGGAGCGTTTTCCATGCTTGGGCCTCGCGCGCGCCGCGTGGCGGGCAGGCGGCGTGGCAGCGGTGGCGCTGAATGCGGCCGACGAGGTGGCATTGGCAGGCTACGTGCAACGAAAATTGCGGTTCACCGCAATTGCGCCGATCATAGAAGAGACGATGGCCGCCATGGTGGGGCAGGATTGGAGTCCGGAGGAATTGAATTCCATCCTTGCAGCCGACGCTGAAGCGCGACGTTTGGCCGAAGATCTATTGAAAAGACACGCCTTATGAGTCACATTCTGACCAACACGCTGGCCGTCGCCGTGGTGCTCGGCGTGATTGTGTTCGTGCACGAACTAGGGCATTTTATTGCTGCCAAGGCATTCGGCATCCGTGTGGAAACTTTTTCTCTCGGGTTTGGCAAGCGGCTGGTTGGGGTGACCGTAGGCGGCACCGACTATCGGTTGAGCCTGCTTCCGCTGGGCGGCTATGTGAAGATGGCCGGCGAGAACCCGATGGATCAGCCCAGCGGGCGTCCCGACGAGTTCTTGTCGAAGCCGCGATGGCAGCGATTTATTGTGGCGATCGCCGGGCCCTTTATGAACGCGGTACTCGCGGTGGGCCTGTTGATTCCGGTGTATATGCGGGAGTATCCGCATAACCCGGTTTTGGATGAGCCGGCCAATGTCGCGGAAGTGATTCCGGGCACGCCGGCGGCGAAGGCGGGGCTGCAGCCGAAGGACCGGATCGTGGTCGTGGACGGCGTCGTGAACCCGACCTGGGAAACGGTCTATTTGAAAACGGCAGTCTCGGTGGACCACCCGCTTGCGATGACGGTCGAGCGCAACGGCGTGCGCATCAATACCCAGCTTACGCCGGTGTCGCAGGGGAATGACGCGCCGCCGCTGGTGGGGGTCGCGCCGGAAGAGGTCACGCGCTTCAGTGACGTGACGCCGATATCGCCCGCAGCGCAAGCCGGATTGCGCGCCGGCGACCAGATCCTCGAACTCAATGGAACCCAGGTGCTCGACCCCGGGAATTTGGTGGCGCAGATGCAGGCGGCGCAGCCGCCGAAGCAATCGGCGAAGCTGGGAGAGGTTGGCAATCCCGTGCTGATGAAAGTGCTTCGCGGCGGCCGAACCCTCTTGGTGCGGGTGACGCCGACGCTGCAAGAGAACGTTGGGCAGAGGCAGTGGATGGTGGGTGCGGCGTTCACCAGTGACCTGACCTACTTGAAGCTGCCGTTCTCCGAGGCGCTCCAGCATTCGCTCGATGACAACAAGCAGTTCAGCATGGTGATTCTGGACCTGGTGGGAAAGCTGGTGTCCCATAAAGCTTCAATTCAGAATCTGCAGGGGCCCGTGGGAATCGCGTCGGTGACCGGCGATGCGGCGCGTTCATCGAGTCTGCTGCCGCTGTTTTCGGTGACCTCGCTCATTAGCCTCAACCTCGGCATTTTGAACCTGCTGCCCATCCCGGTGCTGGATGGCGGAATGATTATGTTCCTCTTCATTGAATCCATCCTGCGGCACGAGATCAGCCTGCGGATCAAGGAGCGGGTGTACCAGGTGGGCATGGCGTTCTTGCTGATCCTAATGACCGTGGTCGTCTATAACGACATCGTGCGCGCGGTTGTCGTGCGCAATTAAGGATCTACGTGAGGCGTCCGACGGTTGCAGCGCGGGTGGGCGGCGTGGCGGTTGGAGGCGGCGCTCCGATCGTGGTGCAATCCATGACCAACACCGACACCGCCGATGCCGCGGCCACCGCGGCGCAGTCGGAAGCGTTGGCGCGTGCGGGCTCGGAGCTTGTCCGCATCACGGTCAATACCGAGGCGGCAGCGCGAGCGGTGCCTGAGATTGCATCGCGGCTTCGGGACCGCGGCTGCGCCGTCCCGCTGATCGGTGATTTCCATTACAACGGGCACCAGCTGCTGCGGCAATTTCCGGATTGCGCCCGCACGCTGGATAAGTACCGCATCAACCCCGGGAACGCCGACATCGGCCGGAAGGATTACTCGAATTTCCAGACCATGATTGCGGCCGCGATCGAGCACGGCAAGCCGGTGCGCATCGGGGTCAATTGGGGCTCGCTCGATCAGGCGCTGCTGACGCGCATGATGGACGCCAACTCGAAGCTGGCGCATCCGGCGCCTGCCAAAGACGTGATGATCGAGGCCATCGTGGCCTCGGCGCTGCAGTCGGCCGAGGCCGCCGAGCGCTGCGGGCTGCCGCCGGCGCGGATCATCTTGAGCGCGAAGCTCTCCGGCGTGCAGGATCTGATTTCCACCTATCGCAAGCTGGCCTCGCAATGCGAGTATCCGCTGCACCTGGGCCTGACCGAAGCCGGCATGGGTGCCAAGGGAATTGTCTCGAGCACGGCGGCGATTGCGGTGCTCTTGCAGGAGGGAATCGGCGACACCATCCGGGTGTCGCTGACGCCGCCGCCGGGCGGGGACCGGACCGAAGAGGTGCGCATTGCGCAGCAGATTCTGCAATCTCTCGAACTGCGGCACTTCACGCCGCAAGTGACGGCGTGCCCCGGATGCGGCCGCACCACCAGTACGTTTTTTCAAGCGATGGCGGAGCAGATTCAGGAACACATCCGGCGCCGCATGCCGGAGTGGCGCAAGGAGCGCCCCGGCGTGCAGGCGATGTCGGTGGCGGTGATGGGGTGCGTGGTGAACGGGCCGGGCGAGAGCCGGCAGGCGAATCTCGGCATCTCGCTGCCGGGAACGTTCGAGGCGCCGAAGGCGCCGGTGTACGTGGACGGACGGCTGCTGCGCACGCTGCACGGAGAGCGCCTCGCGGACGAGTTTATCGCCATCATGGAGGAGTACGTGGCCAGCAAGTACGGCAAGGAAACCCTCGCCGACACCGTCGCCAAAGCTTGAGGCCTGCGGCGGCAGGGCCCCTGCCGCTCGCGGGGTCGCCCCGCCCAGCTCCGGAACGCGTTCAGCGCGTGGAGACGGGAACCTCGACCGGAGTGCGCCAGCCGTAGACGTCAGCGGCTTCTCCCTTGGCCAACGCAAAGAATCGTTTCTGGATCGCGGCGGTGATGCGCCCGCGGGAGCCCGCGCCGATCGGGATGCGATCCACGGATCGGATCGGGGTGATTTCGACCGCCGTGCCGCAGAAGAAAGCCTCGTCCGCGATGTAGAGCGACTCGCGCGGCAATGTCTCCTCGCGCACCTCGATGCCCAGCTCGGTGGCGATCTTGAAGACGCAATCGCGCGTGATGCCCGGCAGCACCGAGGAGCTGAGCGGCGGCGTCGCCAGCTTCCCCTCGCGGACCAGAAACAGATTTTCGCCGCTGCCTTCGCTCAGGTTGCCCGCCGCGTCGAGAGCGATGCCTTCGGCGTAGCCGTCCGCAAACGCCTCGAGCTTGATCAGCTGCGAGTTCATGTAGTTGGCCGACGCCTTGGCCATCGCCGGAAGCGTATCGGGCGCGATGCGCCGCCAGGACGAGACCCGGACATCCACGCCGGCCTCTTGCGCCGTCGCGCCCATGTACTTGGTGCCCCAGTCCCAGCCGGCGATGAAGGTTTCGATGGGGTTGTCGCCGGGCTTCACGCCGACCCCCATGGCGCCGTAGCCGCGCAGCACGATCGGGCGGACATAGGCCTGCGGCAGTCGGTTGATGCGGATCAGTTCGACCGCCGCCTGCTCCAGCTGGGTGCGGGAGAAGCCCGGATCCATGCGGTAGATCTTGGCGCTGCGCAGCAGTCGCTCCATGTGGTCGCCGAGACGGAAAAGCGAGGGGCCTTCGGGCGTGGCGTAGCACCGCAACCCCTCGAAGAGCGCGGAGCCGTAGCTGACGACATGGGAGAGCACATGGATCTGGGCGGCATCCCAATCCACGAAAGTTCCGTTGCGCCAGATTTTCTCGCTTTTCGGGAGCGCCATGCGGCAAGTATACTATCGAGAAAACCGTGGCATCAGAAACTCCCATCCGCCTCCAAATCGAAGAAGACGATGACACCGCGGCGCGCATCAAGGTGATCGGCGTGGGCGGAGGCGGCGGAAACGCTGTCAACCGCATGATTGACGCGCGGCTGGACGGGGTGGATTTCATCGTCGCCAACACCGACATCCAGGCGCTGCGGCTGGCGCAAGCGCCGGTGAAGATTCAGCTCGGCAGCAAGCTCACCAGCGGTCGCGGCGCCGGCAGCGACCCGGAAGTGGGGCGGCGCGCCGCGCTCGAGGACACGGAAAAGATCATCGAGGCCCTCGAAGGCGCCGACATGGTGTTCGTGACCGCGGGGCTGGGCGGTGGCACAGGAACCGGCGCTGCTCCCGTGATTGCATCGCTTGCGAACGAATTGGGCGCGCTGACGGTGGCCGTGGTCACCAAGCCCTTCATGTTCGAAGGAAGGCGCCGCATGGCGCAGGCCGAACAAGGCCTGCGCGATTTGGCCGAGGCGGTGGACACGGTGATCACGATTCCCAACGACCGGCTCCTGCAGGTCGCTCAGAACGCCCCTTTCATGGAATCGTTCCGCATTGCCGATGACATCCTGCGGCAAGCGGTGCAGGGCATCAGCGACATCATCACCATTCCGGGAATCATCAACCGCGACTTCGCCGACGTGCGCACGATCATGCAAGGGATGGGCTACGCGATCATGGGCACCGCAATCGGCGCTGGGCCCCAGCGGGCCGTCGAGGCGGCGCGGGCAGCGATCTCGAGCCCGCTGCTGGAAAACACCTCGATCGAGGGGGCGCGCGGCATCTTGATCAACATCAGCGGTTCGAGCAATCTGATGCTGTCGGAGGTCAACGAGGCAAGCCGCGTGATCCAGGCGGCGGCGCACGAAGACGCGAACATCATCTTCGGAGCGACGTTGAACGAGGAGATGAAGGATCAGGTGAAGATCACCGTCATCGCCACCGGATTCCGCGAAGAGTTCATTCAGCAGCGCGCGTCGGCGGCGCGGTTCGCCGGGCCGCCGCAGCAACCGCAGCCTGCGCCGGCGGCAGCGCCGATCGAAATCGCGCCGCTGGCGTCCGGGCGTCGCACCGCCCCAGGTGATGCCCAAGCCGATGTCGAAGCCGATGCCGATGCCGATTCCGAACTCGACATCCCGGCGTTTCTGCGGCTCGGCGGCAGCCAGTTCAGCGAAGGTTGAAATGCTCAAACAATGGGTGTTGGCCGCATCGCTGCTGGGGCTTGCGGGCGTGGCGTCAGCGCAAAGTACGCTTGAGCTGCTGCCGTATCCGCGCCAAGTTGCGCAAACGAACGGGGAATTGCGGCTTGGCGCCCGGGTGAAGATCGCCGTGGCCTCGGCGAACGCCGACGATGAGTTCGCCGCCCGCCAACTGGCTCAGGAGCTGCACGATATGGACGGAGTGAGCGCCCAGGTGGTGCGCGGCGGCTCGGGTACGATCGTGCTCGAACGCGGCCGCCGCTTGTCCGGGGCTTCGTTGCCGGCGGCGGCAGCCTCCGAAGGCTACGCGCTGGAGGTGACGCCGCGGCAGGCGCGGGTGGTCGCACCCACGGCGGCCGGAATTTTCTATGGGGTGCAGACGCTGCGCCAGTTGATCCACCCCGCCGCGGCGCATGCGGCGGCGGCGCCGGCGGTGCGGATTGTGGATTGGCCGGCGCTGCGCTGGCGGGCCGTGCAGCCCGATCTCAGCCGCGGGCCGATTCCGAGCCTCGCCGCCTTCGAGCGGGATTTGCCGCTGCTGGGCGAGCTGAAAATCAACGCGCTGGTGCTGTACTTCGAGAACACCTTCGCCTACAAGGCCTACCCGGTGTGGAGCGCGCCGGGGGGCGCGATCGACGCCGGAGAAGCGGCGAAGATTGTCGCGGACGCTGCCAAGTATCACATCACGGTGATCCCGGAGCAGGAGGCTTTCGGCCACGTCCACCTCGGACTGCAGGAAGAGTGGTTCCAGAATCTGGCCGAAACGCCCTACGGTCACGTGCTTTCGCCCGCTGAGCCGGCGTCGCTGGATTTTATCGGCGAGATGTTCGCCGAGTTGGCCCCGGCCTTCCCAGGGCCGTTCTTCCACATCGGCGCCGACGAGACGGCGGAGCTGGGCACCGGGCGTTCGCAGGAAATGCAGAAATCGGAGGGTGCCGGGGCGCTGTACCTGAATTACCTCAAGGACATTGACGCCAGGCTCCAACCCTACCACCGCAAGGTCCTGTTCTGGGGCGACATTGCGCAGGCGCATCCCGACCTGCTCTCCCAGCTTCCCAAGGACATGATCGCGGTGCCGTGGGATTACGGCGTCAGAACGAGCTACGACAAGCTGATTCGTCCCTTCACCGACGCCGGCCTCGATACCTGGGTGGCGCCGGGTGTGAGCAATTGGAGCATGATCTTTCCCGATGAATCGGCGGCAGAGCAGAACATCGGCGGCTTTGTGAGAGACGGGCGCCGGCTCGGTGCGACCGGATTGCTCAATACCACCTGGAACGACGACGGCGAGAGCATGTTCGACTACTGCTGGTACGGCATCGCGGATGGCGCCGCAGTGGGATGGGAGGATGCTCCGGCGCTGGATCGCTTCCAAGCCGCCTTCGACTGGGCCGTGTTCCGCGCCGACGGGCACAATTTCGAACATGCGATCGAAAACCTGTCGGGAATTCACGGGCTGCTGCGCACTTCAGTGCACCGCTCCGGTACCGACAGCCTGGTATGGACACCGGCGTTCACCGCAGCCGGCCAGGATTTGTATGGGCGGATGGCGCCCGAGGCGCACCAGATCCGAATCGTTGCCGAGGGTGTGCTGAACGAGATGGCGAAGAATCTCAGCGCGGCGCGGCGAAATCGGCAATTGCTCGAACCTGTGATTTTCGCCGCGCGGCGCTTCGATTATTTGGGCGAAAAGGCGATCTACGCCCAGTACATTGCCGACCTCTATGCCCAGGCGCAAGCGCCGGGAGCCACACGCGGCACAGTGAGCCGCATGCTGTCGCGGGTGAACTCGATGAACGGTCTCCTGCAGGATTTGCGCGACCAGACCTCGAGCCTGCGCGAGCAGTACCGGGCGCTCTGGCTCGAGGGAAATACGCCCTATTTCCTCGACAACATCCTGGTGCGCTATGACGCCGAGCTCATGTATTGGCAGCAGCAGACGCGGCGCTTCGATCGAATTTCTGCCGCCTTTTCGGCGACCGGCAAGCTGCCGCCGCTGGTGGAATCGCCCCAACCCTGAGCCGTCCGCACTACAAGGTCTTGTCGGCCGAATTGCAGCGGGATGCAATCGGGCAGACGGCGCATTTGGGCGTGCGCGCGATGCACACTGCGCGCCCGTGGGCGATCAGGCGGTGGCTCAGCGCGATCCACTCGCTCTGCGGAATCGTGCGCATCAGGTCCTGCTCGATCTTCTCGGGGCTTTCGTTCTTGGTGAGCGCGAGCCGCTGGCTCAGGCGCTGGACATGAGTGTCCACCACCACCCCGGCGGCTTGGTGGAACCAGACCCCCAGGACCACATTGGCGGTCTTGCGCGCGACCCCCGGTAGCGTGAGCAGATCTTCCATTGTCGAGGGCACTTCGCCGCCGTGCGCCGCCACGATTTGCCGGGCCGCGCCCACGATGGATTTGGCCTTGTTGCGATAAAACCCGGTGCTGCGAATCTCGGGTTCGAGCGTTTCCGGGGTGAGCGCGGCCATGGCCTTCGGGGTTGGGTATTTCTTGAACAGCGCCGGCGTCACCATGTTCACGCGCGCATCGGTGCACTGCGCCGAGAGGATCGTGGCCACCAGGAGCTGCCAGGCGTTCTTGTGGTTCAACGCGCACTGGGCGTCGGGATAAGCCTTCGCCAAGCCCTGGATGATGGCGCTAGTCTTTTTCGTCATGCTGGCGCAACCACTGTAGCAGAGCGTGCGCAGCTGCGCCGCGATGGCTGAGCGCGGCTTTGCGCTTGAGGCTGATTTCGGCGAACGTCGCCTTCGCAGCCTTGGAATAGAAGAGCGGATCGTAGCCAAAGCCGCCGGTTCCGCGCGGGTGATCGAGGATGAGGCCTTCGCAAACGCCCTCAAAGCACCGCACCACCGCGCCGCCGCGGGCCAGGGCGAGGACGCAGCGGTAGCGGGCCGTGCGGCGCTCTGGCGGGAGGTCGTGGAGCTTGGCCAGCAGAAGGCGGTTGTTGGCTGCGTCGTCGCCATGAAGTCCGGCAAAGCGGGCGGAGAGGACGCCGGGTGCGCCGCCGAGCGCGTCCACTTCGAGGCCCGAGTCGTCGGCCACCAGCCAGATCTCGGGTGCCAAGCGGCTGTAATGCTCGGCTTTGATTCTGGCGTTGGCCTCGAAGTTGGTTCCGGTTTCTTCCACCGAAGCGAGCGCAGCAAAGCCCGGCAGCACCGACAAGTGCAGTTCAGGCACTCCGGCAAAGTCGTTCACCTTGCCAGGATTGCCGGTCGCGAGATGCAAAGTCACGAGAAGCGCGGCAGCGAAAGCTGGAGCAGCTCGTGCTGCTTGGCGAGAATCTGGCCGATGCCAAGGCGGCCCAGGCGCATGAGCTCGTGCAGTTGATCGTCGGTAAAGGGCTCGCGCTCGGCCGTCGCTTGGCTCTCGACGCAGCGCCCGTCGCCCGTCAGGACCAGGTTCATGTCCACTTCGGCTTGGGAATCTTCTTGGTAGTTCAGGTCGAGCATGGGCACGCCGGCGACAATGCCGACGCTTGTGGCCGCCAGGTAATTGCGCAGCGGCACCCGGGGCAGGGAACCCGCCTCGGCCAGGCGCTGGAGCGCCATGGCGAGCGCGACGAACGCGCCGCAAATGGAGGCGGTGCGGGTGCCGCCGTCGGCTTGAAGCACATCGCAGTCGAGCATGATGGTGCGCTCGCCCAGAGCCTTGAGATTGGTGACGGCGCGCAGCGAGCGGCCGATGAGGCGCTGGATCTCGAGCGTGCGGCCGGATTGCCGCCCTTTGGCCACCTCGCGCGGGGTGCGCGTGAGGGTGGCGCGCGGAAGCATCGAGTACTCGGCGGTCACCCACCCCTGGCCCTGGCCGCGCAGGAACGGCGGAACGGAATCTTCCAGCGTGGCAGCGCAGAGCACCCGGGTCGAACCCATATCGATCAGCACCGAACCTTCGGCCGTGGGGAGAAAGTCGGGTTCGAGCTTCAGCGGGCGGAGTTGGTCCGGGGCTCGAAGGTCGTTGCGCACGGTTTATTATAGGGGCATGCCCGATTTCGCCCAGCCTGTGAAGGATCTTGCCGCCATCGCTACTGGCCTTGGCGTGACCCTGAAGAATATGTTCATTCCGCCGATAACGGAGTTCTATCCGGACGAGCCGGTGCGCTTCGAGGCGCGCTTTCGCGGTGTCCATGTGCAGCAGCGCGATGAGAATGGGCTGGAAAAATGCGTGGCCTGCTTTTTGTGCGCGGCGGCCTGCCCCGCGAACTGCATCTACATCGAGGCGGCGGAGAACACCGCGGTGGAACGGATCAGCGCCGGCGAACGCTATGCCAAGGTGTACAACATTGACTACAACCGCTGCATCTTTTGCGGCTACTGCGTCGAGGCCTGCCCCACGGACGCAATCACCCATGGACACGGTTTCGAGCTGGCGACCTACGACGCCGGCTCCTTGGTCTACCGCAAAGAACAACTGCTGGCGCCGGTGCCTGTAGGCCCTGCAGGTCCCTAAAACAGGGACGAATGTAGTAAAATCATCAGGTTTGCAGTCCATGTACCTTCTGAATCGAGGCACAGCTCTTGCCGCACCGCACCCTTTTCACTTCTGAGTCGGTCACCGAAGGCCATCCCGACAAAATCGCAGATCAAATTTCCGACGGCGTCCTGGACGCTGCGCTGGCGCAGGATCCGACCAGCCGCGTGGCCTGCGAGGCGCTGCTCACGACCGGACTCATTGTGGTCGCAGGCGAAATCACGACCCGGGCCCACATTGATTATCAGCTTGTGGCGCGCGAAGCGGTGCGCGCGGTCGGGTATACGGACGCCCGCTACGGCTTCGACTGCGACACTTGCGGGGTGTTGGTGAGTGTGCATCAGCAGTCGGGCGACATCGCCATGGGCGTGGATCGCGAGGGCGCAGGCGACCAAGGCATGATGTTCGGTTATGCCTGCGACCAGACGCCCGAGAAGATGCCGCTGCCGGTGGCATTGGCGCGGCGGCTGACGCGCCAGCTCTCGCAGGTGCGGCGCGACGGCACTTTGGCGTATCTGCGGCCGGACGGAAAGAGCCAGGTCACGGTCGAGTATGAAGGGAGCAAGCCGGTGCGGATTGATGCGGTGGTGATCTCATCGCAGCACGGAGAAGAGGTCAAGACCGAAGATTTGCGCCGCGACATCCGCAAGCTGGTGATCGATCCCGTGGTGCCGAAGAACCTGGTGGATGCCGATACCAAGTACCACATCAACCCAACCGGGCGGTTCGTGATCGGGGGGCCCATGGGCGACACCGGGGTGACCGGGCGCAAGATCATTGTGGACACCTACGGCGGCACCGGGAGGCACGGCGGCGGCGCCTTCAGCGGCAAGGACCCGACCAAGGTGGACCGCTCGGCGGCCTACATGGCTCGATACATCGCGCGCAACGTCGTGGCGGCCGGTTTGGCGACCACCTGCGAGGTGCAGTTGGCCTACGCGATCGGAGTGGCTGAGCCGGTTTCGGTCCGGGTCGAAACCTTCGGAACTCATGCCGCGGATGAAGACAAGATTAGCGCGGCGGTGCGCAAGGTGTTCCAGCTGACTCCGCGCGGCATTATTGAGTCGCTGCGGCTGCGGCGGCCGATCTTCCAGAAGACGGCGGCGTTCGGCCATTTCGGGTTGAACGATCCCGACTTCACTTGGGAGCGGGAAGACAAGGTCGAGGAGCTGCGCGCGGCCTGCGGCGCGGCCGCGGGCGCATTCGCTTCCGCCCGGTGATCCGCGTTCGCTGAAAGGGCCATGCACGACATTGCCGGATGGGCATTGGACGCCGCCATGGACAGCGGCGCCAGCTATGCCGACGTGCGTGTGGAGCAGCTTCGCCACCGCAGCCTTGCCACCAAGAACGGCAAACTCGGGCATGCCAGTGATAGCGAGAGCCAGGGTATCGGCGTCCGCGTGATCGTGGAGGGTGCCTGGGGCTTCGCCGCCAGCGACGAGGCTTCGCGCGCGGCGGTCGAGGCCACGGCGCGGCATGCGGCCGCGATTGCGCGCGCCTCGGCGCACGTGCGTCTGCCGGGATTGCGGCTGGCCGACGAGCCCGTGCACCAGGTGGTGTGGGTTTCGCCCTGCAGCGTGGATCCGTTCACGGTGGGAATCGAAGCCTGTTTGGCGCTGCTGCTCGAGGTGGACCGCGAGCTGCGCTCGGTGGCCGGTGTGACGCTGGCCGAGGCGCAGATGGACTTCCAGCGGCAGCATCAGTTGTTCGCCTCCAGCGAAGGCAGCCGCATCGAACAGACGCGGACGCTGAGCGGCGCCGGTTATTCGGCGCTGGCGTTTGCCGACGGAGAGCTCCAAAAACGGTCCTATCCGAATTCGTTCGGAGGGCAATACCAGCTCAAGGGCTATGAGCTCATCCCGGAGCTGCGGTTGGTGGAGAACGCGCGCCGGGTGGGTGAAGAGGCGGTGGCGCTGCATCGGGCGGCCCAGTGCCCGCAGGGTGTGGGCACGCTCATCCTCGACAGCTCGCAATTGGGTTTGCAGATCCACGAGTCCATCGGGCACCCGATTGAATTGGACCGCGTGCTCGGCAGCGAAGCGAACTTCGCCGGCATGAGCTTTCTCACCCTCGACCAGTTGCGGCGGCTGCGCTACGGTTCCCCCCTGGTCAATGTGGTGGCGGACGCTCGGCTGGAGCATGGCCCCGGGCTGGGGACGTTTGCCTTCGACGATGAGGGCGTGGCTGCCCAGCGCACCGAGATCATTCGCGCCGGCGAGTTCACCGGCTACATTTCGAGCCGCGAGACCGCCTCGGCGATCGGTGAGACCCGCTCGAATGGCTGTATGCGCGCGGATGGCTGGAACCGGCTGCCGCTGATCCGCATGACCAACATCAGCATCGTGCCCGGAAGCGCGCCGCTGAGCCCCGAGGAATTGATCGCGGATACCGATCACGGCTACTACATGGAGACGAACCGGAGCTGGTCCATTGACGACAAGCGCTATAACTTCCAGTTCGGAACCGAGATCGCGTGGGAGATCCAAAAGGGCAAACGCACCCGCATGCTCAAGAATCCGAGCTACTCCGGGATCACCACCGAGTTTTGGAATGCGATGGACGCCATCTGCTCGCGCGAGTATTGGACGCTCTGGGGCACGCCCAATTGCGGCAAGGGCCAGCCGCAGCAAACCATGGGGACTGGCCACGGCGCATCTCCGGCACGCTTCCGCAACGTGAAAATCGGCACCGCCTTCTCCGGGAGGTCGGCGTGAGTGGGCGGCTCGACCTCGAAATCGCGCGGCGGCTGCTCGCCGAAACCCGGCGCGCTGCCGGGTCGGCGGCGGTCGAAATCACGGTCGAGGGCGGGCGCTCCGAGCTGACCCGGTTCGCTAATAACGCCATTCACCAGCACGTCGGCGAATCCGCAATGACGCTTTCGGTGCGCACGCAGTTGGGCAAGCGCACGGCGCGGGCTTCCACCCACCGGGTTGACAGCGAGGGCGTTCAAGCCGTGACGGCGCGCGCCTTGGAGTTGACTGGCGCGCAAGCGGAAGATCCGGACTTGCTGCCAATGGCGGAACCCTCGGCGGCGGCCGCACCGCCGCCGGTGAGCCGCTGGGATGATCGGACCGCCGCGATCACTCCGGCGGAGCGGGCTGCGGCGGTGGCGGAGATGGTCGGCGTGGCCAAGCTCGGAGGTTTCACCGCGGCAGGAACCTGCGCCACCCAGTCGGGCGCGGTGGCGCTGCTGAACAGCAATGGTGTTGAGGCCTTTTATCCCTCGACCGGTGCCGAGTTTTCGGTGACCATGCTGGCGACGGACAGTTCGGGCTGGGCGAAAGGAAGCGCCGTGCGCTGGGTGGATATCGCTTCCAAGGCGGGCGCGGCGATTGCCGCCGAAAAGGCGCGGGCCAGCGCCAATCCCGTCGCGGTGCCGGCGGGCAAATACACCGTGATTTTGGAGCCACCCGCCGTGCTGGACCTGCTTGGATTCTTGATGTGGGATTTCGGCGGGCAGGCAGTCCTCGATCAGCGGAGTTTTCTCAGCGACCGCGTAGGTACGAAGCTCTTCGGTGAAAACATCACCATCTGGGACGACGCCTATCATCCCCTTCAGACTGGAATGCCGTGCGATGGCGAAGGTGTGCCCCGACAACGAATCCCGCTGGTCGAGCGCGGAACGGTGCGGAATTTGGTCTACGCCAGGCAGACGGCGGAGCAATGGAACCGGCAGCGGCCGCAATCGGCGTCACCTACCGGGCATGGTTTTCCGCTTCCGAACGAATACGGGGAAGCCCCGCTCAATGTCGTGATGGCCGGCGGGAATGCCTCGATTGAAGAGATGATCGCTTCCACCGAGCGCGGCATTTTGGTCACGCGGCTGTGGTACATCCGCGAGGTCGAGCCCTACAGCAAAATGTTGACCGGAATGACGCGCGACGGAACCTTCTTGATCGAGAGCGGGAAGCTGCGAAGCGGCGTGCGCAATTTTCGCTTCAACCAAAGCATGGTCGAGATGCTGAACCAGGTCGAGGCGCTGGGCCCCGCCGTGCGCGCCAGCGGCGAGGAGTCTTTCGACATGGTGGTGCCGCCGCTGAAAGTGCGCGAGTTCAACTTTACCGAAGTCACCAGGTTCTGATCGCGGGAGTCGCGCCGGCGCCCGCGCCAATTTTCATGTCAAGACGGTCTGAACAAGCGGATGCTAAGCTGAAGTCTATGAAATACGTGTACTCGTTTGGTGAAGGCAAGGCCGAAGGGAACGGCACGATGAAAGATGATTTGGGCGGCAAGGGCGCGGGTTTGGCCGAAATGACCAACGCGGGGCTGCCGGTGCCGCCGGGATTCACCATCTCGACCCAGACCTGCCGCGAGTACTACAAGGCCGGCAACAAGGTTCCCGCCGCCGTGGTCGAGCAGATGCAGCAAGCCCTGGTGCAGCTGCAGCGGGCTTCGGGGCAGAAGCTTGGCGACGAGCTCAACCCGCTGCTGGTGAGTGTGCGCAGCGGCGCAAAGTTTTCGATGCCCGGGATGATGGACACCATCCTTAATTTGGGCCTGAATGATCGTACCGTCGAAGGCTTGGCGCAGCGTACTTCGAATTCGCGATTCGCCTATGACTCGTATCGGCGGTTGATCCAGATGTTTGGCGCCGTGGTGTTGGAGATTCCGAAACCGGAGTTCGACCGCGTTTTTGAAGGCCAAAAGAAGAAGCGCAAGGCCAAGCTGGACACCGATTTGACCGCGGCGGATTTGCAGCAGGTGATCGCCGGCTACAAACAGGTCGTGAAAACGCACAGCGGCCGGCCCTTTCCGCAGGAGGCCGGCGAGCAGTTGGCGATGGCCCGCGACGCGGTCTTCCGCTCCTGGTTCAACGATCGTGCGCGGCATTATCGCCGCATGAACAACATCTCCGACGATTTGGGCACGGCGGTCAATGTGCAGGCGATGGTCTTCGGCAATCTCGGCGAGACCAGCGGCACCGGAGTCGGCTTTACACGCAATCCGGCGACCGGGGAGCGGGAATTCTATGGCGAGTTCCTGCTCAACGCGCAGGGCGAGGACGTGGTTGCGGGCATCCGCACGCCGGTGCCGATTGCCGAGCTTCAGAAGCAGATGCCGCAGGTGTTTTCCCAGCTTCGCGAGATTACCAGCCGGCTCGAGCGCCACTATCGCGACATGCAGGATTTCGAGTTCACCATTCAGGAAGGCCGCCTCTATATGCTGCAGACCCGGAACGGCAAACGCACCGGGCGCGCGGCGCTGAAGCTGGCGACGGACATGGTCGCCGAAGGGCTCATCAGCAAGGACGAAGCTCTGTTCCGCGTGGACGCGAACCAAGTCTATGAGGTCTTGTTCCCCCGCTTCGACCCCAAGCAGTTGAAGATCCGGGAGCCCCTTGCCAGCGGGCTGCCGGCATCGCCCGGTGCGGCGGTGGGGAAAATTGTCTTCACGGCCGAGGAGGCCGTGGCCTGGACGCAGGCGAAGAAGGGCCCGGTGCTGCTGGTTCGCGCCGAAACCACGCCGGAAGACATTCACGGCATGGAGGTTGCGACCGGCATCCTCACCTCGCGCGGCGGCATGACCAGCCATGCCGCGGTGGTGACCCGTGGCATGGGCAAGTGCTGCGTGGCCGGCGCCAGCGCGATTCAGGTGGATGAGCACACCCGGCTGTTGCGCGCCGGCGGCAAGACCTTTGCCGAAGGCGATTGGATCTCGATTGATGGATCGAGCGGCAACATCTATGCCGGCCAGGTGCCGACCATCCCGGGCGACCCGAATGATCCGCTGCTGCAGAAGTTCATGGCCTGGGCCGAGCCCCATCGCAAGCTCGGCGTCCGCGCCAACGCCGATATTCCGCGCGACGCCAAGGCCGCGCGCGCGTTCGGCGCCGAAGGCATCGGCTTGTGCCGCACCGAGCACATGTTCTTCGGCGAAGGCAAGATCGAGCACATGCGTGCGATGATCCTGGCGAAGGACGAAAAGCAGCGGCGCGCGGCGCTGAAGAAGTTGCTGCCGTTGCAGCGCAAGGATTTCGCCGGCATCTTCGAGGCCATGGACGGGTTTCCCGTGACCATCCGCACGCTCGACCCGCCGCTGCACGAATTCTTGCCGGCGCGCGAAGAGATCATGGTGGATTTGGAGCGGCTGCGGCTGTCGGCGGCCCCGGCTAGGCGCAAGCTGCTGGCCGAGGTGCGCGCAAAATACGCCGACTATGGCGTGACCGACGCGGTCGCGCTTGCCACGCTGCTCTCTCGCGTGCAGGAATTGCACGAGGTGAATCCCATGCTCGGGCTGCGCGGATGCCGGCTGGGCATCCTCTATCCCGAGATCACCGAAATGCAGGCGCGGGCGATCTTCGAGGCTGCCGTGCAAGTGGCGAAAACGGGCAAGACCGTGAAGCCCGAAATCATGATTCCGCTGGTCGCCACGCCCAAGGAGCTGGCCATGCAGGCGGCGATCGTGCGGCAGGTCGCCGATGAGGTGCTGGCCAAGGCGCAAATGAAGATCGCATACTTGGTGGGCACAATGATCGAGCTGCCGCGGGCTGCACTCGTGGCGGGCGAGATTGCCGCCGAAGCGCAATTCTTCAGCTTCGGCACCAACGATTTGACCCAGACCACGTTCGGCTTCTCGCGGGACGATATTGGCAAGATTTTGCCGGTGTACCTGGCACAAGGCATCCTCAAGCAGGATCCGTTCGCCAGCCTCGACCAGACCGGAGTTGGGCAGTTGGTGCAGATGGCGACTGTGAACGGGCGCAAGACCCGGAGCGATCTCAAAGTCGGCATTTGCGGCGAGCACGGCGGCGACCCCGCTTCGGTGGGGTTCTTCCACCGCACCGGGCTGAATTACGTTTCCTGCTCCCCCTACCGCGTGCTGACCGCGCGTCTGGCGGCCGCCCAGGCCGGAGCGACGGCAGCCACGGGCGGTGAGGCGGCGCGTACGGCTTAAGCGCGGTCGGCGATGCGCGCGGTCGCGCCGCTTTGCCCTTGGGCAAAAAAGGACCGGAATGCCTGCCTGTGATTTTTTTAGGAGCCCACTTCCAGTGGCGCTTTTACGCCCCCGGGAAGCAACCCAGGCGCAGCCGCGGCGAAGCGCAGCGCCGGTTTTGGGCCATGGGCCCCGAAACCGGCGCGAGCAGGCCGCCCGCGCCTCTCCAGCGGCGCGACCGCATACGCGGGACGCGCGGCATACCGGCCCGGCGCAGTCACAGCCGTGGCCGGGTAGCCGCGCTGGGGCCCGCGCCAAAATTGCGGCTCTCTTCGACATTCACGGCAATCTTCCCGCTCTGGAGGCCGTGGTCGCCGAGGCCCGCGC
>DATNED010000022.1:0-9173 GCA_035553115.1 Terriglobales bacterium | reverse complement strand
TTGGGGATGGGCCTTTCCAGCGCGGTTTCCAGCACCTGATCCATGGTCTCGACGGTATGGACCTCGAGCAGGGCGCGGATATTCTCGGGCAGGTCGGCAAGATCCTTCTCGTTGTCGCGGGGCAGGATGATGTGGCTGATGCCATGGCGGTGCGCCGCCATGAGCTTTTCCTTGACGCCGCCGATGGGCAGCACCTTGCCGCGAAGGGTGATCTCGCCGGTCATGGCGACGTCGCTGCGGACGGCGATCTTGGTCAACGCACTGGTCAGGGCTGTGGCCATGGTGATGCCGGCGGAGGGGCCATCCTTGGGAATTGCGCCTTCGGGCACATGGATATGGATGTCGAGGTTGCGGTAGAAATCCTTGGGCAGGCCGAGCAAATGCGCGCGGCTGCGGATGTAGCTCATGGCCGCCTGGGCCGACTCCTGCATGACATCGCCCAACTTGCCGGTGAGCGTGAGCTTGCCCTTGCCGTCCATGAGGGTGACTTCGGTGGAAAGCATCTGCCCGCCGACTTCGGTCCAGGCCAAGCCGGTGGCCAGGCCGACCTCGGCCTTCTCCTCGCCGCGGGTGTCGCGGAATTTGAGGATGCCGAGGTACTCGCCCAGATTTTCGGGCGTAAGCGAAACCGACACCTTCTTGAGATCCTTGCCCGCGCGATCCCTGGCTTCCTTCCCGCCTCGCTGCTGCACCACCTTGCGCGCGACCTTGCGGGCCACATTGCCGATCTCGCGCTCGAGATTGCGCACGCCGGCCTCGCGGGTGTATCCGGTGATGAGGCTCTGCAATCCGTCGCTAGTGAACTCCAGGTTCTTGGGGGTCAGGCCGGTGGCCTTGAGCTGCTTGGGGATGAGGAAGCGACGCGCGATCTCAGTCTTTTCGATCTCGGTGTAGCCGGAGAGCCGGATCACCTCCATGCGGTCCTGCAGCGGCTGCGGGATGGTGTGGAGGACGTTGGCGGTGGTGATGAACATCACCTGCGAGAGATCGTAATCCACATCGAGGTAATGATCGTTGAAGGCGGTGTTCTGCTCCGGGTCGAGCACTTCGAGCAAGGCGGCGGAAGGATCGCCGCGGAAATCCACGCTCATCTTGTCCACTTCATCGAGCAGGAAGACCGGATTTACGGTTCCGGCCTTCTTCATCATCTGCAGGATCTGGCCCGGCAGGGCGCCAATGTAGGTGCGGCGGTGGCCGCGGATCTCGGCCTCGTCGCGCACGCCGCCGAGGGACATGCGCACGAACTTCCGCCCGGTGGCGCGGGCAATGGACATGCCGAGGGAGGTCTTGCCGACGCCGGGAGGGCCGACGAAGCAGAGGATCGAGCCTTTCGGGTTCTTCACCAACTGCCGCACGGCAAGAAACTCGAGGATGCGCTCCTTGATTTTTTCCAGGCCATAGTGGTCCTGGTTGAGGACCTTCTCGGCGCGCGCCAGATTGCGGATCTCGTGGCTGCGCTTGCTCCAAGGCACGGCCAGCATCCAGTCAATGTAGTTGCGCGAGACGGTGCTCTCAGCCGACATGGGGGGCATGAGCTCCAGCCGCTTCAGCTCCTGCACCGCCTTTTCCTTAACCGGCTTGGGCATTCCGGCGGCATCAATTTTCTTCTTGAGCTCGTCAAATTCGCTCTTCTCGCCGCGCCCCAGCTCCTTCTGAATGGCCTTGATCTTCTCGCCGAGGTAGTACTCGCGCTGCGCCTTCTCCATCTGGCGTTTCACCCGGCTCTGGATGGCGCGGTCCACGGTGAGCTTCTCCATCTCGATTTCGAGCAGCTCGGTGAGGCGCAGCAGGCGCTCGGCCGGCTCGAACATCTCGAGCAAGGGCTGCTTGTCGCCGACGGGCAGGGTGAGATGGGCGGCGATGGTGTCGCTCATCTGGCCGGGGTCGTCGCCGCGCACGGCGCTGAGCATGGCCTCATAGTTCAGGGTCTGGTTCTGCTTGACGAACTGCTCGAACAGCCCCGAGACCTTCTGCATCAACTGCTCGATCTGGGGCGTGACGGCGGCGGAGCGCGGCGGCGTCAGGCGCAGTTCGGCGCGGAAGAAGCCTTCGCTCTCATCCACCTGCAGGACGCGCGCGCGCTCCTGCCCCTCGACCAGGACGCGCACGTTGCCGTCGGGCAGCTTCACATTCTGCACGATGCTGGCGATGGTGCCGACCTGGTGGATCTGGCTGGCGGTGGGCTCATCCTGGGCGCCGTCATGCTGCGCCGCGAGAAATATCTGCTTATCTTCGGCGAGCGCGGCTTCGAGCGCGCGCACCGAGGAGGGCCGGCCGACGACAAAGGCCGACATCTGGTGGGGAAAGATCACCAGCTCGCGGATGGGCATCATCGGCAAGCGGCGGGCGGAGGGGGACGCGGGCGTGCTGGTCTTTTCGCGAGGCATGGCTCTCAAATGTCGACTACCAATTTTGAAACTATTCAGGGCGGGCGCGGCGCGCCCTATCCGGCCTTCTCGAGATTGGGCAGCACGACCTCGCGGCGCTCGACCATTTCCTTGGTTACCAGGAACTCGCGCACGCGCTTCTGGGTGGGCAGGTGGTACATCAAATCGAGCATCAATTCCTCCAGGATCATCCGCAACCCGCGCGCACCCACCTTGCGGGCGAGGGCTTCGCTGGCGATTTGATCGAGGGCCGATTCGTCGAACCGCAGCTTCACGTTTTCGAACTCAAACAGCTTCTGATACTGCCGCACCAGGGCGTTGCGGGGCTTGGTCAGGATCTGGATCAGGGCGGGACGATCGAGGTCCTCGAGCACGCCGATCACCGGCAAGCGGCCGACGAACTCGGGAATAAGGCCGAACTTGATCAGATCCCCAGGCTGCACCTGCGCCAACAGCTCGGTGTCGCGCAGCCGAGGGGCACCGGCGGGGGCAGCGCCGGCTTCGATTTCGCTGCGGAACCCCATGGCGCGCTTGCCCACGCGGCGGGCAATGATCTTCTCCAAGCCGACGAATGCGCCGCCGCAGATGAACAGGATATTGCTGGTGTCCACCGGAGTGAATTCCTGGTGGGGATGCTTGCGCCCGCCCTGCGGCGGCACGTGGGCCACGGTTCCCTCGAGGATCTTGAGCAGGGCCTGCTGCACGCCCTCGCCGCTGACGTCGCGGGTGATGGAGGGGTTTTCGTCGCGCCTCGATATCTTGTCGATTTCGTCAATGTAGATGATGCCGTGCTGCGCCCGCGCCACATCGCCTTCGGCCGCCTGAAGCAGCTTGAGAATGATGTTCTCGACGTCTTCGCCCACGTAGCCGGCCTCGGTCAGGGTGGTGGCATCGGCAATGGCAAAGGGCACGTCGAGCACTTTGGCCAGGGTCTGGGCCAGGAGCGTCTTGCCGGTTCCGGTGGGCCCGACCAGCAGGATGTTGGCCTTCTGCAACTCGACTTCGCTGGTGGTGCGGTTGCGGTTCATGTGCAGCCGCTTGTAGTGGTTGTAGACTGCCACCGCGAGGCGCTTCTTGGTGGACTCCTGGCCGATGACGTACTCGTCGAGGAAGTTCTTCACTTCGTGGGGCTTGGGCAGGGTCTGGGCGGTGCGCGCCTGGGGCTCGCTGCGATCATCCTCGAGGATGGAATTGCACACCCCTACGCACTCGTCGCAGATGTAGGCGCGCGGGTATTCGCTAGGGCTGGAGATGAGCTTCGCCACCGCGTCCTGGCTCTTGTGGCAGAACGAACAGCGCAGCGACTCCTGGGTTCCGTTTCGTGGTTTCACGTATATTCCCCGTGCTGAAGGTTTCCGAACCCTTGCCCGCTTCTACTTGTGCTTGAAGATGATATCGTCCACGATCCCGTAATCCTTAGCCTGGGCCGCGGTCATGATGAAGTCCCGCTCGACGTCCTTTTCGATCTTGGCCAACTCCTGGCCGGTGTGCTTGACCAGAATCTCGTTGGTAATCTGGCGCAAGCGCAGAATTTCCCTGGCATGGATGTCAATATCGGTGGCCTGGCCGCTCAGCCCGCCCATTGAAGGCTGATGGATGAGCACGCGCGAGGTGGGCAGGGCGAAGCGCTTGCCCTTGGCCCCGGCGGCGAGCAGCGTGGCCGCCATGCTGGCGGCCTGGCCGATGCAGATGGTGGTGACATCGGGGCGGATGAACTGCATGGTGTCGTAGATCGCCAGGCCGGCAGTGATCGAGCCGCCGGGGCTGTTGATGTAGAGGGAGATGTCTTTTTCGGGGTCCTCGGCCTCGAGGAACAGCAACTGAGCCGTGACCAAATTGGCGACGTTATCGTCAATCGGGGTACCAATGAAGATGATGTTGTCCCGCAAGAGGCGGGAATAAATATCGTAGGCGCGCTCGCCGCGCGGGGTCTGCTCGACCACCATGGGGACCAGGCTCATGCGGAAGCATTCTCCACTTCGGGGGACCGGAGCGCCGCTCCCGCAGTCGCGGAGTCCAGCAGGAACTCCAGCACCCGCGCCTGACGCAGCCTGCCCTTGATCCTATCCACCCCTCCGCTCTCTGTCAATCGCGCGCGGACCTGTTCGAGGGGCTCGTGCCGGCCCTTGGCGAGGGCGGCAATCTCGGCCTCGACCGCCTCGGGGGCGGCCTCGATCTGCTCGCGCTCGGCGATCTTGTCGAGCAGCAGCGCCGCGCGCACCTGCTCGCGCGCGCCGTCTTCCTCGCTGCCGCGCACGCGGGCCCAGTCGAGCTTCAGCTTGCGCGGATCAATGCCCTGCTCGGCGAGGCCCATCAATTTCCGCTCCACCCGGGCCTCGACTTGCTGATCCACCATGGCGTCGGGCACCTCGAACGGATTCTGCTGGAGCAGCGCAGCGATCACCGCCTCTTCGGCTTGATGCCGGGCGGCGTGCTCGCGTTCCCGCCGCATGGTCGCCGCGATACGGGCGCGCAACTCCGCCACCGTTTCACCACCGGCGCGTTCCTTCACCCAAGCATCGGTAAGCTCGGGGAGCAATTTGTCCTCGATGCGCAGCAGCTTGAGCTGGTAGCGGCGCTCCTGCCCGGCCAAGGCCTGATTGGGATGTTCGGCCGGGTAGCGGATTTCGATTTCCCGCTCCTGGCCGATCTTCATGCCGAGCACCGCATCGCGGAACTCCGGCAGGGTTTCGGAGCTGCCCATCTCGATCTTGATTTCCTGCTTTTCCACCTTGTCGCCCTCGGCCTCGACCACGGCGACATCGTTCGGACCAACCGCCTCGGCGCTGGAGGAGGCGTAGGTGGCATGCTGATTGCGCAGGCGCTCGATGGTGGCCTCGACTTCGGCGGCACCGACCTCCTCGACCGAGGGCGCGGGAACGCGCAAGGCGCGATAGTCGCCCAGATCGAACTCGGGCTGCACCTCGAAGCTGGCTTTGAACTTGAGCGGACTGCCGGGCTCAAAGTTGAGGTTGTCGAGGGTCGGGGTCGAAACCGGATTGAGGTTTTCGCGCTCGAAGGCGGCGCGCAGGTGGGCCGGCACGAGCGTATCCAGCAGCTCTTCCCGGATCTTGGAGTGGAAATGCTGGCGCACCAAGCTCAACGGGGCCTTGCCGGGACGGAAGCCGGGAATGCGCGCGCGCTTCTGGAATCCCTGGGCGATGCGGGTACTTTCGCGCTCCACTTCACCTGCTGGAACCTCAATTTCGAGATTCCGCAGCCAAGGTCGCGCTGCGCTGCTTGGGGAAGCCATCAGAAGCGATTATAGCAGCGCTGCAGCGTGCGCCATCGGGAGTAACGCTGAGGTATCCTCGATTTCATGCGTGCCGTCCGCATCTCGCAGCATGGCGGTCCGGAAGTGCTGCGCGCCGAAGCCGCGCCGACGCCAACCCCGCGTGCCGACGAGGTGCTGGTGCGGGTGCGGGCCTGCGCGCTCAACCATCTCGATCTCTTCATCCGGGCCGGCATCCCGGGGGTGGCGATCGCGCTGCCGCGCATTTTGGGCAGCGACATTGCGGGCGAGGTGGGGGAGACGGGCGAGCCAGTGCTGGTCGCGCCCGGGGTGGGCTGCGGGGTCTGCCATTTCTGCCTCGACGGGCGCGACAACGAGTGCCGCCGCTACCAAATCTTCGGCTACCAGCGCGACGGCGGCTACGCCGAGACGGTGAGCGTGCCGCGGCGCGCGCTGCTGCCGATGGCGGCCGGGCTCGATTACCCGCAAGCGGCCTCGATGCCGCTGGTGTTCCTCACGGCTTGGAACATGCTGGTGCGGCGCGCACAGATCTCGCCCGGGCAGACGGTGCTGGTGTGGGCGGCGTCGAGCGGCGTCGGCATCGCCGCGGTGCAGATCGCCAAGCTCTTCGGATGCCGCGTGATCGCCACCGCGGGCGGCAGGGCCAAGCTCGAGATGGCGCGCGCGCTCGGCGCCGACGCGGTGACGGACCACTACGATGCCGCGCGCCCGGTGGCGCGAGCAGTGAAGGAATTCGCGCCCGAGGGGGTGGATGTCGTGGTCGAGCACGTGGGCCAAGCCAGTTGGGAGCAGAGCTTGCGCGCGCTCGCGCCCAACGGCGTGCTGGTCACCTGCGGCGCCACCACCGGCCACGAGGCCAAACTCGATCTGCGCTTCCTCTTCTCACGCCAACTGCGGCTGCTGGGCTCGTACATGGGGCGCCGCGCCGACCTCGATGTGATCGTGCCGCTGATTTCGCAGGGCAAGCTGCGCCCGGTGGTGGACCGGGTCTTTCCGCTGGCGGAAGCGGAGGCCGCGCATGCGTACCTGGGCGAGGGGCGGCAGTTCGGGAAGGTGGTGCTCGAGGTTGGTTGACGGGCGCGGCCGTCGCTTAGCGGTCAGCGCTTGGTGGCGGCATTGAAGGCGGCCATCGAGCGTTGCAAATACTGCTGGTTGGTCTTCTGGAACGAGGGGGAATAATTAAGCCAGAGGCCGACGATCAAGAGCGGCACCAGCGCCAAGGCGGCCTGGAGGCGATTGCGCCTGGTGGTCTTGACTTCCTTCTCCCAGCGGAACAGCGCCACCCCCAGGCCGAGGCAGGAGACGGTGACCAGGAACAGGCCGAGGATTTCGGGAATGTTCTGGGAGAAGCCTTGCCCGCCGAGCATGATCCCGGCGCTGCCGAGAATCATCAGCGTGGGCGGCATGAACAGCGCCAAATGCTGGATGAAGCGCGGCAATTCCATCAGCGGCAGCGTGGTGCCGGTGAGGAAGAGCAAGGCGAAGAAGAGCAGGTTGTTCCAGACGGTGGCTTCCTGCAAGGTATTCACCACCCCGGCGACCACGAGCCCGATCGCGCCCAGCGCCAAGTACCCGAGCGAGAACATCACCGCCAGCGCCCAGAGCGAGCCCCGCACCGGCATGTGATACCACCACACCGCCAGCGCGTACTGGAGCACCACCAAGGGCATGAAGAGCAGGTAATTGCTCAACAAGCGGCTGCAGACCATTTCGAAGGCCGAGATCGGCGCCAGGTGATAGCGGCGCAGCATGTCGCGCTCGCGCATGGTCACCAACTGCACGGAGAGGCCGAAGAGCGCATTGCTGATGACGCTGAAGCTGATCAGCGGTCCCATCAAGGCCGCCACCGCCATCGGCTCCGCCTTGGCGAAGAGCTCGAAATAGATGAAGAAGAACATCATCGGGAAGACGAAGGTGAAATAAAACGCGATCTTCACCCGATAGCTGAGCAGCACGCTCATCCAGGCCATGCGCAGCATGCGATTCATGATCCGATCTTCCTTCCTGTCAAGCTCAGATAGACTTCTTCGAGCGAGTTGTGGGTGATGCGCGCCTCGATCAACTCATTGCCCTGGTGGTCGGCAAAGACGGCGAGCGAGGCCAGCATCTTGCCGCCGCTGCGTCCGCGCAGGTAATAGGTGTTCGCGGCCTGGTCTTGGCCCGGCGCAGCCGGCTGCACCCCATCCACTCCCGCCAACTGGCCCACTTGGACAAGATCGAGGGGCTGGCTCATGGTGACCTCGAGCCGGTCGCCGGCACCTTGATCGGCGATCAACTGGCGCGGGGCGCCGATGGCGTGCAGCGTGCCCTGATCCATGATCCCGACCAAATCGCAGAGCCGTTCGGCCTCCTCAATATAGTGGGTCGAGAGCAGGATGCTCTTGCCCTGGTCCTTCAGCCTCAGGATGAGCTCGTGCAGCTCGCGCCGAATCTTGGCGTCGAGGCCGGTGGTGGGCTCGTCGAGGAACAGCACCTTGGGGTTGCCCACGAGCGCCAACCCAAGCGCCACGCGCTGCTTTTCGCCTCCGGATAAATATTGATAGAACGTCTTGGCCTTGTGCGTGAGGCCGACCCAGTCGAGCAGCTCGGGCACGCGCGCCGGCGAGCGGTAGAAGCCGGCAAACAGATCAAACGCTTCGCGGACGCTGATTTTGTCGGGCAGCGAAGTGGTCTGCAGCTGCGCGCCCAGCACCTGCCGCACTTGCATTGCGTCCTCAATGGGACGCAGGCCGCAGACAAGGATAGTGCCGGAATCGGGCACGCGCAGCCCTTCGACCATTTCAATCGTGCTGGTCTTCCCCGCCCCGTTCGGCCCCAAGAGCCCGAAGATGGTGCGCTCGGGAATGGTAAAGCTCACGCCACGGACGGCCTCGAGCTTGCCGTAGCTCTTGCGCAAATCGCGCACTTCCACCATTGCGGCAGCAGATGTAGCGGCAGCCATAGTTTTTCAGCATACAAGATGTGGGACAGTCGGCAGCATCCGCCCTGTTGACAGTTGGCAGCCGGCAGGTCACAGTTAAGAGGATGACCACCGGGCAGCAACGCTACGCCAACCTCGACCCGCATGACAGCGGGCGCGAGATGTTCTATGGCGGGCAGCAGCATGACGGGATCCTGTTCGCATCGCTCGACAAAGCGGTGAACTGGGTGCGCAAGAACTCGATCTGGCCGATGACGTTCGGGCTCGCCTGCTGCGCCATCGAAATGATGTCCATGTCGGCCTCGCGCTTCGATATTGCGCGCTTCGGCGCAGAGGTCTTCCGCCCCTCGCCGCGCCAGAGCGATCTGATGATCATCGCCGGGCGGGTGTCGCAGAAAATGGCGCCGGTGATCAGGCAGCTCTACGACCAGATGCCGGAGCCCAAATACGCCATCAGCATGGGTGCGTGCGCGACCTCGGGCGGGGTTTTCAATAACTACGCCCTGGTTCAGGGAGTGAACCAAGTGATCCCGATTGATGTCTACCTGCCGGGCTGCCCGCCACGCCCCGAGCAGCTCATCTATGCGGTCATGATGCTGCAGAAGAAGATCGA
>DATNED010000021.1:0-9921 GCA_035553115.1 Terriglobales bacterium | reverse complement strand
GTAACCAAATAGGCTAGCCTAGGGCATGCGCCTGGCGGCCTCGATCCTGCTGATCGGCGGGCTGGTGTTCCTCGCCCACCTGTTCGAGCACATCTTCAGCCGCACGCGCATTCCCGATGTGCTGTGGCTGCTGCTGATCGGGGTGGGTCTCGGTCCGGCATCGCATCTGCTCTCTCCAGAGGAGTTCGGTGTGATCGGGCCGGCCTTCGTTTCCATCACGCTGGTCCTCATCCTGTTCGAGAGCGGACTTACGCTGCAGTTCCAGCGCTTGCGGCGCGCGCTGCCGGGGACGTTGGCGCTTTCAACCAGCAGCTTCCTTGGCGAGGCCGGCATCGTGACCCTGGCCACCTGGGGGCTGACCAATATGGGCGTGTGGCGGGCAGCGCTGCTGGGGATCATCATCGCCGGCAACTCGCCGACCGTTATCGTGC
The DNA here is from genome assembly GCA_035553115.1 of Terriglobales bacterium. Lineage (GTDB taxonomy): Bacteria > Acidobacteriota > Terriglobia > Terriglobales > SCQP01 > SCQP01. The sequence goes on along the minus strand of DATNED010000021.1, from coordinate 9,490 downwards.
CTTTGGCCAAAGGGCTGGGAATGGGGGACCAGACCCGCGACATTCTTTTCTTGGAGTCGGCTTTCGGCGATGTGGTCAGCATTGTGCTCGCGCTGGCGCTGCTCAATTTCCATTCCGACAGCAGCGGCGCGGGCTGGACGCGCTGGCTTGGTGCCGCCGGCGGATTCGCGCTCGGCTTCGGCGGCGCCATCCTGATCGGGGTTGTCGGCGGGCTGGCCTGGGGCATGGCGCTGCGGCGGACGCGCGGCCTCGAAAATCCGATGTTCACCACGCCCGCGTTCGTGTTCATCATCTTTGGCGGGGCCGAATTACTGCATGCCAATGGCGCCATTGCGGCGCTGGCGTTTGGCGTGGTGCTGGGCAATATCGAGTACAGCCCGCTGGTGCGCGAAACCCTGCCCGCGGTGGGATTGAATTCGGCCGAGATGGGGTTCTTGGGCGAAATCGTCTTCCTGCTGAAGACGTTCTTCTTTGTCTACATCGGCCTTTCGATCAAGTTCGCCGATTTGCGCTGGCTGCTGTTCGGGGGCCTGTTGACGGTGCTTCTGCTCGTGCCGCGCGTGCCTTCGGTGCGCCTGACGATGCGCCACCACGCGCCGCCGCGCGATGCCGCGCTGGCAGCCTGCATGGTGCCCAAAGGCCTGGCGGCGGCGGTGCTGGCCGCGTTGGTGGTGCAGCAGCACCTGCCCGGCGCCGAGGCGTTGCAGAACACGGTTTACGCCATGATCTTCTTCGGCGTGGTCGTGACCTCGATCCTGGTCTTCAGCGTAAATCGCCCGTTCGGCGCGCGCGGCATGGCCTGGCTGCTGGGCCGCGGCGCCGAATCCTAAGAAATTCACGTTCCGATTCGGGAGCCGTCGCCACCAAAAGTGCAGTCCATCTCCATCCCCAACGCGGGCTTCGGGACTCACAATCAAGCATGGCTCGACGGAACCGTCGGCAGCGAATCTATCTGTTCGGGCGGCGATGCCTGAGACGGCTGCGCTTGCAGTCGCTCTTCGATTACCGCATTTCGCACGTGATGGCCTGCGATGTCGGGCAGGCCGCCGGCAGGGAAGACGATGCGAGGGACGTGACGTTCCGCGAAGTCGGCGAAGAAGAGTGCGCCTGGATTGCGGAACTCGATCCCGATCATGAGCAAGTGTTCCGCAAGCGCTGGCGCTCGAGGCATCGCTGCTTCGCGGCCGAAATCGCAGGACGATGCGCGGGCTTCACCTGGGCGGCGATCGGCCCCGCCGTGGTGGACAGCGGCGGCGTGGCCAGCGCTTGGAGCATTCCCGCGGGAGCGATTTGGAAATTCGACACCTATTCGCACCCGCTGGCCGTCGGGGTGGCGCCGGAGCTGATTTGGTATTCGCGGCGGCGGCTGCGCGAGGATGGAATCGGGACCAGCCTGAGCGCGGTCGAATACGACAACGAGGCGGCCGCACGGCTGCAGGTCCGGATGGGGGCAAGGTGCGTGGGCCGGGTCACCACCGTTTTTGCATTGGGGATCCGGCTGCATCTGGACCGTGCGCAGAACGGCTGGCGGCTGCGTTTCGGCAGCCAACCATTCGCGTTGGCTCCGCTGTTAGCGGGAGGGGTGCGTGATTTTGGAGTGCGGCACGCGGCGGGGCATCAGCTTCGCAAGAACCCGCGGAAGCGGCCGGGGGCGGCGGCGTAGCCGGGAAAAACGCCGGAGAGCTGGGCCACGCCCAAGTGGCGGGCGACCACTTCGCAGAGCACATCGCGGAAATCGGTGGTGACGGCGAGGTCGCGGTCTTGATAAAGCTGGTTGGACTTCAAGCCGGGCCAATCCCCGTACACCTTGCCGCCGCGCACTGCGCCGCCGAGGGCGAACATCACGTTGGCATGGCCGTGGTCGGTGCCGCGGTTGCCGTTCTCATGCACGGTGCGGCCGAACTCCGACATGGTCACCAGCACGACGTCTTCCTGGCGCGAGCCGAGATCGGTCCAGAAGGCGGCAATGGCGTCGCCGAAGCCGCGCAGGTTGTTGGCGAGCTGGCCCTGGACGCTGCCCTCGTTCACGTGGTGATCCCAGCCGCCGACATCGGCGAAGGCCACTTCGACGCCCACATCGGCCTTGATGAGCTGGGCCAACTGGCGCAGGCTGTTGCCCAACGCCTGATTGGGGTAGACGGCGCCATTTTCGGGCCGGTAGGTTTTCGGGTCGAGCTTCTGCACCAAGTGCAACGCTTCAAAGGTGTCTTGCCCGGCGGGGCGCAGCACGGCGTCGGCGGCCTGGTCGTACATGGACTCGAAGGTCGAGCCCACCAGCGCGGCCTGCGGCGAAGCCCCACCGACGCGGAATGCGTTGAGGTTGTTGATCGCCACGGCGGGCACGTGGCCTTGCAGCGTGAGCGGCACCTGCGCGCCCATGGCCACGGCGCGCATGGGCGAGGTCCCGGCGAGCGGGTCGAGGCCGATGGCGCGGTTGAGCCAGCCGTCGTCGGTGGACTTGACGCCGGGCGTGCCCGATTCCATGAAATCCTGGGCGTCGAAGTGCGAGCGCGAGGGATCGGGCGAGCCGGTGGCGTGGATGGCCGCCAAATGACCCTGGGTCCAGAGCGGCTTCAACGCCGCCAGCGAGGGATGAAAGCCGAAGAATCCATCCAGATCGAGGAGTTGCGCGCGGGGGACGGAGATGGAGGGACGAAGCTTGTAGTACGCCTCTTCGCCGTAGGGAACGACGACGTTAAGGCCGTCCGCCGCGCCGCGCTGGAAGATTGCAACCAGAATCTTCTTCTTGCCGCCGACCTCGCTGGCATAGGCCGAGCGCGCGAGCCACTTGGGCAGCACGCCGATGCCGACCATCGCCAGCGCGGAGTTCTTGAGGAAGATGCGACGGGTTGCCATTGCGGGCTCCTTAGTGTTTTTGAAAATCGGGCGAGCCGAGCACCAATCCGGTCATGCGCTGGACCTGCGCGGGGGTGGCGGGCTGCGGGCTGGCGGCCTCGGGCGCGACCGTGTCCACCGCCATGGGGGCGATGACGCGCGCAATGGTGGCTTGGGTCGCAGGCGCGGCGGGGCGGCCCAAGAGATCGGCGAAGAGCGTTTGTTCCACCGCCAGGGGCCGGGCTTCGCCGCCGGCAAACGGACTCAGATCCACCTGCACGCCCGGAATTTGATTGGCGGCGATTTGCAGCGCGAAGTTCATGCGCGCAATCAGGCCGCTGCTTGATACCCATTGGTCGCCGGTGTTGGCGTAGCCGGTGGGCGGCTCTTTGCCGTAGAGGGGCTGCCCCATCGAGGCCACGATCTGGGTAAGGCGGGTGGGGTTGCTGACGTCGGCACCGAGCGCGCGGACGCTCGAGGCGACGACTTCGAGCGGCGACTTCACCTTGTTGTCGAAGTACTGCGGGTCGAAGAACTCCGGCGAAGAGATCATGGTCTCCATCACTTGCCGCAGGTCGCCGTCGCTCGAGAGGAACTTGCGGGTCATGCGGTCCACGAGCGCGTCCGGCGGATTGTCGGCGACAAAGCGCTGCGCCAGCTCCAAGGAGATATGATGCGCCGTCGCCGGGCTGCGGGCGAGCATATCGAGCACCTCGAGCCCGTCGCTCATGCCTCCGCCCGACTTGATGGTGCGTCCGAGCACGACCTTTTCGCCGTGATCGTGCAGCCGGTCGTTGTAGACGAATTGCGCTTGCCGCAGCGGCTGGAAGATGGTCCAGCCGGTGAAGCAGCGGGCAACTTCGGTCACATCCTTCTGGGTGTAGCCGCCGTTGACGCCGAGGGTGTGCAGTTCCATGATCTCGCGGCCGTAGTTTTCGTTGAGACCGCGCTTGTTGACCTTCGGGTCCACCGATTGCCAGTTATCGAGATAGAACATCATCGCCGGGCTCTCGGCGGTGGCCAGCAGCAGATCGTGGAACTTGCCCAGCACGTGCGGGCGGATGGCATCGCGCTCGTAGGAGGCGATCAAGTCCCGATCCTGGCCTTTCTGGATCCAGATATTGAAGTGATTGAACCAAAAGTCGGTGAGGACGTCCTCAAGCTGCCGGTTGCTGTAGACCGCGCGCAGCACCTTGGCGCCGAGCAGGTCCAACTGCGTGACCTGCTGCGGACGCAAGTAATAGTCAATCCGGTGCTGCTGGCCGATCGGGATCCAGGGCGAAAGCTGGTTGGCGTCTTTGCGCGGGAGGCTGAGCAGCACCTGATCGCGCTGGGGCGTCGGCAGGGACTCGAGCGTGGCGACGCGGTCGCGGATCGGCCCTGTGGTCAGGGACGCGACCTGGTCGGCGGAAAGCAGCGCATCGAGCGCGGGCGCGCCCATCACCAGCGGTTCCGCGCCGAGCGCCGCGGCCGGGCCGCGCCCGCCCGGCACCGCGGCGTCGCTGGCGCTGGCCTTGATCTGTTCGCGCTGGCGGAGGACTTCGATCTCAGTCTCGACCACGGCGCGCAGCTTCGGGTCGCTCGGCAGCGGGCGCGCGCCCTGCATCATCTGCCGGATGGCTTGGCCGGGAGGATAGCTCTGGATGAGCTGGGCCGGGGTCATGCGCAGGGAATCGAGCCCGGCCAAGGCTTCATTGAGGATCGGGTTCTCGGCGATGCGCTCGGGATGGAGCTGCGCGTCCATCCATTTATACAGGCCGATTTTCTCGACTGCGGCCATGTCGCCGGGCTGGGGGCCCCAGGTGAGACGATTGAGCGCCTGCTCGACCTTCTGTTCCTGGTTGAGCGAGCCGGCGGTGCGGGCCGCGACTTGCGTGGCACCGGGCCCGGTGCCTTGGGCCCAAGCCCAAGCGCCGATTGCCATCCCCGCAGCGACTACTGCCGGCACCCACCTGCCCATGATCCGTGCTCCTGCATCAACTTAACCCAAAGCCCGGGAAAAGGTTCTGGCGGGCGCTGGAAAAATCGGCTAAATAGGGGTAAAATAAGACTTTATGGCCGACGACGAGAGCCAAATTCCACTGGACGGCCACAGCCCCATCGATCCGGAAGGGGCCAAGCCGCCGCAGCCGGTGAATATCGAAGACGAGATGCGCCGGTCGTATCTCGACTACGCCATGTCGGTGATCGTGGGCCGCGCCCTGCCGGACGTGCGCGACGGCTTGAAGCCGGTGCATCGCCGCATTTTGTATGCGATGCACAGCGAGGGGCTGCTATCGAACAAGAAGTACTCGAAGTGCGCCGGCGTCGTGGGCGAGGTTTTGAAGAAGTACCATCCGCACGGCGATGCGCCGGTCTACGACGCGTTGGTGCGCATGGCGCAGGACTTCAACTTGCGCTACCTGCTGGTGGATGGCCAAGGGAATTTCGGCTCGGTGGACGGCGATCCGCCCGCGGCTTATCGCTACACCGAAGCCCGGCTGACCAAGATCGCCGAAGAGATGCTGCGCGACATCGAGAAAGACACCGTGGACATGGTGCCCAATTTCGATGAAAGCACCAGCGAGCCCACGGTGCTGCCGACGCGCATTCCGAATCTGCTCATCAACGGTTCCGACGGCATTGCCGTGGGCATGGCGACGAAGATCCCGCCGCACAATCTCACCGAGATCATCGGCGCCGCACTCGAGTTGCTGCAGAACCCCAAGGCTGCGCTGCGCGATCTGATGAAGCACGTGCAGGGGCCGGATTTTCCCACCGGCGGCATCCTGTATGGACGCGCGGGGCTGGTGCAGGCCTATGCCTCGGGCCGCGGCGCCTTCATGCTGCGAGCCAAGGCGGGCACCGAGAGCATCAGCAAGGATCGCAAGGCCATCGTCGTCACCGAGATTCCCTATCAGGTCAACAAGGCCCGGCTGATCGAACGCATCGCCGAGCTGGTGCAAGAGAAGCGGATCGAGGGCATCAGCGACATCCGCGACGAGAGCGATCGCGACGGCATGCGCATCGTGCTGGAGCTGAAGCGCGGCGAGCAGCCCGAGCTGATCCTCAACCAGCTGTACAAGCACACCAACCTGCAGACCAGCTTCGGCATGATCCTGCTGGCGGTGGCCAACGGCCAGCCGCGCGAGATGGGCTTGGTCGAGGCGATCCAGCGCTTCCTCGACCACCGGGTGGACGTGGTCCGCCGGCGCACGGCCTTCGAGCTGCGCAAGGCGCGCGAGCGCGAGCATGTTTTGGAGGGGTACAGGATCGCCCTGGACCACCTCGACGCGGTCATCAAGCTCATCCGCGCCGCCTCCAGCCCGAAGGAGGCGCGGGAGGGGCTGGTGCAGAAGTTCGCGCTCAGCGAAAAGCAGGCGCAGGCGATCCTCGACCTGCAATTGCACCGCCTCACCGGGCTGGAGCGGCAGAAGATCCTCGACGAGCTGGCCGAGATCAAGCTTCGCATCGCGGAGCTCGAATCCATTCTGGCCAGCGACAAGAAGTTGCGCGGCGTGATCGCCGACGAATTGAAGGACATCCGCAAGGACTTCGGCGGCGACAAAGACCCGCGCCGCACGGAGATTCAGGACGCTGCCGCGGAAATCGTGCTCGAGGACTTGATCAAGGAGGAGACGGTCGCCATCACCGTCACCCACTCCGGCTATTTGAAGCGCACGCCGATCTCGACCTACCGCGCCCAGCGCCGGGGCGGGGGCGGGCGCAAGGGCGCGGGCACGCGCGACGAGGATTTCGTCGAGCACCTGTTCGTCTCCTCGACCCACAGCTACATCCTGGTGTTCACCAACACCGGCCGCGTCTACTGGCTCAAGGTCTACGAGATTCCCGACGCTGGCCCGGCCAGCAAGGGGAAAGCGGTGCACAGTTTGGTCGCCCTGCAGGAGGGCGAGGAAGTGCGCGCCATGCTGCCGGTCAAGGATCTCGAGCGCGAGGACGAGTTCATTGTGATGATCACCCGCGGAGGCACCATCAAAAAGTGCGTGGTGAGCGACTTCTCGAACCCGCGGGCCGGGGGCATCATCGCCATGGGCGTGGACCAGGGCGACGAGCTGGTCAAGGCCAAGCTCAGCGACGGCAAGAGCGAGATCTTCCTCGCCACCCGCGAAGGCCAGGGCATCCGCTTCCAGGAGACCGACGTGCGGCCGATGGGGCGGGTCGCGTACGGCGTGCGCGGCATGAAGCTGGACGCGGGGGACGTGATCATCGGCATGGAGGTCGCGAGCGATCCGCAGCAGCTCATCCTCAGCGTCACCGAGGGCGGCTACGGCAAGCGCACCGCGCTGGAGGAGTACCGGCTGCAGTCGCGCGCGGGCTCGGGCGTCATCAACCTCAAAGTCACCCCGGCCAAGGGCAAGGTGGTGGCGGTGATGGCGGTGTCGGAGACACCGGAGGTGATGATCATCTCGCAGCAGGGCAAGATCATCCGTGTGCCCAGCAGCTCGATCCGCGAAGTGGGCCGCGCCAGCCAGGGCGTGCGCATCCTCCGCCTCGAGGAAGGCGACCAGGTCGCCGCGGCCAGCGTGTTGCCCGCCGAGGAAGTTGAAAACGGCAACGCCGAGCTGCCCCTGCAATAAGCCCGGGCGTTGCCCGGCGTTTGCCCGCCCAGGCTGGACGCGTTCTACCAGCTAATGTTGGCGCGGGCCCCAGCGCGGCTGCCCGGCCACGGCTGTGACTACACCGGGCCGGTGCGCCGCGCGTCCCGCTTATGCGGCCGCCCCGCTGGAGAAGCGCGGGCGGCCTGCTCGCGCCGGTTTGGGGGCCCCTGGCCCCAAACCGGCGCTGCGCTTCGCCGGGGCCGCGCCTGGGTTGTTTCCCGGGGGCGTGAAAGCGCCACGGGCGCTTTCACCCGTTCCGAATTTCGCAGCCCTTCGCGCCGATTTTGCCCGCGGGGCAAAGCGGCGCGACCCCCGCGAGTGGCCCGCGGTTCCGAATTTCACGGGCCTGGCCCTGCGATCTTGCCCCGGCCTGCGGGGCAACTCGGGCCCTACCGCCCGACGTCTACCTGCTCGACGACGCCGACCACGGCGGCGTCAATCGGGGAGCGGGGGCGCTCGACCGCGGACATGGCGGCGAAGCCGTCGAGCACGACCAGCACGCGGTCGCCGACGCCGGCGTCCACCGAATCGAGGGCGATGAGCGCGCCCGGGGGCATGCCGCTTGGGGCGAGGGCGGCGCCTTCGTGCTCGACCGCCTCAGGCGCGATCCGCAGCAGTTTGCGGCCCTCGTGGCTGGGGTGCTTCTGGGTAGCTACGATTTCGCCGACAACGCGCCCGAGAATCATTGTGGATCCACCCCTGGATCCACGATGCCGACGATGGCGGCGTCGGTGGGCATGGGATCGGGCAGCCAAGGGAAACTGGCTTCCTTGCCACGGCAGCAGTAGACGGTTTCGCCCACGCCCGCGCCGACCGCATCGAGCGCGACCAGGGTGCGGCCGATGGCCTGGCCAGAGTGATCGAGGGGGCGAACCAGCAAGAGCTTCTTTCCGTGCAGCGCGTCGTCCTTAATGGTGGCGACGACCGAGCCAGTGATGCGGGCGAGGAACATTACCTCAGCGCCTGGACGGTGTCCACGATGCCGACGATGGCGGCGTCAATGGGCTTGTCTTGCGAATCGCGGGCCATGCGCGCCGAGCTGCCTTGCACGACCAGCACGCGCTCGCCCGCGCCCGCGCCGACGGTGTCCACCGCGACCAGGTAGCCGGCTTCGTCCTTACCCTCGGGTGATTGCAGCCGGACGATGAGAAGCTTATACCCCTCCAGGCGCGCGTCCTTGCGCGTCGCCACCACGGTGCCGATGACGCGAGCCAATTGCATCGCGGGCTACGCCGTGGGCGGAAGCTGCAAGGGCACGGCCTTCGAAAGTCCGGGCGCGGGGCGCGGAATGACGTGGACAGAAACGACCTCGCCGATTTTGCGCGCGGCAGCCGCTCCGGCATCAGTGGCGGACTTCACCGCCGCCACTTCGCCCTGCACGATGGCGGTGACCAGGCCGGCGCCGATCTTCTTCTCCCAGCCGACGATGGTCACGTTGGCCGCCTTGACCATCGCATCGGCAGCCTCGATCATCGCCACCAGGCCCTTGGTCTCGACCATGCCCCAAGCTTCGCCGTTGCCGTCCGCCATGTTGCGCCTCCCGCTGGATTGTACCTTACCACCGCCGCTTGCCGTTGGGCCAGTTCCGGTTGGGCAGTCCGGAGGGTGCGGGCTGTGGCGGGCGCGGCGCATCCTTTAATACCGGGCAGTTCGGCGCCAGCGCCGCCGCCGAGGTGATGCCCTCGTAGCGCTGGCGCGCGACCATAAGCTTGGCCACCTGGTCCTGATCCAGCAGGTTCTGCTTGCCGAGCAGGTGGGTCACCAGCGCGATGCGGGCGAAGTGCTCGACCGTTTCCATCTTGAAGTAGGCCTTCATCACGTCTTCGCCATAGGTGACGACGCCATGGTTGGCCATGAGAATGGCGTCGTGGTGGGGGATCAGCGGGCGCAAGGTCGCGCCCAGCTCGGGCGTGCCCGTGGTTCCGTATTCGGCGAGCGGGATGCAGCCCAGCGCCAGCACCACCTCGGCCAGAAGCGCCTGGTTCAGCGGAATGCCGGCAGCGGCAAATCCGGTCGCGACCGGAGGATGGGCATGCACCACGCCGCAGACTTCGGGG
>DATNED010000020.1:0-25358 GCA_035553115.1 Terriglobales bacterium | reverse complement strand
CGAGGGCGGTGTAATAGATTCCGCCCTTGTTCACGACAAAGGCGATCACGCGCTCGGGTTTCCAGGCGGTGAATTCGTAGTTGAACTCGCCGCCCGCCGACATGCCCCAGAGCAGGAAGGGCGCGGCGGCAAGCTCGGGATGGGCCGCCTGAGCGGCGAATTCCTGCATGGCGCCGAGCAGCGCCTGCCCGCTGCCCTGCGCTACGTTGGCGTACTGCTCGATGAAGTTCTGATCGTGGCGCTGGTCCCTGAAAAAGCAGCCCACCAGGGCAAGGCGGTGCCTGGCGGCAAAAGCCTGCCATACCGGGTCGCCCACCGCCGCGCGGCCGTCGCCGTTGGAGCCAGGCACCAGCACCAGCGCCGCCGCGAGCGGCGCGGAGCCTTCGGGCACCCAAAGGCGGAATGATGCGACCGCGTAATTCGCCCCCGGCAGCGCGGCGACATCGTAGGTAGCGCCCTGGGCGAGGGCGCAGACGGCCGCGGCGGCGAGCAGCGAAACCAGCAGGAGGATTCTTCTCGTTTTCACGCCAGGATTATACCCGGCATGGACTATGGATCTGCGCGGCCGCGGCCTTTGCGCGCCGGCTTTGCCGGAGGGGCAAGCGGCGCGACGCCCGCGCGCAGCACTTTGCGCAACTCATCGCGCGCTGCCCGAAACGCCATGAGCCGCCGCTGCTGGTCGCCTTCCACTGCGCCTTCCACCGCCGCCGGATCGTCAATGCTCCAGTGGAGTTTTTGAACCACGCCGGGAATCGTCGGGCAGGCTTCCCGCGCCTGATCGCAGACGGTGATGACGTAATCGAAGCGCTGACCGGCGAACTCGCGGACGTGTTTCGAGCGCTGCGCGGTGATGTCGATTCCGATCTCCGCCATGACCTGGATCGCCTCCGGCCGCACGCGGCTGGGACGGTTGCCCGCGCTGTGGACCTCGAACCGGTCGCCGCAATCGTGCCGCAGGATCCCTTCCGCCATCTGGCTCCGGGCGGAATTTCCCGTGCAAAGGACCAGGACGCGCAGTTTCCCGCTCATTCGGAAATCCTCTCCGCCGGATGCGGCACCAAGAGGCCTTCGGCCTTGGAAACCGAGATGGGCAGCAGCCATCGGAACAGGCCCGTGGCCGCCATCGCTCCCGCCAACTGCGCGGCAATGAATGCGGGCGCGTCGGCCGGGCGAATGCCTGTGAAGGTGTTGGTGAGCATCCGCGCCAGCGTCACCGCGGGGTTTGCGAACGAGGTGGAGGCCGTGAACCAGTACGCCGCCGTGATGTAGAGCCCCACCGCCAGCGGCACCGCGGTCGCCCGACTCCGCGAACAGCCCCAGATCACGCTCATGAGCCCGAACGTCGCCACGAATTCGCTGAAATCCTGGGAAAGGCCCGAGCGTGGAATCTGTGCCAGCTGGATCACCGGCACCCCGAACATGAGGTGCGCCATCCAGACGCCGGCAACCGCTCCGGTCAGTTGCGCCGCGATGTAGGGCGTCACCTCGCGCCAGGGAAGGCCGTGCTGGGAGGCATCGGCAAGGGTCACGGCCGGGTTCAAGTGCGCGCCCGAGACCGGGCCGAAGGTGAGGATCAGCACGACCAGCGCGGCGCCCGTCGCCAGGGAATTGGCCAGCAGCGCCAGGGCTACGTTGCCGCCGGCCAGACGGACTCCCATGATGCCGGAGCCCACCACCGCCGCCAGCAAGAATGCGGTCCCGATCGCCTCGGCCGCAAGCCGCCGCAGCATGTTTGGCGTGGGCCCCAGCGCGGCGCGACCCACGCGAATGGCGTCCCCATCGCGGCTGCTCATTGTTCCACAATACCAGAAAAAGGAAAATGGAACGACGCATTGCTATGCTGGCAGCATGGCCAACGTAATTCAGAAATACGGCACCAAGACGGCGATCGCCGTCGTCCTCGTGTTGGGCGGGATCCAACTGCTGCCGTTCGGCCAGGCGCATGCGAACCCTCCGGTCACGGCCGAGCCCGCATGGAACTCGCCGCAGACCCGCGCCTTGTTCCAGCGCGCATGCTTCGACTGCCACAGCAACCAGACCGAGTGGCCCTGGTATGCCCACGTCGCACCCATGTCCTGGCTGCTGGTGGACGGCGGTCGCAGCCACCTCAACTTCAGCCAGTGGAATCAGCCGCAACGCCACGCCGGGGACGTGGCGCAGGAAGTCTCCAGCGGCGCCATGCCGCTGTGGTTTTACCTGCCGATGCATCCGGCGGCGCGGCTCAGCGCGCCGGAGAAACAGGAGCTGATCGCCGGCGCGGCCGCGTCGCTCGGCCCGCAGCAGCCGCCCCGGCCCCCCAAATAGGAGGCCTCCCCTCCGTGCCCGCAGCTCGCATGCAGGAGCAGCCCAGCCAACGCCGCGTCGCCCGCGCCCTCCGCGCCGGCGGCCCCGAGGTCATCGAGGTCGCCACCGAGGACCTGCCGCCACTGCAATCGGGCGAGGTCCTGGTCCGGGTCGAAGCCGCCGGCCTGAACCATGCCGAAACGCTCATCCGCAGCGGCAACTACCCCGTCCACCTGCCTTTTCCCTTCCCGCTCGGCGGCGAGGGGGCGGGCGTGGTCGTCGCCGCCGGTCCCGGCGGGGCGCTGCTCCCCGGCGCGCGCGTGTGCTGGGCGGCGGTGCTCGGCTCCTGCGCAACCCTGGTCACCGCGCCGGCAGCAATGCTGCTGCCGATCCCCGAAGGCCTCAGCTTTGAAGACGCCGCCTGCCTTCCCGTGGCCGCGCTCACGGCCGGCGGCCTGGCGCGGGTTTGGCCGTTGCAAGGAAAGCCTGCGGTGGTCTGGGGCGCGGCCGGGGCAGTCGGCCGCATGCTGGTGGCCCTGCTGGCGGCCCGCCAGGTCGAGGTCCTCGGCATTGCCTCGGGGACGCGCACGGCGCCCGTCCGCGCTGCCGGCGCCGCCCACGTCCTCGACCGCTCGGCCCTCGGAGGCCTGGAAGCGGTGCGCGATGCCGTGCGCGAGCTCACCGGCGGCCGCGGCGCCGCCGCCGTCTTCGATCCCATCGGCGCGCCCACCTTCGAAACCAGCCTGGAGATGCTCGCCCCGCGCGGCTGCCTGATCAACTATGGCGAACTCTCCGGTGCCCCGCCCGCCATCAGCCTGCACCGGCTATTTCCCCGCTCGCTCTTCGTAACCAAGTACAACGGCATGCAGTGGGCCGGCGTGCACGAGTTCGCCGCGCTCATCTCCGACGGGCTGGCCCTGGCGGCCGAGAATCGCGCCCTCATCAGCGACATCGCCGCCAAATTCCCGCTCGACCGCGCCGCCGACGCCTACCGCGCGCTTGAGTCCGATCCCGGCGGCAAGCTCCTCGTCCTACCCGAGTGACGCGAACGGTACCCGCGCAATAGCTACGCGGCGGAACCTTCTCTTCCTGTGCGCAAGCGGTTGCGCAGAGTTCGCGGCTGCGCCTCGCGCAAACCGAATCATCCCAATGGTGACCCTTGGCAATGCGATTGCATGCGCCCAACCAGGGTCCCGCCTGGAAGACGCGCCATCATTCTGCACTTCGCATCCATTCGCATCCATTCCCATCCCGGGAACCGCTTGGCAAGGAGACCATGATGAAACTCAAACAGTTGGCTTGGTTGGCGCCCGCCCTGCTGCTGCTGCTGCGCCTGCCGGCAGCCGCGGATCCGATTCTGTTCCAGGGCACGTTCGCAACGGACGATCAGGTGGCGCTGTTCAACCTCGTGGTTAATTCCACCGAACTGGTCACGATCCAATCCTATGGCTACGCCGGAGGCACAGTCGGCCTCGACACCATCGCGGCGGGCGGCTTCGCCCCCAACGCCACCCTGTTCGACCCCACCGGGAATGAGATCATCGCTGATGCCGGAGGCCACTGCGGCACCACCGGCGCCGACCCGGACACCCTCAATTGCGACGATCCCTACATCCAGGAGACGCTCACTGCTGGAACCTACACGCTGGCGCTGACCGAATACGACAATCTCTCCACCGACGGCTTCCTGGCCGACGGTTTCACCCAGACCGGCAACCCCGGCTTCACCTGCGCCGAATTCGGCGGCACCGGCAATTTCTGCGACGTGACCACCGCCCTCGGCAGCCAGCGCACCGGTGATTTTGCCCTCACGTTCACCGGCGCGGATTCGGTTTCGACTCCGGGTTCCACCGTCCCCGAGCCCAGTACCCTGGCGCTGCTGGCCGGGGCCGGATTGCTGGCCGCCACCCTGCGCCGCCGTTGGCGCGTTGTCTAGAACTTCAACCCACCGCCCGATTTGGAGGTTTGCATGAAAAAAGTTCTCTGGCTGGGTCTCACTGCGCTCCTTGCCTTGCCCCTCGCGGCGCTTGGCCAAACCCTCACCCCCTCGCAAGACGCCTACTTCGTTCCCGGCAACGGCCTCAATTTCGGCACCGTCCCCACCGTCACCGTAGGCAGTTCCTCCAGCCAGGGCTTGGTGCAATTCGATTTGACCCAATTGCCTTCCGGCCTGACCGGCAACCAGGTGCTGAAGGCCACCCTGGCCCTATATGCCGATCACGTCAGCGTGCCCGGTTCGGTCAGCGTCCTGCTGGCGGGCTCCGGATGGACCGAATCCACGGTCAACGGCAACAATGCCCCCGCCCCGGGCGCGGTCGTCGGCAGCATCCCCGTCGCCACGGCCAACACCTTCGTCACGATTGATGTCACCGCCGCCGTGCAGAATTGGCTCAACGGCGGCGCCGCAAACGACGGCTTCCTGCTCGAGGCCGTCGGCGGCACGGTGGTCCAATTCGACAGCAAGGAGAATCCCACCACCAGCCACCCGGCATTGCTGAATATCTTCCTTGCCGGCGCGCAGGGCATTCCTGGCCCTCCGGGCGCCCCCGGCGCGCCCGGCACTCCAGGCCTCCCCGGCGGGCCTGGCCCCCAGGGCTTTCCCGGCCCGGCAGGCCCCGCGGGTCCTCAGGGACCGGCAGGAACCACCGGCATCTTTGGCACGACTACCATTGGCTTTAATTCCGGCGGCGGAGGCGCCGCGCAATGCACCCTAGGGCAAGTGATTTTGAGCGCATCGGCGTTCTACCCCAGTGCCTGGCTGCCTGCCGACGGTCGCCTCCTTCCGATTCAACAATTCACCCCCATATTTTCGCTGATGGGCACCAACTACGGCGGCAACGGAATCACGACCTTTGCCCTACCCGATTTGCGCAGCGCCGCGCCTAACAACACCCAGTACCTGATTTGCGTCGCGGGCGTTTTCCCGTAAATACCGGCCGGCATTTTCCCGCCTGCGACAAAGCCGCCCCCCGCACTTCCTGCGCGGGGCGGCTTTGGTCGTTTTCTCGCGCCGGCTTTGCCCACAGGGCCAACCGCGCGACCCCCGCGTGCCGCGATAATATAATTTCTGACGGAGATGTCGAAATGGGCAGGGCCCGTTCGACTCAGAGATGGGAGGTTCCTCGATGAAGCTTGCCTCGTTCTACCGCGATCTCAGAGTTGCCGCCCGGTCGCTGGCGCGTGTGCCCGCGCTGTGGGCAGCGGTGGCGCTGACGCTGGCCTTGGGCATCGGCGCCAACGCGGCGATCTTTTCGGTGGTCCGGGCAGTGCTGCTGCGTCCGCTGGCCAACCGCGACGAAGCCCGGCTGCTCTACATCCGCCAGAGCGCGCCCGGCCTGCACGCCGACAACACCACCTTCTCGGTGCCCGAGATCGCCGATCTGGGCAAGCACCTGCGCTCGATCTCGGAGCTGGGCACGTTCTCGGAGATCGCCTTCACCCTCCAAGGCCTGGGCCAGCCGCGCGAGGTCCCGGCCGGAGTCGTGGACGGCAACTATTTCCAGGTCATGGGCCTGCGCCCCATCCTCGGGCGCCTGCTGGGCCCGGGCGACGACGGCGCCAACGCCGCCGGAGCGGTGGTGCTCACCTACCGCTTCTGGACCGAGTCGCTGCATTCGGACCCAAACGTACTGGGCAAGAACATCCGCCTCGACAGCTTCGCCGGATCGCGGACCGCCACCGTCGTGGGCGTGCTCGAGCCGTCCGTGCCCTATCCGGTGGCGACGGAAATCATCGCCAACGTGGTCACCAGCCCGCATCATCTCTCCGCCACGATGGTGACCGGTCGGGCCCACCGCATGACCGAGCTCTTCGGCCGCCTCGCGCCCACGGCGACGCTGGACCAGGCCCGCTCCGAGCTGCACACCGAGTACGCGGCCATGCTGGCCGCGCATCCGGAGGCGTACCATCGCGACGACCAGTACACCATCTCCGTGCGCCGCCTGCACGACGAGATCAACGCCCGCGCCAACACCGTTCTCTGGGTGCTGTTCGCGGCCTCGGCGCTGTTGTTTGTGATCGCCGCCTCGAACGTGGCCAACCTGGTCTTGGCGCGCACGGTGCGCCGCGAATCCGAACTGGCCGTGCGCGCGGCGCTGGGCGCCTCGACCGCCGCCCTGCGGCGCTCGCTGCTGGCCGAGAGCCTGCTGCTGTGCGGATCGGGCGTGGCGCTGGCGCTCGCCATCGCCGCCCCCATGGTCGCGATCCTGGGCCAGTACGCCGCCCGCTACTCGGTGCGCGCCGACGACCTCCACCTCGATTCCACGCTGGTCTGGTTCGGCATCGGCCTGGCGCTGGCCGCGGCCTTGTTCCTGGCCTATGTTCCGCGCTTGCCCTCGGCGTCGGCGTCCCCGGCTTCCGGCCTGGGCGCGGGCGGGTCGCGCGGGGCCTCGGGATCGCACCGGCGGCTGCGCGCCTTCGCCGTGATCCAGATCACGGCTTCGTTCCTGCTGCTGGCCGGCGCCGGCCTGCTGCTGCGCACGCTCTACGACCTCGAATCCACGCGCCCGCCGTTCGACACCTCGCGCGTGCTCGCCGTCAACCTGCCGCCCATCACCTACGGCCGCACGCCCGAGCAGCAGCAGGAGTTTTCGCACCAGGTGGTGCGCCGCGTGGCCCAGCTCCCTGGCGTCGAGAGCGTCGCCTCCGGCTTCATCGTTCCCTGGCGGGACACGCAAACCACCAGCATCAGCTTCGAGTTCGCGCTCGAGGGCGCGCCGCGCAAGAACGGCGTTGAGGACCTGCGCGCCAACTTCCGCTCGGTGTCGCCCGCCTACTTCTCCACCCTCGGGGTTCCGCTGCTCGCCGGCCGCGACTTCCGCGACAGCGACAAGTCGGGCGCCGAACCGGTCGTCATCATCAGCAAGAGCGTCGCCGACCGCCTTTTCCCCGGCCAGACCGCCCTCAACCGCACCATGCATTGGACCGACCCGGTGATGAAGTTCATCGGCATCAGCTACAGCCCCCGCCGCATCGTGGGCGTGGTGCCCGATTTCGACGATGCCAACATCATTCCCAATCCGCAGATGACCATTTACCAGCCGGTGGATCAGGAAGGCTGGGGCGGGCGCCTCTTCGTCCGCACCGCGGGCAGTCCGCTTCCGCTGGTCCCAACCATCGTCCGGACCATCCAGCAGATCTCCCCAGACCAGCCGGTCGAGCAAGCGGCCACGCTCCAAGACGTGCGCACCGAGATCCTCGCGCCCGACAAGATCAACGCCCTGGTCTTCGGCGGCTTCGCCATCGTGGCGTTGCTGATCTCGGTGATCGGGGTGGCGGGCGTGCTGGGATTCTCGGTCAGCGGGCGCACGCGCGAGTTCGGCATCCGGATGGCGCTCGGCGCCGACCCGCGCAAGATTCTGGCCAACGTGGTGCGCGAAGGGGTGGTGATCGCGGCGCTGGGGGTGGTTGCGGGGTTCGTGGTCTTCCTGGGCGGGGCGCGCGCGCTGGCCGCCTGGATCGGGCCCATGACCATGCCGGGCGCTCCCAGCCTGGTCGCATCGGCGGCGGTCATTGTGGCCGCCGCCGCCATCGCCGCCGCGGTTCCCGCTGCGCGCGCAGCCCGCGTCAATGCCGTCGAGGCGCTGCGCGCCGAGTAGGGAATATCGAGGCGCTGCGCGCCGAGTAGAAAGATTCGGCGCGCTTCGGACGGCGCGGCCCCCGCGTGGGAAACCGGACGCGGCCGTTCGTCATATGCTTGGAACCATGCGCTTCGCCATGCTGGTTTACGAGACTCCGGAGGCATTCGCCTCGCGCGCCAACGAGGATCCAGAACCGTACCGCGCCGCCTGGCGGGTTTTCTACCAGGCGATGGTTGCGGCGGGTGTGCATACCGGCGGCGATGCGCTTGAGCTGCCGCATGCCGGCGCCACCGTGCGCGTAGCCGGTGGCCGGCGCCATGTCCAGGACGGCCCCTATGCCGACACCAAGGAGCAGCTGGCCGGGGTGGCGTACCTCGAGCTGCCGTCGCTGGAAGAGGCGATCGCCTGGGCCGCGCGCTGCCCCGCCGCCGCCATGGGCGCGGTCGAGGTGCGTCCGCTGGCACCCGAGGCCAAGCGCCGCATCACCGAGGCGGAATGAGCGCCGGCGGCGAGGACGACGCCCAGCGCGCGGTCGAGCGCGTCGCCCGCACCTCCTACGGCCGGCTGGTCGCCTATCTCGCCGCCCGCACTCACGACCTCGCCGCCGCCGAAGATGCGCTCAGCGACGGCATGGTCGCCGCGCTCCGCACCTGGCCGCGCGACGGCGTCCCCGACAAACCCGAAGCCTGGCTGTTGACCGCCGCCCGCAACGCGCTCACCGACGCCGTCCGCCATCGCCGCGTGATGGCCGCGAGCGAGCCCGCGCTGCGCCGCCTGCTCGGCGGCGCGCAGCCGGCCCCCGACGCCGCCGCCTTCCCCGACGAGCGCCTCAAGCTGCTTTTCGTCTGCACCCACCCCGCCATCGAGCCGGCGGCGCGCGCGCCCCTGATGCTGCAAACCGTCCTCGGCCTCGATGCCGCCGCCATCGCCTCGTCTTTCCTGGTTTCTCCCGCCACCATGAGCCAGCGCCTGGTCCGCGCCAAGGCACGCATCCGCAATGCCGGCCTGCGCTTCGAGGTGCCCGCGCCGGAGGAGTCGGCCGAGCGCCTCGACGCCGTGCTGGAGGCGATCTACGCCGGCTTCGGCCTGGGCTGGGAAAGGCAGAGCCTGCTTGGGCTGGCGCCCAGCCCTGCGTCGGGGCTGGCGCGCAGCCCCGCGCCGGGGCTGGCTGACGAAGCCCTCTGGATCGCCCGCGACCTGCTGGGGCTGCTGCCCCACCAACCGGAAGTGCTCGGCCTGCTGGCCCTTCTGCTGCACTGCCACGCCCGCCGTGGCGCGCGCCGATCGCCGAGCGGCGCCTACGTCCCGCTCGAGGAACAGGACACCCGGCGCTGGGACGCGGCGCAAATCGCCGAAGCCGAAAGCCTGCTCGCCCGCGCCGCGGCGCTCCGCCGCCCGGGGCGGTTCCAATTGGAGGCGGCGATCCAGTCCGTCCACGCCGAGCGCGCCCACACCGGACGCACGGAGTGGGCCGCCATTGCCCGATTCTATGAGCAGTTGGTGAAGCTGGCCCCGACCGTGGGCGCCCGCACCGCGCACGCCGCCGCGACGGCGGAAGCTGCGGGTCCCGCCGCCGGCCTGGCGCTCCTCGACGACATCGGTTCGATCGCCGCCAAGGGCTACCAACCCTATTGGGCGGTGCGCGGCCATCTGCTGGGGCAACTCGGGCGCGACGCCGATGCCGGCGACCAGGCGCGCGCCGCCTACGACCTCGCCATCCGGCTCAGCCAGGATCCCGCAGTGCGGGAACACTTGCGGTCGAAATGCCGCGCCTTGGAACGTCATGATTCGAGAGGCTCCTCATGAACTCGAAAACTTCCGCCGCTGCCCTGGCCGCGTTCCTGTTCCTCGCCCCCCGCCTTCCCGCCCAGGCGAAACCGAATCCATACCCGCACATGGCGCCGGTGGAGCAGTACCTGATGCCCCGCGCCGACGAGGTCGCGCTCGCGCGCAGCGCCGCCCCTGCCGCGGTCTCCGACCACGCCACCGTGCTGGTGCTGACGGCCAAGGGGTACGTTCCCGCCGCCCAGGGCAGCAACGGCTTCGTGTGCCTGGTCGAGCGCTCGTGGGACAGCTCCTTCCACGCGCCCACCTTCTGGAATCCCAAGATTCGCGGCGCGAACTGCCTCAACGCAGCCGCGGCGCGCTCGGTGCTGCCGTATTTCGAGCTGCGCACGAAACTGGCGCTCGCGGGCCATTCGCAGGACGAGATCAAAGCGAGCATGGAGACCGCTCTCGCCGCGCATCCACTGCCCAAGTTGGATCCGGATTCGGTCTCCTACATGATGTCGAAGCACTCCTACCTCACCAACTCGGGCGGCAACCTGGCCCACGTGATGTTCTTTGTCCCCGACTTCAAGTCCGGGGAGCTGGGAGAGAATTTGCCCGGCTCGCCCCTGAGCGTGGCCGGCAAGCTCGACATTGTTCCGGTCTCGATTGTTGTCGTCTCCACCCCGCAATGGTCGGACGGCTCGTCGGCGAATTAGAGGCGGCTATCCCATCGCTGCACCCATGAGCGCCAGCGTGCGCTGGGCAAAGGGCAACAGGACGAGCGCGGCGCAGGCGGCGAGCGCCAAACCGATATTGAGGCGGGGGACCAGCATTAAGGGCGCAAACGCCCAAAGCACATCCAAGGCGAAGAGCGCCGGAAACAGGCGCAGCAGCTTGGCGCGCAATCGGGGCGCGCCCAGGGCCGCAGCGGCAGTGAGGAACAAGCGCACCGGAATGCCGGCGCAGGCGGTGGCCAGCACCACCCAAAACAGCATGGAGTCGTCGCCCCGCCACCACGCGAGCGCGGTCTCGACCCCATTCAGGTGCCCGAGCGCGGCTAGATAAAACGCCAGGTACATCAACTGCGCGGCGACGAAGAGCATGCGGACCAGCGTGCGGTTGGCCGCTGGCACATCGGCCGGCGCGGTGAGCAGGGTCCGCGGCGCGGCTTCCTCCAACACCTCGACCGGCAGCAGCAGCCGGTATCCGCTGCGCCCGGCGGTCTCGATGACCTCGGCGCCGGAGCCGTCCGTCAGCGCGCGGCGCAATTTGTTCATCGCGGCATTCAGGCTGTGATCGAAATCCACCACCGTATCCGGCCACAGCCGCTCGCGAATCTTTTCCCGGCTCACCACCCTGCCGCCGCATTCCAGCAGCAGCATCAGCAGCTGGTAGGGCTGCGCCTGCAGCCGCACGACCTCGGCATTGCGGCGCAGCGAACCGGCAGCATCGACCTCGAATGGGCCGAAGCGGTAGCGCGGAGACATTCCGTTCAGAGTACCCGGATGCCGCAAGCCGGTAAAGCGCGGGCGGCCTGCTCGCGCCTGGACTCCCTCAGTTGAGGCCAGAATGATCGCCGGGTGACCCAGGGATTACCCAGGGATGACCGCCACCGCACGCGGGGCAGCGTCCCAGGTTGCGGAGGTCACTCATGGTCAGTCCTTCCATCCTCGCGCCCGCCGAAACCCGCATCTCTCATGCCCTGACCGCCGACGCCGAACGCCGGCTCCTGATCTGGATCGCCCGCCGCCTCCCGGAGTGGGTGCACTCCGACCTCCTTACCCTGCTCGGCCTGGGCGGGCAGCTCGCCGCCGGCATCAGCTACGGCTTCGCGAACGGACGGCCGTGGTGCCTCATCTTGGTGGATCTATTCCTCGCCATCAATTGGTTTGGCGACAGCCTCGATGGCACCGTGGCCCGCGTCCGCGACCGCCAGCGCCCCAAATATGGATACTACGTGGATCACGTTTGCGACATCTTCGGTTCGACCGCCCTCATGGTCGGCCTCGCCGTTTCCGGGCTGCTCCACTGGCAGGTCGCGATCGCGCTCCAGATCGGCTTCCTGATCCTTGCCTCCGAGTCGTTTCTTGCCACCTTCAGTCTGGGTCGGTTCGAGCTCTCGCGCTTCGGCCTGGGCCCCACCGAACTTCGCATTCTGCTGTGCGTCGGCAACCTCGCCGTCTTCGCGTCTCCCTATGCGTCGGTCGGCGCGCGGCGCTTTCTGCTCTTTGATCTCGGCGGCATCATCGGCGCCGCCGGCATGTTGGGTCTCGCCGTAATGACCGCTGTCCGTCACGCCGCCGAGCTCCGCCGCGGCGGAGTCTAGCCCTGCGCGCCGAGTTAGGTGGATACTCCATGACTCCCCGCCTCGCGTTGTATTCTAAGGGGCATGCCTGCATCGCCATTTCGTGGTTCCTGGCTTCTGCTTCTCTGCCTTGCCGCCTGCGCCGCGCCGCCGCTGAGCGCCCAAACCGCCGCTGCCACGGCCAAGCCGGCTGCGGCGGCACCGGCGGCAAAGCCCGCCGACGAATCGAAGGATCGTCCGCCGCTGCCGCCCGACGCCCACGTGCAGCAGAGCATCACGCTCGCGGGCGCGAAGCTCACCTACACAGTCACGGTTGGCAGCCTGCCGGTGCGGGACGCCGAGGGTAAGACGACGGGCGAGTTGGTCTACACCGCGTACACCGTTCCCGGCGCCGATCGGCCGGTGACGTTCGCCGTCAATGGCGGCCCGGGAGCTTCGTCGGTGTATCTCAACTTCGGCGCCATCGGGCCCAAGCACCTGGCCTTCGGCAACGAGGGGGACAGCCCTTCCGACCCGGCCACGCTGAGCGACAACCCCGGCACCTGGCTGGGCTTCACCGACCTGGTCTTCCTCGACCCGATCGGCACCGGCTTCAGCCGCTCGCTGGTCTCGGCCGCGGAGACCGCCAAGCAGTTCTGGGCCACCGAGCCCGATATCGAGTACCTTTCCCGGTCCATCTACGACTGGCTGGTGCGCAATGACCGGCTGGGTTCGCGCAAGTACCTCGTCGGGGAGAGCTACGGCGGCTTCCGCGTCCCGCGCCTGACGTATTTCCTGCAATCCCAGCTGGGCGTGGCGATGAACGGCATCGTGCTGGTCTCGCCGTACCTCAACCCCACGCTGGAAGACAACGGCGACCTCTCGCCCATTCCCTGGATGGTGACGCTGCCCTCGATCACCGCCGCCAACCTCGAGCGCCAAGGCAAGCTCACCCCCGAGGCGATGCAATCGGTGATTGCGTACACGCTCGGCGACTATGCCACCGCACTCATCAAGGGGCGCTCGGATGCGGCGGCGACAGCGGCCATGATCCAGCGGGTCACGCAGATGACCGGACTCGATTCCAAGTTCGTCAAGGACTCCGGCGGGCGGCTCGAGACCGGAGCGTATCTGCGCGAGGTGCACCGCGAGCAGGGCACGCTGGGGTCGGTCTACGACTCGAACGTGACCATGTTCGATCCATTCCCGTACGCACCGTCGCAGCGCGCCAACGACCCCCTGCTTGCGTCCATGATCGCCCCCGCCACCACCGCCATCGTGGATTTCGTGACCCGAGTGGTGGGGTGGAAAGTGGATGCCCGCTATAACGCGCTTTCCTACGATGTGAATGCGCACTGGGGCGGGCAGGACGACGAGCGCGCCGGCTCGGTGGAACAGTTGCGCGATGCCATCGCCGCCGACCCCAAGCTGCGGGTGATGATCGTGCACGGCTGGAACGATCTTTCGTGCCCGTTCATGGGCTCGCTGCTCACGCTCAACCAGATGCCGGTGATGGGCGACCCGACCCGGGTCTCGATCCACGAATTCCCCGGCGGCCACATGTTCTACACGCGCGAGGCCAGCCGCGTCGCCCTGGGAAATGACGTGCGGACGATGTTCTCGAAGCACTGACGCAGCTGCGGCCCAAAAGACATAGGTATCGCCATGGGGCTACCCGCTCGTTCGTTCTTCTTCGCGCCCTGCGCCTTGGTCCTGCTCGCGGCTGCTGCCGCGCAGGTCCCTGCCGGTCCGTCGCCGGCCGAGGCGTCGGTGCCGTACGGAATCTCGCCGTCGGCGGTGGACACGCCGAAGGATTGGACCTTCGACGTGGTCTCGATCAAACGCAGCGACCCGAACATCCGGCGGCCCTACTCGAACGTGCCGCTGACCGCCGGCGAGCGGTTCTCGGAAGATGCATCGTATTTCAGCGCACGCGGCTACCCGCTCGAGCGCTATGTCGCCTTCGCGTACGACATGGACCCGAATCCCGATCCGCAGCTGAAGACGCTGCCCGATTGGGCGAACTCGGAGCGGTGGGACATCGAGGCCAGGGCCAGCCGCCCGGTCTCGAAAAACGAGATGCGCGCCATGATGCGCAACCTGCTCGCCGACCGCTTCAAGCTGCGGCCGCACTTCACCGTGCGCAACCTGTCGGTCTACACCATTTCTCTGGCCAAGCCGGGCCAGCTTGGGCCGCAGATGCGCCCGCATGAGGATGAAGGCCTGCCCTGCGACGCGCCGCCCGCAGCACCCGCCACCGCCGCACCCGGCGGCAGCGGCGGGGGCGGGGGGCGGGGCCGCGGACCGCGGGCGACGCCCGATGGATTCCCGGCCGGCTGCGGCGAGCTGCTCAGCCTCACGCCGAAGCTGCCCGGCCGCTGGCGGCTGGGCGGGCGCAACATCACCATGGACCTGTTCGTGGTCACGCTGCGCGGCGGCATGGATCGGCCGGTGATTGACCTCACCGGCCTGACTGGGCGCTACGACTGGGTGCTGGAGTATGTGCCCGATGGCGCCACCGACGGCGCGATCGGAGCGCGCTTTGCCGCCAGCCAGGGCGATCCCACCGGCCCGCGCATGTGGACGGCGCTGCCCGCGCAGCTCGGCCTCAAACTCACCTCGACCCACATGAAGGTGCGATTCCTGAACCTCGACCAGATCCAGAGGCCGACGGTGAATTGAGTGTCGCCCGCCTGCGGCGCGAGATGCTACGAGGCGCCGGCGCAGATTGCCGCGACCCGCGGCAAACTGGAATCGTAGTGCGCTAGTATTCGTTATGCAGAAGTTCTTGCCTGCCCGCGTCCCCTGCGCCGTCCTCGCGCTGCTTGCCTTTCTCCCGTTTGCGGCCGCCCAGCAAGCCGCCCCGGCACCGGCGAAGCTGGCGTTCGATGTGGTCTCGATCAAGCCCGCGCCCGACATCAACACCGTCATTGCCGCCAAGCAGGTTCCGCACGTGGGCACCCGCATTGACGGCGCGCGCGTGGACATGGGCTTCGTCTCGCTGCAAGACCTGATCTGCACCGCCTACGACGTGAAACCTTATCAGGTCACGGGCTCGGAGGAGATCGAAAGCTGGCTCAACAAGAACCGCTACGACATCCTGGCCACGCTTCCCGAGGGCGCAAGCAAAGACCAGGTACCGCAGATGCTGCAGTCGCTCCTCACGGACCGTTTTCATCTGGCCATGCACCGCGACAGCCACAGCCTGCCGGTGTACGCGCTGGTGGTCGGCGATGGCGGGGCCAAGATCATCCCGGCCGCGCCGGAAGCGCCGGCTGCGGCCGCCCCGGCCCCGGCTGCCGGAGACGCGAAAGGTTCGGCGTCGTTCGACACCGGCGATGGGGGCAAGGTCACGGTGGCCAAGCCATCCGCCAACGGCAGCACCACGATGTCGGTAAGCGGAGGCAAGACCGGACCGATGCAGATTCAGATGGGGCCCGATGGATTGGAGCTCCAAGCCGCGCGCATGACGCTGGCCCAATTTGCCGATACTCTAACCGGCCTGGTGGATCGCCCTGTGCTCGACCAGACCGGGCTGCAAGGACCGTACCAAATTCATCTGGGCGTGTCGAGGTACGATCTGATCGCGCTCTCGATCGCCGCGATGAAGAAGATCGGCATGCCCGTCCCGCCGCAGTTGCTCTCCCAGCAAACGCAGGGAGAGGCCAGCGCTCCGAGCGGGGCATCGGTCTTCGCATCAGTGCAGAAGCTCGGCCTCAAGCTCGACGCCACGAACGCTCCCATCGGCCGCATCGTGGTGGACAGCGCCGAGAAGACACCGACCGCCAATTAGCGGAAAGCCGCTGCGATTAGTCGGAGCGGAGCGCGGAGAGCGGGTCGGTGGCGGCGGCGCGGCGAGCGGGGATGAGCGTGGCGGCCAGGGCGATGAGGACGAGGAGGGCGAGGGCGGCGGCGAGGGTTGCGGCGTCGAGGGGATGAACGCCGAACAGGAGCGATTCCAGCAATTTTGCGGCGGCCGCGGTGAGGGCGAGGCCGACGAGCACTCCCACAGCCAAGAGGCGGCCGGTCGAGGCAAGCACCAAGCCTGCAATCTGGGCGGGTTTGGCGCCGAGGGCGATGCGAACGCCGAGCTCGCGCGTGCGTCCGGCGACGAGCAGGCTCATCAAGCTGTAAAGGCCCACGGCGGCGAGCAGCAAGGCGAAGCCGGCAAAGAGGGTGAGGAAGCGGGCATCGAGCTTGGGCTGTTCGAGGCTGGCGCTGATCACATTCTGCAGGCGATCGAGGCCGAAGACGGCGCGGCCGGGCGCGACCCGCGCCACCACCCCGCGCACCGCCGCCATGGCGGCGGCGGGGTCGCCGGCGGTGCGGACGACGTATTCGGGGTCGGGCCAGCCTCCGGCCGGAATGCAGGAGTAGAGGAACGGCGTGGGCGCCGCATTAAGGTTGTTTTCGCGCACGTCGCCGACGATGCCGATAATCCGCGAGGATGGCGTGCTGGGCGGATTCTGCGCGAACTTGAAGGTGCGGCCCAGAGCCGAATGCCCTTTGAGATATTCATTGACGAAGCTTTGGTTCACCAGCGCCCAGCCGGCGGTTTGATTGAGCGGCACGAATTGGGGGCAATCCTTTCCGGCCACAATGGGCACGCTCAGCGCGGCCAAATAGCCCGGGCTGATCGAACGCTCGCCGACCGAGTAGGTGCCGGCCTGGCTGTCGCTGCCGGCGACGCCGGCGAGCTTGATTTGATATTGAAGGGAAGCATCGCTGGCGGGCAAGAAGTTGGCAAATCCGGCGGAAGCCACGCCGGGCATGGCCTGGAGCTGCTCCACCAACTGGGTCTGCATGGTGTTGATCTTGTTGCGATCCTCATTCCAGGCGGCACCGACGTGGAAGGTGAAGACATTGCTGGCATCGAAACCAGCGCCGACGTGCTCGAGGTTGTAGAAGCTGCGCAGCAAGAGGCCGGCGCTGGCGACGAGCAGCACGGTGAGGGCCAACTGGCCGACGACGAGGCCGCGCTGCAAGGTGCGGCGCCCTCCGGGAGCGCCGGCGTTGAGGCTGGCCAGCAGCGAGGCGAGGCGCGGGCGCGTTGCCACCAGCGCCGGTCCGAGGCCGAAGCCGAGCGCGGCGAGCGTGCTCACCGTGACGGCGAAGAGCCAGCCCCGCGGATCGAACTGCAACTCGGCCAGGCGCGGCAGCGAGGCGGGCGCGAGCGCGATGATGGCGCGAACCGCGGTCCAGGCCAGCGCTCCTCCGGCAAGCGCGCCGGCGGCGGCAAGCAGGAACGCCTCGCGCATCACGGCGGCCACGACCTGCGCGCGCGAGGCGCCAATGGCGGAGCGGATGGCGAGCTCGCGGCCTCGATTCTGCAGCTCGGCCAGAGTGAGGCCGGCAATGTTGGCGACGGCCAGGAGCAATAGCACCATCACGGCGGCGAAAATGGCCCAAAGCGTGGTGCTGGCCTTGCCAACCATGAACTCCTTCAAGCCACCGACCTGGGCCGACCATCCCGCATCGGTCGCGGGATATCGGCGGCCGAGCTGGGCCTGCACGCGGGCGAGGTCGGCTTGGGCCTGGGCGATGGTGACGCCGGGCTTCATGCGTCCGATGCCGGTGTAAAAACGGGCCTCGCGCATGGTCATGAGGAAATCGGGGATGCGAGCGGGAAGCCAGAGGTCCAAGGCCGAACTGCTGAAATCCTTGGGCATCACGCCGACAATGTCGTAGCGAACGCCGGCGAGCACGAGATGCTGGCTCAGGACATTGGGGCTGCGGGCGTAGCGGCGAGTCCAAAGCCCGTAGCTGATGACGACCGGGCCGGGACCGGGGACGGGCTTCTCCTCTTCGGGGGTGAAGGTGCGGCCGATGAGCGGCTGCGTGCCCATGACCTGGAAAAATCCAAGCGAGACGCGCAGGCCGGCGAGGCGCTCGGGCTGGCTGCCGCTGGTATCGGTGTCGTTCTCGCCGTACTCCCCGGCCAGGGCCGAGAAGGCGGAGTTCCTCTGCTGCCAATCTTGAAGATTGGCCGGCGAGACCAAGCTCGCGTTTTCGCGCTTGGCGGGGTTGGCCTCGAGCACCAGCACCAAGCGATCGGCGTTCGGATACGGCAAGGGCTTGAGCAGGACCGTATCCACAACGGAGAACAGGGTCGAAGTGGCCCCGATGCCCAAGGCCAAAACGAGGACCGCGGCCAAGGCGTACAGCGGACGATGGCGGAGGGCACGGAAGGCGTGGAGCCAAGGCTTCATAGAGGCATATACTGCGGAAATCGGAAAAAGTTTGGCGCGTGGGTGACGCTGGCCACTTTTTTCGGGGCTGCGCTGGCGCTGCCGCGACAGGCACCGGCTAACTTGCGTGGAACCTTTGCGTCCATGGGAAGTATAGGCAATTGGGCATGTGGAAGGATTTGCAATATGCCGGGCGAATGCTGCGGCGGCAACGCGGGTTGAGCGCGGTGGTCGTGCTTACGCTGGCGCTGGCCATCGGCGCCAACACCGCGATCTTCAGCTTGATGGATGCCCTGCTGCTGCAGGCACTGCCGGTGCGGGATCCCCAAGGGCTGATGCTCTTGCAGTGGTCCACGCTGCGCAAGCCGGAGTTCCACAGCAGTTCGACCTATGGCGACTGCGTCAGCGCCACGGGGGGCAAAGGCGCGCAGAGCAGTTGCAGCTTTTCGGTTCCCTTCTACACTGCCCTGAGGCAGCAGACGCGCAGCCTGGAGGCAGTGACGGCCTCGAGCGGCGGCGATGCGTACGTGCTGACCGGGAACGGGCGCGCGAACGACTTCACGGCCCTTCCGGTGGCGGGGAATTACTTCAACGTGCTCGGCGTCCGCCCGCTCAAGGGGCGCATGCTGACCCCCTCCGACGACACCCCGAACGCGCCCCTCGCCATGGTGTTGAGCTACGCCTATTGGCGGCAGGCGTTCGCTGGGTCGTCCGCCGCGGTGGGGCAGACCGTGAAGCTGAACAATGTGCCCGCAACCATCGTGGGCGTGGCCGAAGCGCAATTCACGGCGCTGACCCCGGGCAGGGTCTACGAGGGCTGGGTGCCGTTGGTGGCGCAAGCGAAACTTGATCCGGATTGGAACGAGGAGCGGCAGGACCGGCCAAGCTCGATCTGGCTGACCTTGTTCGGCCGGGTGCGGCCGGGATATACGACGCAACAGGCCGCCGCGGAGGTGAGCGGGATATTCCGCAACCAAATGCTGGCCGGGGCGAAGCCCCTCTCCAAGCCAGAAGACAATCCGCGGGTGGCGCTGCTTCCGGCGCAGACGAATCTGGTGGGAGCGCGGGGGCGGTTCACCCAGCCGCTGACGGTCTTGATGTGGACCGTGGGAGCCATCCTGCTGCTCGCGTGCGTGAACGTGGCGGGGCTGCTGCTGGGGCGGGCGAGCGCACGGCAAAAGGAGTTCGCGCTGCGGCGCGCGCTGGGCGCGGGGGCGGGCCGCATTCTGCGGCAGGTGCTGGCCGAAAGCCTTCTGCTGGCGTGCCTCGGCGGCGCGCTCGGGCTGGGGCTGGCGTGGATTGCGGCACGGGGGCTGCTGGGGATCATCTCGGCGGCAACCTATCGCGGGACGCTGGGCCTGCACGTGGCGCTCGATGGGCGGGTGCTGCTGTTCACGCTGGGCGCGACCGTGGCGACGGGGCTCCTGTTTGGCTTGTTGCCTGGGCTGCGAGGCGCCCGCGCAGATCTGAACCGTTCGCTCAAGGACAGCGTGGGAAACAGCACGGCCAGCCGCGGACGCCGCTGGCGCTGGGTGCATTGGGGCAACGGCCTGGTGGTGGCGCAGGTGGGATTGTGCATGGTGGTGCTGGCGGGCGCAGGGCTGCTGGTGCGGACGCTCCAGAATCTGCGCGCCGTGCCGGCGGGATTCACGACCTCCAATCTCCTGATGTTCGAGCTGGCGCCGGCCTCGCTGGGATACAAGGACGCGCGCACGGTCCGGCTGTACGAACAACTGCAACAGCAAATTGGCGCGCTGCCGGGAGTGGAGGGCGTGAGCTATTCGAATTCGCCGCTGCTGAGCGGAGACCTCTCCAGCACCAGTTTCGCAATCACGCCCGGCGCCAAGGAAGTGGACAGCGACGTGATGGCGGTGGGGTTGGGCTTCTTTGCCACGCTGCACATGCCCCTATTGCAGGGCCGGGAGTTTGTGCCGAGCGATTTCGTGGTGCGCAATCCCGAAGACGTGCCGGCCGATGCCAATCCGGCGGCGAAGGCACCGCCTGGGCCGCCCGTCTCGGTGGTGGTGAACGAATTGTTTGCACGCCAATACCTGAGCCCGGGCAGCCCGATCGGCCGCATCTTCGGGCGCGGCAACAACGGCAGCAGCGGCGGATACCAGGTGGTGGGGGTGTCGGCCAATGCGAAATACCAGAGCTTGCGCGAGACCGATCAACCCACGGTTTATACGCCTTCTTCCGACGGGTACGCGAACTTCGAGGTGCGCACCGCCGGCAACCCGATGGCGCTGCTGCCGGCCGTGCGGAATGTGGTGCACAACGCGGATGCGAACCTGCCGCTGTCGCGGCCCACAACGCAGGCCCGCAACATTGACCAACTCTTGTTCAACGAACGCTTGATGGCGGGGCTGGCGAGTTGTTTTGGCGGGCTGGCGCTGCTGCTGGCCTGCATCGGGCTCTATGGCCTGCTGGCGCAGGAGGTGCGGCGGCGGACGCGGGAAATCGGCATCCGCATGGCGCTGGGGGCGCAGCGGGCTCAGGTGCTGCGCATGGTGCTGGCGCTGGGCGCGGGGCTGAGCGTGGTCGGCCTGGGGCTGGGCGTGGCCGGGGCATGGGGGCTGACGCGGTACCTGCACAGCATGCTGTTCGGCGTGACCGCCATGGATGCGACCACGCTGGGGCTAGTCGGCGCGCTGCTGCTGGCGGTGGGGCTGGCGGCGTGCCTGGTGCCGGCCCGGCGGGCGACGAAGGTGGATCCGCTCGAGGCGCTGCGGTACGAGTAGCCCGCGCCTACCGCTTCTAAGGCAGCCCTGCGCTAGCGCAGCAGTTGCTGCGCGCCCTTAAGAGCGTAGTCGAGCGCCTGGGAGGGGAAGATGCCGAGCCAGAAGGTCACACCCAAGCAACCGGCGAGCGCGATCCAGAGCGGCGCGGTGAAGCGCGAGCAGGCGATCTGCTTCTCCTCGGGACGCATGTAGAGGTAGACGATGACGCGCAAGTAGTAGAAGGCAGCGAGGGCGCTGTTCAGAAGCGCGACGATGGTCAAGCCGACAAGGTGGGCGTGAAGCGCAGCCTGGAAGACATAGAGCTTGCCGAAGAAGCCGCCGGTCATGGGCACGCCCAGCAGGGACAACAGGAAGATCGAGAAGCAAAAGCCCATCCAGGGAAAGCGGAAGCCGAGGCCGGAGTAGTCGCTCAGGTTGACGTACGGTTCCTCTGCGTGCGCCCAGTGGCTGATGATGGCGAAGGCGCCGATGTTCATGGCCACGTACGCGGCGAGGTAGAAGAGCACCGCGGCGGCGCCGGCGGCGCCGAGGGCGGCGAAGGCGACGAGCACATACCCCGCCTGCGCGATCGAGCTGTAGGCGAGCATGCGCTTGATGTTGCTCTGCAGCAGCGCGCCCAGGTTGCCGATGCACATCGAAAGGATCGCGGCCGCCCAGATCATCCAGAACCAGGCGGCAGAAGTCGAGCCCAGGGCGACATAGAAGATGCGCAGCGCGACGGCGAAGGCGGCGGCCTTGGGACCGGCGGAGATGAAGCCGGTGACCAGCGCCGGCGCGCCCTCATAGACATCCGGCGTCCACATCTGGAACGGCGCAGCGGAAATCTTGAAACCGAGGCCGATGAAGACCAGGCCGGCGGCGGCGAGCACCAGCCCGGTGTGGTTGATGCCGTCAAAGGAGACGTGCAGCCCCTGGGCGGCCATCGCGTAGAGGTTGGTGGTGCCGCTGGTGCCGTAGAGGAGCGCGATGCCGTAGAGGAAAAAGGCTGTGGCGAACGAGCCCAGCAGGAAGTACTTGAGCGCGCTCTCGGTCGAGCGGGCATCGTTGCGGCGGAAGCCGCAGAGCACGTAGCTGGAGATCGAGCTGATTTCGAGGCCGATGAAGATCATGATGAGCTCGACCGAGCCCACCATGAACCCCATGCCTACCGTGGCGAACAGAAGCAGTGCGTAGAACTCGCCCCGTTCGATGTTCTGCTGCGGCAGGTAATCCATGGCCGCGAGGACGACGACGGCGGTGGCGGCGATGAGGAGGACGTGGAGGAAGATGGTGAAGGCATCCACGCGGAACATGTGATGGAAGGCGTCGCCGGGATTCGCGGCCTGCACCAGGACCGAGGCGAGCGCCGCCAGGCATCCCGCCAACGCCACCCAGCCGGCGGCGCGGCCGCGGCTGCCGGCCCTGGCCGGCCCCTCGATCAGCATGATCAGCAGGGCGAAGACCGAGAGGATGATTTCGGGGAGGATGCGGAGGTAGAAGGCGGCGGGAACGAGGTTCATTGGGCGCCTCCGCGAAGCGGAGCCGGCGGCGCGCCTGCGCTCCCCGCCGTCGCCAGGTCGAGGTGGCGCACGGGCGGCGACGCGAGCGCGGCCACCACGCGGGAGGTGGTGGAGGCGGTTTTGTCGAGGAAGTAGGGCGAAGCCACGCCCATGAAAAGCGTCAGCGCCGCGATGGCTGCCAGGACCACGGTTTCGCGGCGGTCGAGATCCCAGAGCGCCTTGTTTTTCGGGTTCGCGAGCTCGCCCCAGACGGTCAGCCGGGTCCAGTGCAGCAGGTACATCGCGCCGACGATGACGCCGATCGCGGCCACGATTGCGAAGACGTGGGCGTGGGCGACGGCGGCGGTGAAGGTGCCGAGCATGATCATAAACTCGCCGACGAAGCCGTTGAGCAGCGGCAGGCCGACCGAGGACATCACAATCCAGACGAAGAAGGCGGCGTAGATCGGCATCACCGTGGCGATGCCGCCGTATTCCTTCAGATCGAAAGTGTGGCGGCGCTCGTAGAGGATGCCGACCAGGATGAACAGACCGCCGGTCGAGACGCCGTGGTTGAGCATCTGGTAGATCGCGCCCTGGGTGCCGATCAGGCTGAAGGTGAAGATGCCGACCATGATGAAACCCATGTGGCTGACCGAGCTGTAGGCCACCAGCTTCTTCATGTTGGGCTGGACGAAGGCGACCAGCGCGCCGTAGATGATGCCGATCAGGCCCAGCACGACGATGATGCTGGAGAGCTGATGGGCGGCGCGGGGGAAGAGGCCGAGGTTGAAGCGGAGCATGCCATACGGCCCCATCTTCAGCAGCACTCCCGCCAGCAGAACCGAGCCCGCGGTGGGCGCCTCGACGTGGGCGTCGGGCAGCCAGGTGTGGAACGGGAACAGCGGAACCTTGATGGCGAAGGCAATGAAAAATCCCAGGAAAAGCCAGGTCTCGGTGGTGGTCGAGAGGGCGAACATGCCGCCATCGAGCCCGGCCTTGATGGCGGTGAAGTCGAAGGTGCCGGTGAGGTTGTAGAGCCAGAGAATGCAGCCCAGCATCAGCACCGAGCCCGCCATGGTGTAAAGGAAGAATTTGACCGCGGCGTAGAGACGGTGCTCGTGTCCCCAGATGCCGATCAGGAAGGCCATGGGGACGAGCGTGATCTCCCAGAAGGTGTAAAACAGGAACAGATCAAGGCTGCAGAAGACGCCAAGCATGCCGGTCTCGAGCAGCAGCAGCAGGATGAAGAACGCCTTGGGATTCTTCTGGATGGACTTCCAGGAGATCAGCACGCCGACGAGTGAGAGGAACGTGGTCAGGACGCAGAGCCAGAGCGAGAGGCCGTCGGCGCCGACGAGATATTCGATGTGGAAGGCGGGGATCCAGGCATGGCGTTGCAGGAACTGGAAGCCGGCTTCGGCGCTGTTCCAATGGAACGGCAGATGGAGGGAGAGCAGGAAGGCAATCGCGGCGGTGACCAGCGCGACGAAGCGCTGCGCCCGCACGGTTCTCGTCGCCAGCAGGGCGACGATGCCGAGTAGCGGGAAGAAGATGATCCAGCTCAGGATCGTGGCGTTGATGAAGTCCATAGGCTAAATGCGGGGGACGCCCCAATAGAGGTAGAGGAGGACGGCGGCGGCGCCGAGGGCCACCCAGGAGGCGTAGCTGCGAATATTGCCCGAGGCTTGGCGGCGGAGGCCGTCGCCGGCGGCACGGGCGCTGAAACCGACGCCATTCACTGCGCCATCAATCAGGCCGACATCCACGGCGCGCCAGAGGACGACGCGGCTGAAGGCGGCAAGCGGGCGGGTGATGACGGCGCCATAGAGCTCGTCCACCCAGTATTTATTGAAGATGAGCTGGTAAAGGCCATGCATGCGTGCGGCCAGGCGCTCGGGCAGCTCGGGGCTCTTGAGGTAGAAGAGCCAGGCGGTGAACAGGCCGAGCAGTGCGACCGCAACCGAGATGGCTGAGACCGTAAGCTCGCCGCCCGCGATTTCATGGACGGGCAGCGCTGGAACGCCGGTCGCGAAGATGGGATCGAGAAAGTGCTCGAAACGGTCGCCGATGCCGATATAGCCGCCGACCAACGCGAGGAACCCCAGAATCATCAACGGCACCGTCATCACGTCGGGAGATTCATGCGGAAGATGATGCGGCTTGGCCGCCGGCGGCGCTTTGGGATCGGCAAAAAACGTGACGAACAGCGCCCGAAACATGTAGAACGAGGTCATCAGCGCGGCCAGGGTGCCGGCAGCCCACCAGAGCGCGCTGCCATGGGCGCTGGTGAGGGTGTCGAAGAGGATCTTATCTTTGGAATAAAATCCGCTGAAAAACGGGATGCCGCTGATGGCGCAGGTCGCGATCAGGAAGGTGATAAAGGTGATGGGGGCGTACTTGCGCAGGCCGCCGGGCGAACCGGCGCGAATGGCCCACATGTCCTGCTCGCCCTGGAGCGCGTGGATGACGCTGCCGGCGCCGAGGAAGAGCAGGCCCTTGAAGAAGGCGTGGGTCATCAAATGGAAGACGCCGGCGCCGTACATCGCCGCACCGCAGGCCATGAACATGTAGCCAAGCTGGCTGACAGTCGAGTAGGCCAGCACCTTCTTGATATCGCGCTGCAACAGCCCGATCGAAGCGGCCATCAGCGCGGTGAGGGCGCCGATCGCGAGCACGACTTCCAGCGCGTGCGGGGCGCGGTCGTAGATCGCGGCGGAGCGGCAGACCATGTAGACGCCTGCGGTGACCATGGTGGCGGCGTGGATGAGGGCCGAGACCGGAGTAGGGCCCTCCATGGCGTCGGGAAGCCAGACGTAGAGTGGAATCTGCGCCGACTTGCCGGTCGCACCGACGAAGAGCAGCAGGGCGATGATGGTGAGCGGCCCGGACCACGCGGCCTCAACCGGCATTTGCTGGACCTGGGGGAACAGCGCGGCGAAGGTGAAGGTGTGGAAGCGGTCGAAGAGGTAGAACAGCCCGATCAGGAAACCGAAGTCGCCGATGCGGTTGACGATGAAGGCCTTCATGCCTGC
>DATNED010000019.1:0-5882 GCA_035553115.1 Terriglobales bacterium | reverse complement strand
CGCGAGCCATGGTCGTGGAAGATCACCACCACGCGCTCGCCCGCCTTGAACTGCTGCTGCAATTGCAGCACCCCGGCCATCGCCGCGCCCGCCGAGTTGCCCGCGAAAATCCCCTCCTCGCGCGCGATCCGCCGCGTCATCAGCGCCGCGTCTTTGTCGGTCACCTTCTCGAAGTGGTCCACCACGCTGAAGTCCACGTTCTGCGGCAGGAAGTCCTCGCCGATCCCTTCGGTGATGTAGGGGTAGATTTCCTGCTTGTCGAACACCCCGGTCTCTTTGTACTTCTTGAACACCGACCCATAGGTGTCAATCCCCCAAATCTTCAGCTTCGCGTTCCGCTCCTTCAAATAGCGCCCCGTCCCGCTCACCGTTCCGCCGGTGCCCACCCCCACGACCAAATGGTCAATCTTCCCGTCGGTCTGCTCCCATATCTCCGGCCCGGTCTGCTCGTAGTGCGCTGCCGAGTTGGACAGGTTGTCATACTGGTTGGCTTTCCAGGCATTGGGAACCTCGTTGGCCAGCCGCGACGAGACCGAGTAATACGACCGCGGGTCATCCGGATCCACGTTCGTCGGGCACACGATCACCTCGGCCCCGAATGCCTGCAACGCGTCGACCTTCTCTTTCGACTGCTTGTCGGTGGTGGTGAAAATGCATTTGTACCCTTTCACCACCGCTGCGATTGCCAGTCCCATGCCGGTGTTGCCGCTGGTGCCTTCGATGATGGTCCCTCCGGGGCGCAGCGCTCCGGATCGTTCTGCATCCTCGATCATCTTCACCGCCATCCGATCTTTGATCGAGTTGCCAGGATTGAAGGTCTCAAGCTTGGCGTATACCTCGGCCGCGATGCCGCGCGTCACGGAATTCAGGCGCACCATTGGGGTGCGGCCGATAGCTTCCAATATGGTGGCGCAGCGTTTGGGAAGGGCAGTAGGCACGGCACCATTTTAGCGATTTTGGGCGTCCGTTCATGGCATACTCCGCTTTTACCGTCCCGGAGGATCCCTCATGCGCTCCCGCCCCGTTTTGGTCGCCTTGGCCGCCGGCCTGTTGACCGCCCTGGCCGTCGCCCAGTCCGCCCCGCGCACCTTCACTGCCGCCGACTACAGCCGCGCGGCCGAGTTCCTGGGCACTGCGACCAATCGCCTCGTCTTCGCCAACAGCATCCGCCCGAGCTGGCTCCCCGACGGACGCTTCTGGTACGAAGTTACCTCGCCCTCCGGCAACCAATATGTCCTAGTGGATCCCTCCCGCGCCACCCGCGAGCCCGCCTTTGATGCCACCCGCGTGGCCGCCGCGCTCTCGACCGCCTCGGGCGCGACCGTCACCCCCGCCGACCTGGCCGTGACCGCGCTCAGCTTCAGCGCCGATGGCCGCTCGGTTTCGTTCAACTCCGGCCGCCGCCGCTGGCAATGCGATCGCCAGGGATCGAGCTGCGCACGCGACCCCAATCCCGCCCCGCCCGAAATCGGCGGCCGTGGCGGCCGCGCCGGACGCGGTGGCGCCGGCCGCGGTAACGGCCAGCCTCCGCAATCGCTCTCGCCCGATGGCAAGCGCGCAGTCTTCATCCGCGACTGGAACCTGTGGATGCGAGACATCGCAACCCGCCAGGAAACCCAGCTCACCACCGACGGAGTCGAGAATTTCGGCTACGCCACCGACAACGCGGGCTGGACATCGAGCGACCGCCCCATCGTTCTCTGGTCCCCCGACTCGACCAAGGTCGCGACCTTCCAGCAAGATCAGCGCGGAGTCGGCAAGCTCTATCTGGTTCCGGTGATGATCGGCCATCCGACGCTCACTACCCAGATTTATCCGCTCCCCGGCGACAAAATCATCACCACCATCGAGCGCGTGATCATTGACCTCCCAGCGGACGGCCAAGCCGCCCGCGTCGTCCGTTTGCAAATGCCGCCCGACCAGCACCGCTCCACCACCTCCGACAATCTCGCCTGGGCACCGGACCAAGACGTGCAATGGAGCGCCGATGGCAGCCATCTTGCGTTCATCTCCACCTCGCGCGACCACAAGGATGAGCACCTCCGCGTTGCCGACGCCTCCACCGGCGCCGTCCGCGAGGTCTACGAGGAGACCGACGCCACCCAGTACGAAGGCGGCCAGGGCGGAAGCAACTTCCGCTATCTGCCCGAGAGCAATGAGTTTCTCTGGTACTCCCAGCGCGCCCGCGTTCCGGGTGCCGAGGGCGGCACGGCTGCCGGCCTTGGCCAGCTCTACCTCTACGATCTCAACACCGGCCAGCTCAAACGCCAAGTTTCGTCCCCTCGCGACGGCAATGTGGATAGTGTCGTCCGCCTCGATCCCAAGACCCGCCAGGTCTACTACCTCGCCACCGCCGTGCCCGGCGCCAACCCCTATTACGTCCACCTGTATCGCGCCTCGCTTGATTCCGGCCGCTCCCAGCTCCTCACCCCTGAGCCCGCCAATCACACCGTCGCCTTCTCTCCCGACGGAAATTTCTTCACCGATACCTATTCCACGCCGGTGGATCCGCCGATAACCCTGTTGCGCAATTCCAGCGGCAAATTGGTGCTGCGGCTAGATAAGGCAGACATCACCCGGCTCGTGGCCACTGGCTGGAAGCCGCCAGTGCAGATTCAGGTAAAGGACCGCAACGGCATTGCCGATATCTACGGTTTGATGTTCACCCCGTTCCAACTCGAGCCCGGGCGCAAATACCCCATCATCAACCACATCTACCCCGGTCCCCAAACCGGCAGCGTGGGCAGCCGCAACTTCAGCGCCGCCCACGGCGACGCCGAGGCCCTGGCCCAGTTGGGATTCGTCGTGGTCGAGCTGGACGGATTGGGAACGCCCTGGCGCGGCCAGAAGTTCCATGACGCCTACTACGGCAACATGAAGGACAATACGTTGCCCGACCAAGTCGCGGGCATGCGGGATTTGGCCTCGAAATATTCCTTCATTGATCTCGACAAG
The DNA here is from genome assembly GCA_035553115.1 of Terriglobales bacterium. Classification (GTDB taxonomy): domain Bacteria; phylum Acidobacteriota; class Terriglobia; order Terriglobales; family SCQP01; genus SCQP01. Next base: position 2,927 of record DATNED010000019.1, on the reverse strand, counting down.
GCCGGCATCTACGGCCACTCCGGCGGCGGCGATGCCACCGCCGACGCCATGTTCCGCTTCCCCGATTTCTTCAAGGTCGGCATCGCGGAAAGCGGCAACCATGACCAGCGCGAATATGAGGACGACTGGGGCGAGCGCTACATGGGCCTCGATGCGCCCACCGCCAACGGCGAGACCACCTACACCGGCCAATCCAACGAAGAGGCAGCCAAGAACCTGAAGGGCCACCTCCTTCTCGCCCATGGCACGATGGACAACAACGTGCCCATGAACAACACCCTGATGGTCGTGGATGCGCTCATCAAGGCCAACAAAGACTTCGATCTGCTCTTGCTGCCGAATCAGCCGCACGGCTATGGCAGCGATTCCAACTACATGATGCGGCGGCGCTGGGACTACTTCGTTCGCTATCTGGCCGGCGACGTTCCTCCGCATGAATATCAATTCCCCGAGCCGCCGCGTGCGGGCAGGGGCGGGGCGGGCGGCCCCGGAATCGGGCTGGTGCATTGACTGTGGCGGAGCCCATCGTGATGGCGGCAGCAGAAGCGAGCCCGCGCGAGGCGCGGTTGCTGGTCGTGGACGACGAGCCCATGATCCGCGACCTGCTCTGCTCCTACCTCTCCGACCATGGCTTCGCTTGCGAGTCCAGCGGCAGCGTGGATGAAGCCCTGCGCTGCCTCGCCCGCAACACCATTGATCTGGTCATCTCCGACTTGCATATGCCGGGCCGCACCGGCCTCGAGCTGCTTGAAGCCATGGGCAAGCAGCATCCCCACATCGGCTTCCTCATGGCCACTGCCGCGCCCGACACGCAGTCGGCGGTGCGCGCCATGCGCAACGGCGCCGCCGATTTCCTGGTCAAGCCGCTCGACCTGAAGCAAGTGCTTGCCCGCGTTCGCGAGACCTTGGCTCGGCTGCGTCAGAATGCGGAAGCCGAGCGCCACCGCATCGAGATGGAGCGCCTCCTGGCAGAACGCACGCAGCAATTGGGCTTTGCGCTGCGCCAAGTCCAGCAGGCCTCCGCCGAAACCTTGCACGCGCTCAGCATCGCCCTTGACGTGCGCGCACGCGACGTCGCGGGCCATTCGCTCCGGGTCAGCCGCTACGGCGTCGAATTGGCCACCAAGCTCGGCTACAACCGCGAGGAGTTATCCCGCATTGAGTTCGCTTCGTACCTGCATGACATCGGCAAGCTGGGCGTGCCCGATGCCATCCTCAACAAGCCGGCTGCGCTCAGCGACACCGAAATCGAGGTCATGCGCAGCCACGTGCAGATCGGCTTCGATCTGGTCAGCCAGGTGCCCTCGCTCGCCGCCGCCGGCGAACTGGTTCTGGCCCATCAAGAGCATTATGACGGCACCGGCTATCCCCGCGGCCTGGCCGGCGACGCCATCCCGCGCGATGCCCGCATCTTCGCCGTCGCCGATGCGCTCGACGCCATGACCAGCGATCGCCCCTACCGCAAGTCCATGGGCTGGTCCGAAGCACGCAATGAGATCGTGCGCCAGTCCGGCCGCCAATTCGATCCCAAGGTCGTCGAAGCGTTCCTCTCCATCCCCATGGAGCGCTGGCTCGAAATCCAGAATCAGCGCGAAGTCTCCCCCCACGCCGCCGCCTAGCGCAGCCGGTTCGCTTTAGAGAGCTGCGCCTATACTGGCGTTATGGGCGAAGCGGCGCTGGGCGCATTCTGCTGGATCGAGCTGGGGACCACGGATCTTGCCTCGGCGAGATCTTTCTACACCAAGCTGTTCGGCTGGACTCCGCAAGAATCGCCGGAATACACCGTGTTCCTCTCAGGCGGCCAGCCGGCGGCGGGAGGCTACCTGCTTCGTCCCGACCAGCGCGCCGAAGGTGTGCCGCCGCATTGGCTGCTTTATGTGCGCGTGAGCGATGCGGATGTCATAGCCGCGCGAGCCGGCCAACTCGGCGCCAGGATCCTCGCGCCGGTATTCGATGCGATGGGGCAGGGAAGGATGGCGGTGATCAAAGATCCTGCCGGCGCGGTTTTCGCCATTTGGCAGCCGTTGGCTCATCCCGGGTTCAGCGCAAAGGGTGCGGGCGCATTTTGCTGGGCCGACCTGAGCACGCCCGACCAGACGCGCGCAGGGGCGTTCTTTGGCGAGTTGTTGGACTGGAAACTCTGGTTTGCTCCGAACGATCCTGCCGGTTATGCCCACATCAGCATAGGCGGCCATCCCATCGGCGGCATGCTGCCCCCGAGCGCCCGCACTCCAAACACCCCGCCGCATTGGCTCATCTGGATTGCCGTCGCGGACTGCGATGCCACCGTGGCTGCTGCCGCCGCGGCGGGCGCGCGCATCTGCGCGGGCGCGCAGACGATGGAAAAGGTGGGGCGTTTCGCCGTCCTCGCCGATCCGCAAGGCGCCTGCTTCGGCGTGATCACACCCGCCTCCAGGGCGTGAGCTGATGCCGCCCGTTCCGCTCGGCACCTACGGCCGAGCCGCCGTTGTGCTGGCCCTTGCCGGCGTTGCCGGCTTCGTGGACGGCGTCGGCTACCTGCTTATTCTCGGCATTTACACCTCCCACATGACGGGCAACACCGCCGCCTTGGGCCGTGAGCTCGACTTTCGCCATTGGTGCGCGGCGCTGGAACATGGCTGGCCGATCGCGGCGTTTCTTCTCGGCCTGATCGCGGGCGCCGCCGTCACCGAGGCTGCCCGCCGCCGCCGGTTCCATGGGCGCTTGGCGATCGTGCTCGGCCTCGAAGCCTTACTCCTGTTCCTCCTTCTGGTGCTGCTGCCCGGCGTGGATCCACCCGCGGCCTGGCTGGGCCTGCCGGCGTTCGCCATGGGAATGCAGACGGTGACAATCACCCGCGTCGGCGACCAGCGCGTTTACTCGACCTACATCACCGGCAGCCTGGCGAAATTCGCCGAGGCCCTCGCGAGCTATTTCTTCTGGCTCGC
>DATNED010000018.1:0-3998 GCA_035553115.1 Terriglobales bacterium | reverse complement strand
CGCTCGAGCTTGACCGTCGAGGTCGAATCAATGTTGGTGTTGGTGGTGCCGGCTTGCGGGCTGGGGCCGACCAGCTTGATCTGCATCGAGTTGTGGTTTTCGCTGGTGGACTCGAGCAGGACCGAGTCCTGCAAGCGATAGTGGTCGGTGGCGGTGGTGTCGAAGCCGACGGCGGCCTCGGCCACCAACCCCTGCGCGGCCAGCTCCTGCGATCCGGGAAGCGAGCCCGGCGGCAGCGGAGTGTGGCCGGTGGTGCGCACCGTGACCGTGGCGGCGCGGACGCTGCCCACGGGCGCGAGTTCGGTTAGCACGCAATCGAGCGTGAGGGGAACGGAGAACTCCAGCGTGGGAATGGCGCGGGTGCGGGTGCGGGTCCAGTGCTCGCCAACCGTGACCGGGGCGGTGGGCAGCGCGTCGGTGCGCACGAGCTCTTCCAACATCTCGACCGGCTCATCGAATTGCGGGCCGTTAGGGCGGGAGATGACGGTGAATTGCGCGGCGGCCATGCGGAAGCGGGCCGCCCCCATCGAGGTGGCAGCCTGGTCGGTGTCGGAAGATTGCTTCTTGAGCGCCGCCAAATCGTCCGGGTCGGCCTGGACCGCGGTGGTGAACCTGGTGAACCGCGCCTCGGCGTCGAAGCGGCCCGGCGCCGCGCCCGCAAGGATCGCGATGGCGGCTTCGGCGGTGGTATCGAGCGTCGCCTTGCCGCCGATGCTGGAGTGGATCGCGATCGAATAGTAGAGGGTCTCGCCAGAGGTGTACGACGGCACCAGCGAAATCGAGGATTGGGCCGCGGCAGCGGAAATGGCCAAGGCGGAGAATATAATCAAGGAGCTAATGCGCATTCTCCGTATTATCGCTTGCACGGCTGCCGGCCTTGCGCTGCTGGGCGCGGCGCCGGCCAGTTCCGGCAGCTGGCCCGCAATCTGGATGCGGACGCCGGCCGCGCCCGAGCAAACTGCCGCGGCGGCGGCGGCCGAGCGGTCTTCGCGGCGGGCGGCGGTGCTGGCCGCGATGACGCCGGGCGAGGTGCTGGTGCTCTACGGCGCCGAGGCGCGCGTGTTCTCGAATGACGTGGACTATCCCTACCGGCAGGAGAACAATTTCTGGTACCTCACCGGCATCAACCAAGAGGGCGGAAGCCTGGTGCTGGCGCCGGATGCGACGCCGCGCGAGGTGCTCTACATGCCCAAACCGAACCCGGCGCAGGAGAGCTGGACCGGCCACCAGCTCGACGCCGCCGAAGCCACGGCGCGGAGTGGCATCGCGGAAATACGCGACGCCGCGAATTTCGGCGATGTGGCACGGCTTGTGCCCGCGGGCGGCAAGCTGCTGCTGCTCGGCGGCCGCGGCGGCAGTGAACGCGAGTATCCGCGGGAGGACGGCGTGCGCGCCGAGCTGGCGCGCGCGCATCCCGACCTCGCGGTGGCCAGCGCCGCGCCGGTGTTCGCTCCTCTGCGCGAGATCAAGTCGGCCGCGGAGATCGCCCTCATGCAGCATGCCGTCGACATCAGCGCCGAAGGCCACATGCGCGCGATGGCGATGGTCGCTCCCGGCGTCTGGGAGTACCAGATCCGGGCGGAGTTCGACGCGGTGTTCGGAATGCGCCACGCCGAGGGCTGGGGATACCCGGAGATCGTCGCCAGCGGCACCAACCCCACCACGCTGCATTACGAAACCGACCAGGAGCAGATTCCCTCGCAGGGCCTGATGCTGATTGATGCCGGCGCCGAATACGGCCACATGTCGGCGGACGTGACCCGCACGTTTCCCATCACCGGCAAATTCACGCCCGAGCAGGCGGCCATCTACAACCTGGTGTATGACGCGCAGCAGGCGATGATCCGCACCGTCAAGCCCGACAGCCCGGCGTTCGGGCCGGTCGGAGACGCGGTGCTGATCGCGGGGCTCGAGAAGCTGGGGCTGATCACCACCGATCCTTCCGCTCCCAGCCCGCCGCAGCAGCTGCGCATCTGGTATTTCCACGGTCCCAGCCACGGCATGGGGCTCGCCGTGCACGATGTCGGCGGCATCGCCCGCAAGCCGGGCGCAATCTTTTCGATGGAGCCGGGCCTGTATTTCCGCATGGACACCTTCGAAGAGGATCTGCCGCAAGCGAATTCCGAGGCATGGCAGGTATTCACGGAAAAAGTGCGGCCGGTGTTCGAGAAGTACCGCGGCATCGGCGTGCGCATCGAAGACGACGTCCTGGTGACGCCCGACGGCTGCCGCGTTTTGTCGGCGGCCGTTCCCAGCAAGCTCAAAGACGTCGAAGAGCGCTACGCCGAGCTGCATGCTTGGGTGCGCAGGCACGGCGGCCCGCCGCCGCTGCTGCCTTAGAGGCGCGCGATGCGAAATGTCCTGATCACAGGAGCGAGCGGCGGACTGGGGGCGGCAGTGACCGCAGCCTTCGAGGCGCAAGGCGATCGCGTCGTTGGCGTATCGCACCCCGAATATGACCTGGCGCGACCGGAGGAGTGCGCGCGCGCGGTGGCGGCGGCAGGGGGGGCCATCGGGGCGCTGGTGCATCTGATGGGAGGGTTCGCGGGCGGCGAGAGCGTAGCCACAACCAGCGATGCCACCTGGCGGCGGATGATGACCATCAACCTCGACGCGGCCTTTTATATGGCGCGGGCCGCCGTGCCGGCGCTGACCGCGGAGCGCGGCGGGCGTGTGGTGCTGATCGGCTCGCGCACGGCGGTGCTGCCGGCGGCGAATTTGGCGGCGTACAACGTGTCCAAAGCCGGCGTGGTGGCATTGGGGCGCACGCTCGCACTCGAGTTGGCGCCGCTGGGCGCGACTTGCAACGTGATTCTGCCCAGCGTGATGGACACGCCCGCAAACCGCGCCGCCATGCCCAAGGCGAATTGGTCCAACTGGGTGCAGCCCGGCGCGGTCGCCGAGCTGATCCGCTGGCTGGCGAGCGCAGGGGCCGGAGACGTGAACGGCGCGGTGATCCCGATTTACGGAGGTGCGTGAGCCATGGCCACTCCCGAACCTGCGATTCGCAACGTCAGCGATACCGCGCGCTGGACCGCGCTGTTTCGCGCGCGCGAGAGCGAGCGCACCGACGCGCTGTTCCGAGATCCTTATGCGCGAGCGTTGGCGGGCGAGCGCGGGACTCAGATCGCCGCGGCGGTGCCCTTTGCGGACAAACACGCCTGGTCCTTCACGGCCCGGACCGTGCTGTTTGACCGCCTGGTGCTGGAGGAGGTCGCCAACGGGGCCGACTTGATCTTGAATCTGGCCGCCGGCCTCGATGCCCGCCCCTATCGCATGGACTTGCCCGCGAGCCTGCGCTGGGTGGAGGCGGACCTGCCGGGCATTCTGGAGTACAAGGAATCGGTGCTCGGCGACGCCAAGCCGCGCTGCCGGCTGGAGCGCGTGCGGGTGGATTTGTCCGATGCCAGCGCGCGGCAAGCGCTGTTTCAGAGGCTCGGTCTGGAAGCCCGGCGGGTGGTCGTGCTAAGCGAGGGGCTGGTGATCTATTTCCCGCCCGAAGGCGTGAGCGCGCTGGCGCGGGACCTGGCCGCGCCACCCAGCTTCGCGCGCTGGATTTTGGACCTGGCCTCGTCCGGCCTGGTGCAAATGATGCGCAAGCGCATGGGAAGCGCGGTCGAGGCCGCGGGTGCGCCATTCCTGTTTGGCCCGGCGGAAGGGCCGGCGTTCTTCGAGCCCTGCGGCTGGCGCACGGTGGCGGTGCATTCTCCACTCAAGACCGCAGCCAAGATTCATCGCTTGCCCTGGAGCATGAAACTCTGGGCGCTGTTTCCTGCCACCCACCCAGGCGCGAAGCCGCGTCCGTGGTCGGGAATTTGCGTGCTCGAAAAGGGATTGGGCCAGCAGACGCGTTCTTCTGTCTAGGCTGCGTTTCCAGGGGGGTCTGGAGCGCAAACCTCGGATGGGAAGTGCGGCTGCCGGGCAGGCCTCTCCTTGCCCGGCAGCCAACCGTCCATTATTTGGCGCGTTCGGCTGCGCTTCTTATTGGCGCGTTCGGC
>DATNED010000017.1:0-4369 GCA_035553115.1 Terriglobales bacterium | reverse complement strand
TGTGCCAGCGTGGAAGAGGCCTACCGGATCATCGTGCGCACCGGTGCGGCGCTCTTCTCGCATGCGGTCGAGATTGGCGGCGGCCTGGCGATCATGGCGCCGTCGGAGGTGGTCGAAGTGGTTGCCAGTTGGGGCAACGTCAGTTGCGGCGCGGAGCTGTTCACGCGGCAGGATTGCTGGGCGCTGCGGCGCGCGCGTCCGCACCTCCATGTGGAGGCCGAAGCTGCGCTGAATTGCCGCCATCGCCAACCGGAGTCAACCCCGGGTATGTGCGTGCCGTTGGTGGCGCAAGGCGAAATCTTGGGCGTGGTCTGCTTGGTCGCCTGCGGCGACTACGAAGTCGGTGCGGCGCGGCTGCGCGAGATGCTGCCGTTGGCGACGACGTTCGCAGAGCACATCGCGCTGGCGCTGGCGAATCTGCGGCTGCGGGAGAAGCTGCACAGCCAGGCGATCCGCGATCCGCTGACCGGCCTGCTGAATCGGCGCTACATGGAGGAGACGCTGACGCGGGAGCTGAGCCGGGCGCAGCGGACGGGCGAGGCGTTGGGCGTGCTGATGGTGGACCTGGACGGTTTCAAAGAGTACAACGACCAGCACGGACACGCCGCCGGCGACCGGATGTTGGTCGAGCTGGGTCGGTTCGTCGATGCCCACACCCGCGGTAGCGACATCGCCTGCCGCTATGGAGGGGACGAGTTCCTGATCATCCTGCCCGATGCGGATCTGAAGACCGTCCAGGAAAGGGCGCACCAGATCCGGCACGGCGTCCGCCTCCTGCAGGCCGATACTCCGATGACGGTGTCTATCGGCGCGGCGGCGTTTCCGCTCCACGGTCGCACCGCGGCGATGCTGCTCGCCGCTGCCGATGCGGCGCTGTACACCGCCAAATCCGCCGGTAAGAACGCAGTGTGCTCACCGGCGGCATGAGCGCGGCTCAGCCGTGGAACGACATCTCGGCCATGGTCACCCAGTGATTCGGGTCGAGGGTGACCGACGCGGGGGCGGCGGCCAGCGGGATCGTGAAAGTCTGGCGGGCCTGCTTGAGCATCAGCACCGGGATCGCAGCCGCAGCCGGCGGTGCCCCGCGGCGGCTGCCGCGACCGCCGCGCCCGCGGCCTGCGGCCGCCGCGGCGGGCGCCGGCGGCTCAGCAATTCCGAGTTGGAAGGGCATCTGGCGCGGTTCGCCGGTTTGGCCGAGGGTGACCTCGAGCTGCTTGTTGGCCGCGTCGTATTTCCACGAGCCCGAGACGTTCATGACGCCGCCGCGGTTGAGCCATTCGGGGAAGTACCAGCTCAGGTCGCATGTGCAGGCATCTTCCATGGCGTGCTCGAAATCGAGGCTCGACGAATTGGAGTTGCGGAAGCGGCGGTAGTAAAGCCGAATGCCGGCCCAGAAGTTGTCGTCGCCGACCACGCCGCGCAGCATGTGCAGCACCTGCGCGCCGCCTTGGTAGATTTGGGCATTGTTGGCGATCACTTGGCTGATGTCGCTGAGATTGCGGTGGACGATGGTCGAGTCCGGGTTCGCTTGCGCATAGCGGCGGGCTTGGGCCGCGCTCGATTCGACGCCCTGCAGGAACGCATCCCGGCCGTCCTGATGCTCTTGATAAAGGAGAGCGAAATAGGTGGCGAATCCCTCCGAGAGCCAGACGTCGTCCCAATCCTTTTCCGTGGCCGAATCGCCGAACCACTGATGCGCCATCTCATGGGCGATGAGTTGGCGTCCGGGGCCGCTGGCGGCGTATCCATAGAAAATGTCGCTGGCAAGCTCCATGCCTCCACCGGTGCCGTTCGCCTCCACCTGGGCGAGCTTCTCGTACGAGTAAGGGCCGATGTGGTCGGTGTAGAACTCCAGGATGGGCTGGGTGTAGGCGCTGAAGCCCGCGAAGCCGGCATCGCGTTCCTGCGGGTACACCCACGCCGAAAGGTCAATGCCGTGATATGAGCCGAAGTACTCCACCGCGAAGGGTGCGGCGCCCAGAGAGAACTGCCAGGTGCAGATCGGCGTCTCCTCTTGCCAGACGGTGCGGCGGAGGTCGCCAGGCAAATCCGTCTCCTCGGTCTTCAGGCCATTCGAGATGACCTGGTACTTGCGCGGCGCGGTGATGCTCATCACTTTGGTGGCTTTGTCCGATGGGTGGTCCACCACCGCCAGCCAGTTGCGGGCGAGGTCGGGCCACTCGTTCGTGAAGAACTCGCGGTCGCCGTACTTGTTGTTCCCGATCAGCAGGCCGTTGGCAGGCGTGCCGTGGTAAACGCCGGTGAAGGTGAACTCTGCGCCGAGGGGTATCGGTGCGGCGAGCGCGACCACGAGCCTGTCGTGGGCTTGCCGATATTGAAGCGGGGCGCCGTCGGCGGTGACGGCGGTGACCGCCATGCCGCGGCCAGCGTTGGACGCTTTGGCCGCGGGCGTGCCGCGGACGCCATAGGGGGTGCGGACCAGGCACGGATTCGCATGGTTCTCGGCCTCGTCCACCGTGCGCAGCTGGCAGAGGTCAAGCGAAACTTGGCGGAGGTTGTCCTGCGTGGCGCGCACGGTGACGGTGTCGCGAACCTGGATCTCGTTGCTGGCGTCGGTGAGCGCAATCTCGAAAGCGTAGTGAACCGCGGTGAAGCCGACCGGGCGCGGGTAGGTGTCGGCAAACGACACGCAAAGCAGGAAAAGCAGGCAAAACGCGCAACGAAGCAGGCCGGAACGGGGCATGGGGGGAAGGATAGCTTAAAATGACGTATTCCCCTTTATTTCTATGCCTTCATTGATTGCAAAGGTTTTTGGGACAAAGAATGAGCGCGAGGTCGCCCGGATGCAGCCGCGCGTCGAGGAGATCAACCTCCTCGAGGTGGAAATGCAGGCGCTCAGCGACGAGCAGATGCGCGCCAAGACCGAGGAATTCAAGCGCTTGGTGCGCGAGCGCGTCGCCGAGGTCGACACCGAAGAGGCCAAGCTTGAGGCCGAAAAGGCGGCGCTCGAGGAATTGTTGCCGCCGGCCTTCGCGCTCGTGCGCGAGGCGGGGCGGCGGGTGCTCAAGATGCGGCACTTCGACGTGCAGTTGGTCGGGGGCATGGTGCTGCACATGGGGCGGATCGCCGAGATGAAGACCGGCGAGGGGAAGACGCTGGTGGCGACGCTGCCGGTGTACTTGAACGCGCTGGGGGGCCGCGGCGTGCACGTGGTGACCGTGAATGATTACCTGGCGCGGCGCGACTCCGAGTGGATGGGTCGCGTGTACAAGCAGCTGGGCATGAGCGTGGGCGTGATCGCGCACGACATGAGCGACCAGGAGCGCAAGGCCGCCTACGCCTGCGACATTACCTACGGCACCAACAACGAATTCGGCTTCGACTACCTGCGCGACAACATGAAGCTGGATGTCGCCGATTGCTGCCAGCGCGGCCATCACTTCGCCATCGTGGATGAGGTGGACTCGATTCTGATCGACGAGGCGCGGACGCCCCTGATCATTTCTGGGCCCTCGGAGGAATCCACCGACAAGTATTACCGCATTGACCGGATCATTCCGCGGCTCAAGCGCGGCGACCCGCCCGAAGGCACCGAGAAGCCGGCGACGGGAGATTTTTTCCTCGACGAAAAGCAGCGCACGGCGACCCTGACCGAAGAAGGAGTCGCGAAGTGCGAAGAGGCGCTGGGCGTCGAGAACCTCTACGACATCGCCAACATGGAGCTGATCCACCACGTCTACCAGGCGCTTCGGGCGCATACGCTGTACAAGCTGGACGTGGATTACGTGGTGAAGGAGGAGGCCGACGCGCAGTCCGGCAAGATCGAGAAGAAAGTGATCATCGTGGACGAGTTTACCGGGCGCCTGATGCCGGGGCGGCGGTGGTCGGACGGACTCCACCAAGCGGTCGAGGCAAAGGAGGGTGTGAAGATCGAGCGCGAAAACCAGACGCTGGCGACGATCACATTCCAGAATTATTTCCGCATGTACAAGAAGTTGGCGGGGATGACCGGCACCGCCGAGACCGAGGCGAACGAGTTCCATTCGACCTACAAGCTCGACCTGACCGTGATCCCGACCAACCGGCCGCTGATTCGGAAAGAGAACCCGGACGTGGTGTTCCGGACCGAGCCGGAGAAATTCAATGCGGTCGTGGCGGAGGTGAAGGAGTGCAACCAGAAGGGGCAGCCGGTGCTCGTGGGCACGATCTCGGTGGAGAAATCCGAGCATATCGCCGACCTGCTGAAGCGCGCGCGGGTCCCGCACGTGGTGTTGAACGCGAAGTACCACGAGAAGGAAGCCGAGATCGTGGCGCAGGCCGGGCGCAAGGGCGCGGTGACCATTGCGACCAACATGGCCGGCCGTGGCACCGACATTTTGCTGGGTGGGAACCCGGAGGCGATGGTGCG
>DATNED010000016.1:0-10900 GCA_035553115.1 Terriglobales bacterium | reverse complement strand
TCAGGCAGGAGGCCCCCTGCGAGGCCTCGGTTGAGGGTGCACTACTTCTTCTTCTTGGCGGTCTTCTTCGCGGCCTTCTTCGCCGGTTTCTTAGCAGCCATGTAGTCCTCCTTTGAGTCTCCGTCCACAACCCCATGATCTAGGGCTGTTGAAAACACCACCCAACATATAGGACTTCCACTACGGGCGTGTCAAGAAAAATCGCAAAAATTATCAAAAAAAATTCTTGACAATCTTGACACGGGCGAAGTATGCGAGATCGGCGCGGCCTAGGCTGTGCGTCGCGCCTGCAGTTTTTCGTTTTTCTCGACCACCTTGCGCTCGAGTTCGAGCTTGTACTCGGCCAACTTTGCAGCGAGGGTTTCGTCGCTGAGCGCAAGCATTTGCGCGGCGAGCACGGCGGCGTTGGTCGCACCTCCCTCACCGACGGCGACGGTCGCAACTGGAACTCCGGCGGGAAGCATGGCGGTCGAGAGCAAGGCATCGAAGCCCGAGAGCGGGGACGTTGCGAGCGGCACGCCGATCACCGGAAGCGTGGTTTCGGCGGCGAGCGCGCCGGCCAAGGCGGCGGCTGCGCCCGCGCCGGCGATGAGCACACGGAGGCCGTTCTTGCGCGCATCGCGCGCGAAGACGGCGGTGCGTGCCGGCGAGCGGTGGGCGGAGAGGACATGCATCGAGTAGGGGATGCCGAATTTCTCGAGTTGCGTGGCGGTGTTCTGCATGACGGGAAGATCGGTGTCGCTGCCCATGAGGATGGCGACGAGGGGAGTGGAGGAAGGCGAAGCGGGCATCCAGGGTTCTCCTTAGGGTTGAATTGCGGTAAGACCGATATCGCGGCGGAACCGCATGCCGGGAAAGCTAATGCATTCGAGCGTGGCGTAGCAGGCTTGGCGGGCGCGCGCGACATCGGCGGCGCAGGAGGTCACACCCAAGACGCGGCCGCCCGCGGTTTGCCAAGCTCCTTTCTCTTTGCGGGTGCCAGCGTGGAAGATTGTACAACCCGGATCCAGGCGCTCGGGCAAGCGGACGGGTTCGCCGCGGCTGGGCGCGGCGGGATAGCTGCCCGCCGCGGCAACGACACACACCGAAGCGGGTGCAAGCGCGGCGGGGCGCTGGTCGCCGAGCGCGCCTCGCGCGGCGGCAGCGAGCGTCGCCGCCAAATCGCCGCCCCAGCGAGGCAGTATGGTTTGAGCTTCGGGGTCGCCGAAGCGCACGTTGAATTCGAGCACTTTGGGGCCTTGCGCGGTCAGCATGAGACCGCAGTAGAGCACGCCTTGAAAGAGATGGCCGGAGGCGGCCATGCCGCGCAAGGTGGGCGCAATCACTTCCGCTTCGAGGACGCGCGCGAGCTCGCGGGGCAGCAAGGCATCGGTCGAGACGGCGCCCATGCCGCCGGTATTGGGTCCGAGATCGCCGTCGAGGAGGCGTTTATGGTCGCGCGCGGCAGGCAGCAGAGTCCAACGTTCGCCGTCGGCAAGCGCGAGCACGCTCAACTCCGGACCGCGCAGGCATTCCTCGATCACCAAGCGCTGTCCGGCGAGGCCGGCCAGCTCACCTGCCAGCATGGCTTCGATGGCTGCGTCGGCCTCAGCGGCGTTCGCGGCGATCACCACGCCTTTGCCCGCCGCCAAGCCATCGGCCTTGATGACAATGGGGGAACCCAAGGCCGCGGCGGCGCGACGCGCTTCGGCTGCCGTGGTGCATGCCTGGAAGCGCGCCGTGGGGATGGAATGACGGCTGAGGAACTCTTTGGCGAAGATTTTGCTCGTCTCCAGTTGCGCGGCGGCGCGCGTGGGTCCGAAGACGGCGTGGCCGGCGGAACGCAGCGCGTCCGTCACCCCGGCCGCAAGCGGCGCCTCCGGGCCAACCACGGTCAAGTCCACGCGGGAGCGAGCGGCAGCTTCGACCACCGCAGCGGCGTCGCTGGGATCGCCGCTGAGGCAGGTGGCGAGCGCGGCAATGGCGTCACTGCCGGGCAGGGCGAATAGCGCCTCGACGGCAGGCGATTGCTGCAGCTTCCAGCACAGCGCGTGCTCCCGTCCGCCGCCGCCCAGCACCAGGATTCTCATGCCGATGGATCCCCGGCCTCGCCGAGGTCCGCGCCCGGCGGCGCGAACTCAAGCGCGCCAATCAGGCTGCGCACGCTCTCGATGCCATGGCGGCGGCAGAATTTCCGCAGGCCGCGGAGCACGTTTTCCGTTGCCTTCGGATCCCAGAAATTGCTGGTGCCGACGGCCACGGCACCCGCCCCGGCGAGCAGGAACTCGACCGCATCCTGGCCGTTGGCGATGCCGCCCATGCCGATGATGGGAATGGCGACGGCACGGTGCGCCTCGTAGACCATGCGCAGCGCCAGCGGCTTGATGGCTGGGCCCGAAAGGCCGGCTACCCCGCGCGCAAAGCGCGGGCGCCGCGATTCGACGTCAATGGCCATGCCGAGGAAGGTGTTGACCAGCGCAAGGGCATCGGCGCCGGCATCGGCGGCGGCGCGGGCGACGTCGGCAATGCTGGTGACATTGGGGCTCAACTTGGCGATCACGGGGCGTCTCGAAGCGGCTTTGGCCGCCGAGACCAGCTCCGCCAGGAGCACGGGGTCGGTGCCGAACACCATGCCGCCGCGGCGCGTGTTCGGGCAACTGGCGTTGAGCTCGTACGCGGCGATGCCCTCGCCCTGGTTCAGGGTTTCGATGACCGCGACGTAATCCTCGACAGACTCGCCGAAGATGTTGGCGATGACCAGCACGCCCAGTTGGCGCAGCCGCGGCAAGCGGTCGCGGACGAAGGCCTCCGCGCCGATGTTCTGCAGGCCGACGGAATTGAGCATGCCGGCGGCGGTCTCGCACAGCCGCGGGCTCGGATTGCCCGCCATGGGGGCGCGCGAGAGGCCCTTGGTGACGATGCCGCCCAAGCCCCGGAGATTGACGATGTCCTCGAACTCGGTGCCGTAGCCGAACGTGCCGCTTGCGGCCAGCACGGGGTTTTCCAGGCGCACACCGGCGATGTCAACGCTCAAGTCCATGGATGGGGCGCGTAAACTCCGGGTTCTATAATAAACGGCAGCTACTTCGTGGGATTGCGTGCCGGGCGCCCGCCTCAACTCCGCAAGTGCGGCCCGGTTTATTTCTCCGCCAGCACGAGGCGACGGCCCGCGGGACCCGGGACAACGACAACGGCACCGAACTTCCGCCCCAGCGCCGCTAGGAAATGATCCAGCGTGTACCATGGCGTGCAGTCCGGTCGCACGTCAGGCCGATACGGGTTATGCGACTCGGGATCGAATGACACGAATTCGGTCAACAAGTATTTCGTGGTGAACCCGGCCAGCAGTCCCGCAATCCCGTCGAGGTCGAGCCGGGGCGGCGCGAGAATTAGGTGGTGGACAATCGCGAGCGCGAGCACGAACTCGGAGGCAAACCGCGTCTGAGCCGTCAGCCGCTCGCGAGGAACTGGTGCGTGCAACTCGGACCGCCGCGTGATGTCGACAATTGCTGGGGCAATATTCAGCGCCCCCTCGGACGCAGAGCCGAAGATTCGATTGACACAGGTCTCATCGCGATCGACAGCGACAACCCGCGCCCCCATTTTAGCTGCGAGCACAGCGTACCAGCCTGAGTTGGAGGCGAGGTCGAGAACGCTCGCGGGCGCGGTGGTTGCGAGGATTCTCTCGACGGCCTGGTTCTTATAGGGCCAGGATGACATACTTGCAGTACCTTGGGGGCCCTGCTCGTAGCGGGACCAAAACGTATCAGGCTCTTGCAGCGGCTGCGCAACGACGTTCGCGAGGTCCCTTAGCCGTGCTTTGATGGACCCGCCGGAGGGCGCGCACGCTTCCCGCGCAGCCACTGCCAACTCCGGGAACGCGATGGCCATTCCCGGCACTCCGTCGCCGCTCAGAACTGCGCGCAGGGTGAGCGATTTCCTGGCGAGGGACACGAAATAGGGCAATAGCAAGCCCTCGGCGAATTGGGCGATCGCGAACTCGACCTGGCCCGGCGTGGCTGGCACAATCGCACCCGGGCGCGCGTAAACTGGCCTACATGCGTCGCCGAGTATTACGAACTCGGGTCGAATCGAAGCTAGCGTCAGTTCACGATCATAAAGCTCCCCCAAGAGCGATATAACCGCGCCAGCGGCGGCCTGCCATAAGCGTCCGCACCACTCCGCAGGCGCCAGCAGGACAGGGGCAACGCGAGTCTGCAAGGAAAACGCTGCGGAGCCAGTCCGCAAGGGCTCAAATTCGGGCAGCAGCCCCGCGCGCGCGAGTTCCCTGATCGTGCCGCTCCGCCAAAGGGAACGGAGGAGGTTGGCGGTATTCGCGGTGGCGCTACACACTAGTCGGCGTCGCGCAACGCTCGCCTCGGGAGATCGGAGCTGCAGTCGGAGCCAAAGTTTGTCCCTTTGATCCGCCTGCGTGCCGGCCCAAAAGAGCCGCCGGCGGTTCGTCGACTTCGCGGCCGACCCAATCGGCTCGCACGTGTCGTTCGGCGGGTTCACAGAAAATTTACCCTACCTGTCGGGCAACCTGGCCAAAAGTGAGCGGATCGCCGCATCGTCCGCAGGCGCTAATTCTCCTCCCTTGGAGAAAATTACCCGCCCGCCGACCCGCAGGATTGTTGTCGGAGTGACCGTTACTTCGTTGCCGGCCGCCCAATCCAGCGGCACCCAGACCACTTCGGGTATCTGATCCGCGATCCCGTAATACGGGGCATCGGCAAGCGTTGGTAGCAGCAGGGCAAGCGTGCAGCCCTTCCGACTCAGCGCCGGTTCCAGCCGCCGCCACTCCGGCTCCTCCTCGCGGCAGAAGCCGCACTGTTTGCTGACGACCCGCAGCGCGGTGCACCCAGAGTGCGGTGCGGACGGCGTGGACTCACGATTCAAACCATATCCCACCAGGGCGACCATGGGCTGGCCACTGCGCACGGCCGCAGACGAGCGTCGGCCCAATCTGCCTTCAATTGCTCCCCCGGCAAGGACAAAACTTTCTAGCAGCGTTGCAGCGATCAAGGCAGCGCGGCACAGTGACCCGGCGCTGAACCTCACCGCACCCCCACGATGGCGGCTGCGATCGTGGAGGGCGGCGATGCATCTGTCCATGCGACCGACCCAATGATGCGTTCGGACCCATCAACAATCAGCGCCCGACCAGCACCGTCTGCGCGAGCCAATACGCGGGCGGTATGGTACTCGGCGTAGGCAATGACGTCGAAGCCATCCCGACTCACGGTCGGCAATTCTCTTGCGCATTCCAGGCTCTCGCAGTAGCCCAGTGCAGTCGTCCCCGGCGTTTCCCGGCTAATTTCCTCCCAAAGCTGTAATTCGCGTTCAAGCGAGGCGGTATGCAGAACGCAAACTACGATCGTTGCGCTGCCCCGCAGCGATGCTGGAGTAGCCAAGAGCTTGCCCTTCAAATCCAGACCCTCCAGCGGCAGCGCAAGCGACGCCTGCGACGGTTCGAAGCTCTCACGCGCGATTAGTCTTGCCCGTTGCGCATCATTGGCGTCCACGCTTCGTTTCAGCGAAATGACCTCGCGCAGCGCAAGCGCCGAGAGTATGGCGGCAAGCGCGAGCTGGAACGCCATGATTGCGTGCGATTGGCGATTGGCGGGCATGGCTAGTTCGGGGTCGGCGGGGAAACGTGGTCCACGATCATTACCGGTACCACTGCCGTACCTGAGGTGACGATCAGTCCAAGTTTCTCCCGGAGACCTCTCGTGAGAAGGTCCTTGCGATCCGGCTTCACAAAGTTTCCCGGCGGCGGCCCGTCGTTTCTCAGCGGAAGGTCAACATCAAAGGTTTCCGTGAACCCGGTGCGATCGACCACGGGCCGACCAAATGGGATGGTCAGGATTTGCGCCAGCGCAGCAATCGACGTCGCACGACCGGAAATTGCAATGTCCTGCCAGCCCACGCCAATGCGAGGCGGCACTGATTGCTCCTTTTTAGGTTCGACGACCGTGATTCCCTTTGGCCCACTTCCCACGCAATCTAGAAAATAAACCGGGATCGTCCGGCGCTCCACGTGCGCCTTGAATTCGAAACGCTTCTCAAGCACGCCTTGCATCATGACTCGCATTTCGGAGAGCGTCGGCGGGGAACCGGCGACGGGCTTGGCGATTACTGCGTAATATCGAGCAAAAGGAAAGAACGCCCAGTCAGGCAGGCCAATTAGGGTCTGCCGCGGCACGGCCGATTCCGGGTATGCGAACGACACCAAATCGAAGAGCGTCGCCTGTTCGTTCACATACTGCCCGCCCGGGCGAACCGGGCCAACGCGCGGCGGGCTGGGGTGAAATCCGACGCCCTCGCCAACCGGCCTGATTGATACAGCGTCAAAGTGAAGCCGTGCCGCCCGTTGCCCGCGCATGGGTGGGCAAGCAAACAGGGCGAGCCCGAGCGCAAGATTGGCAAGAGCCCGCGGGCTCGCGAATCGAGAAGAGTGCATGGTTGGAGGCCTCGGCAGGCACGCGCGAGTCCTCCCGTGCAACTAGGCCGCGGTCGGAGGGCCCACCGGAAACGATCACGCGGAGGCTGGTTGCGCGCGCTTAGAGACTGCCGCGCGCGTGGGATTCTCGAGTCAATTTTGGATTGGCGGTCCGATTGCCGAGCAGTCCCAGGTCTTGGTCCAATAGCCGCCGAGCTGGTAGCATGCACAATTGTTCGGCTGGGGCGTCCAGGTGCACTGCCCGTAGAAGCCTTCGAAACAGAGATTGCCGATGTAGCAACCCTTGTACGTTTGGGGACCCGCGACCGCAGTTGTCCGGAGCATTGTCCCCGTGAGCAGAACGGAACCGGCTATTAGGAGCAACTTCTTGTTCTTCTCCACACGTCCTCCTGAGGTTGGCAATGGTGCCAATGTCGTGTCAGTCGGAATGTGCTTGGGAAAAAAAAAAAGTCAAGCACTTTTTGGAATAGCTCGCCAAGAAGCTGCGAGT
The DNA here is from genome assembly GCA_035553115.1 of Terriglobales bacterium. GTDB lineage: Bacteria > Acidobacteriota > Terriglobia > Terriglobales > SCQP01 > SCQP01. Next base: position 3,968 of record DATNED010000016.1, on the reverse strand, counting down.
CAATCAGCGGCCCGCGATTGGCATGCCCGAAACCATAAACGCAATCGCTTTGTTAGGCTGGATGGAGGAGGTCGAGGCGCTCCGGTTCCTTTGCCAGAATTGCGCCGGCTCCGAGCAGCGCAACGAGGACACGGCTCGATCGGTTTGGCTTCGAGCGCGGCGCCGCGTCCGGGCCGCTATTGCAAATCGCGCCTATGTGCCCGCAAGGGCGACAACAATCGATAACGAGGGAACGAGGGAATTCCTGAAGTGCGCCGGCACCTACGCGACAGGCGTCGTCGCAGTCGATCCAGCCTCGCTCATCGCTCACCAGTTCGTTGTTTCAGGGGACCGGGCAATCGAGCACCTCGCAGCAAATTCCAGCTGGGCAGAACGGTGCCTGCAGCTGGAACGCCCCAGCCGCGCGCTTCCCGTGGCCCACGAGAGGAACTCCATCATCTTCGATGTCCCCCATGGCGAACACGTGCTCGCCCTAACACCAGGTGGGGAACTCCGTATCGAACAGCTGCCAGCATGCGCGATGGTAGTACCGGTTGGGGATGGCTACATGCTAAGAGCGGGCTACCATCGTGCCTACGCATATATGCGCGCCGATCCAGCTCCCGTCGAGCCCTTCCTCGCCGGCTTGAGCCCCTATGGGTTGGTCGAGCTCGAGGATCCAGCATTGCGGGACAAGATCCTGTCCCGGCGGCCCCCGCTCGTGGGCGATTACATTGAAAGCGCCTTCTCCGCGAATTTTCAGGTATTGAAAAAGCGGTTCCGCTTCAAAATCACGGCAGACCTCGACGTGGTTCCCATGGGTTGAGCAGCAATGCAGTTTTGCGGCGTCCACGCTCCGGCGCTGAGGCCCATGATGGGGCGCGTAAACTCCGGGTTCTATAATAAACGGCTATGTCGTTCCTGCCCGCGGACGAGCAGCTTGCGTATTTGCGCAAGGGCGCGGTCGAAATCATTACCGAGCGAGAGCTGCTGGCGCGCCTGGAAGCGGCGCGAGCCGCCGGACGGCCGCTGCGGGTGAAGGCGGGCTTCGATCCCACCGCACCCGACCTGCACCTTGGCCACACGGTGCTGCTGCGGAAGCTCAAGCACTTTCAGGACCTCGGCCACCAGGTGATCTTCCTGATCGGCGATTTCACCGGGATGATCGGTGATCCCACCGGCCGCAGCGAAACCCGCCCGGCGCTCTCGCGCGAACAGATCGAACAGAATGCGGAGACATACCGGGCGCAGGTGTTCAAGCTCCTCGACGCCGAGCGCACCGTGGTGGACTTCAATAGCCGCTGGCTGGGGGCGCTCAGCTCCCAAGAGATGGTCAAGCTTTGCGCCCAATGCACTGTGGCGCGCATGCTCGAGCGCGACTATTTTCAGGCCCGGTACCGCGCTGGCCAGCCCATCTCGATCCACGAGTTTTTGTATCCGCTGGCGCAGGCGTACGATTCGGTGGCGCTCCAGGCCGATGTCGAGCTGGGAGGAACCGACCAGAAATTCAATTTGCTGCTCGGACGCGAAGTTCAGCCCGCCTATGGGCAGCCGCCGCAGATCGTGCTCACCATGCCGCTGCTGGAGGGTCTCGATGGCATGCGGAAGATGTCGAAGTCGTTCGGCAACTACGTCGGCATTGCCGAACCTGCGGCCACCATGTTCGCCAAGCTGATGTCGGTTTCCGATGAGTTGATGTGGCGCTATTACCTGCTGCTCACCGATCGCTCCGAGGCCGAGATCGCCGCGCTGCGCACCCAGGTTGAGCGCGGAGAGGCCCATCCCATGGAGGCTAAGAAGCGGCTGGCCGCACAGATCACCACCGATTTCCATGGTGCGTCTGCGGCCGCGGCCGCGCAGGCCGAATTCGAGCAGGTGGTCCAGGGGGGCGGCGCGCCGGCGGAAGTGGCGGAAATCGGGGTCGCTTTGAGCGACCGGCTAGACAAGATGCTGGCCGAAGCCGGGCTGGCGCCCTCGGTGAGCGAAGCCGCGCGGCTGATCAAGGCCGGGGCGGTGTCGGTCGCAGGCCAAGTCTGCCGCGAGGGCAGGCTGCCGCATCCGCTGCGCTCGGGGACGTTGGTGCAGGCCGGCAAGCATCGTTTCGCCAAGCTGGTTGCGAAGCCCTAGAATAGGCCCATGGGATTCCGCGTTGGCATCGGGCTGTTGCTGGCCGCGGCAGCGCTCGGCCAGGCTTCAAGTCCGGCCCGAGTGACCTACACCCGAAGCTTCAAGGGCTCGCAGCCCGCCTTCTTGCAACTGGTGATCCGTGAAGACGGCGCCGCCACCTATGAAGCCAAAGAGAAAGACGAGGATCCGCTGATCTCCATCGCGTTCACCGCCTCGCCTGGAGTGCTGGCCGAGGTTTTTGCCGAGGTTCGGTCGCTGGACGGCTTCGCCGGCCCCAAGCTGCAATCGGGAGAAAAAATTGCCTACACCGGCGACAAGATGCTGGCGTTCGATGATGCGGCGCAGCACAACAGCCAAGAATTCACCTACACCAAGCTGCCCGCCGCGCGCGCGTTGGTTGAGTTATTCGAAAAGATCTCGACGGCGGGCATGGACGCCATCCGCCTCCAGCGCGCGCTTCGGTACCAGCCGCTGAACGTGCTCGACGCCATGCAGCAAATCCAGTCGGACTGGGAGATGCATCAGCTCGCCGAGCCGCAGATCTTGCAGTCGGTGTTGGCACAAACCGTCGCGAGCCCGACGGCGATGGACGCGGCCCGCCACCGCGCCGAAAAGATCCTCGAGGCGATTGCCAAGTCGAAACCGGCTAGTGAACGCCGTCCAGCGCGATAGTCAGGCTTCCGACGGCTGCGGTGGCGGGGTCTTCCGCGACGAAGCGGACATCGGCGGCGCCGGGAGCCAACTCCACCGTCTGCTGGAATGGAATGCCGATCGAGAGTTGCCTCTGGAATTCCGCGGAAGTGTACTTCAAGCTCAGCAGGCGGCTGCTGCTCTCGATCATTTTGCCTGGCGCATCGTACACCGCGGTGGCTAGAATCACCGCGCCCGTTCTCAATCGGCCTGCGTTGGCCATTTGAAGTTGATGCACATCCAAGTTTCCCGAGACGAGAATCGCGGCGGGGCCGATGCGCGAAACTCGCGCCTTCAATTTCAGCGCGGCGGCATCGAGCGGGCTGTTCAGAGCCAGGCGGAGCGCGACGCGGAGGGCAGCCTGGCTTGGCGGGGCCTCAGTGTTCGCCGAGCGCAGCGCCCAGTATCCGTGCGGATAGCGCACGTCTTCGATGCCTTTGCCGCGCACCCGCACTTGCAAACGGTGCAGGGTGTCGTCGAGTTCCGACGCTTGAATGTAGAACCCGAGCGTGTAGCTGGCCATCGAGTCCTCTGCCGCCGCCGCAATTGCGCCGCCGAAGTCGTTGGTGTTGTAGAAAGCGCGACCGCCGGTGGCTTGGGCGATATCCTCCATGGCATGCTGCCCGCTTGGCTGAGCGGTCAGGCGCGTAACGCCGCGACCCCCAATGAAGGTTCCGCAGGCGGGTGCCAGCCCCTGCGCATAAACAGGCTCCCGCGTCATCAGCCCGCGCGCATCAACGGGATAAACGGCGATATTGTCGTTGGCGACCGCCGCCTCAATGGCGGCCCCGGTCAAAGGCGCGCGGGTCATGAACCAGACCAAGCTAATGCGGCCGGGCAGCCCCGCCAGATGGCGGGCAATTGCGCTGAGCGCCTGCGCCACATCGGTGCGTCCCATGGGGCCGGTGACGTCCTGGTTGAATGCGGCGCCAGCTTCGGCGTTCAAGCCGTTGAAATCACCGGGTACGTCGGTTTCCTCCGATCCATCGCCGGTGATCGTATGCGTCCATGGCTGGTAGGCGCGCAGCAGGGCCGCCAGGCGCGCGTGATCGGTGGTGAAGTCCGAGAGCACGCGAAGCCGGCTGCCGAGGCCGTACAGGGCCACGCGCGATCGCGGGTCCACCTTCCCCAAATAGGCCAAGGCACCGTTCTTGGCCAATTGAAGCGAATGG
>DATNED010000015.1:0-26591 GCA_035553115.1 Terriglobales bacterium | reverse complement strand
GCGTTGCGGCTGGCGATCGGAATCTGCGTCACCTGCTGCCCGGTGACCTGGCCCGAAATCTGCGTGGATTCGGTCTCAAGAACCTGCTGCCCGGCCTGCACCTCGACGGTCTGGCTGGACTGGCCGACCTTGAGCTCGGCCTTCAACGTGTAGGTCTGCCCGACCTGAATCACCACCGCGTGGAACGCCCCCGACTGGAAGCCGGTATGGGTGACAACGACATCATAGGAGTCGGGGCTGAGGTTCGAAAGGACGAAGCGGCCGTTCACGTCCGACTGCACCGTTAGCACCGCTTTGGTGGCCGGATCAGTCGCGGTGATGGTCGCGCCCGGAATGGACGCTCCGGAGGGATCGGTCACGACACCGGTCAAGCTGCCGGTGGGATTGACTTGGGCGGTTAGCCCCAGAGAAAGAAAACAGAGGAAGAAAAACGAAAACGCGGACACCACACACTTCTTCACTGTTTTGGGCTCCTATTCTAGCCCGCACGCGCAGTGTCAATGTTGTACCAAGCCCGTGCCAACATTGTCAAGAGAATTGTGTCACATGTAGGACCCATCAACTGGCTGCGCGCCTGGTGGCCACGTCGGTATCGCCCGCAATAACGCCTGCGTCCGCGCGTGTTGCGGGTGCGCCAGCACTTCGTGAGTTAACCCAGCCTCCACGATCAACCCGGAATCTAAAATAAGCGCCCGCGGCGCGACTTGCACAATCTGCGGCACTTGATGGGTGATGAGCACGCACGCCATTCCAAATTCTGTCTGTATCTGCCGCAATAAATTCAGAATTGCGGAAGCTGTCGCGGTGTCGAGCGCCGCCGCCGGCTCGTCCGCCACCAGCAATTTCGGCCGCACCGCGCAGGCCCGCGCGATGGCTACACGCTGCCGCTGACCGCCGCTTAATTCCGCCGGCCGCCGCGACCCCAAGCTCGGCGCAAGTCCGACCCGCCCGAGCCACTCCGCCGCGCTGGTTCCCGCCGTTCCCCTCAAGGCAACGCCCTCCATGATGATCTGCTCGACCGTCATGCACGGATCGAGCGATCGCTGCGGATCTTGATAGATCAGTTGGCGCTCGCCGGTTTGGCCGGCAAAGTTGACGCTCCCCTCGCTCGGCGCGAGCAGTCCCATCGCCAGCCGCGCCAGTGTGCTCTTGCCCGCGCCGGACGGCCCAATCACCGCAATCATCTCGCCAGGAGCAATTGCGAACGTGATGCCGCGCAGCAGCCACCGGCCCTGCGCCCGCGCGCCGGCGCCGTCGAACTCGATCAGCGCGGTCGCTGCCGCCGCCGTCCCGGGCCCGCTCATGCCTCCCTCCGCTCCGCCCACCGCGGCTGGCATGCCGCCAGGATCCGGGTGTGTTCATGCCGCGGCTGCCTCAGCACAGCGAGCGCCTCGCCCTGCTCCACGATGGCGCCGCGCTGAAGCACGGCCACGCGCGCGGCCACCTGCGAGGCAACGGCAAGATCGTGGGTAACGAAGATCATGGCGAACCCCTGCTTCTTCTGCAATTCCGCCAGCAAGGCCAACAACCGCGCCTGCTCGATCGAGTCCAGCGCCGACGTGGGTTCGTCGGCAAGCAATAGCGCGCTGCGCCGCGCCAGCGCCATAGCCACCAGCAACCGCTGCTGCATGCCTCCGGACCATTGGAATGGATACTCGCGCGCCCGTGCCGGCTCGATGCCTACAGCCGCAAGTTCCTCCGCGCGAGCGCCGCTTTCACGCAAATGCTGCAACGCCGTCCGGCGCGGATCGAGCGCCGCCGAAGGCTCCTGCGGAATCCAGCTGATCTCCCGGCCCCGCGTCCGGCGCCACTGGGCGCCGCTTTGCTGCAACAGGTCGCGCCCCTGCCAGCCGATGCGCCCGGAAGCGCGGAAACCCGGCGGCAGCAAGCCCATGCACGCGCGCAACAACGTGGTCTTGCCGCTCCCCGACCCTCCCACCAGCGCCAGCCCGGAACCGCGCTCGACATCCACGCTCACCCCGGAGAGCAGCGGCCGCCCCGCCGCCGCGATAGTCAGGTCCTCGATTTCGAGCAGCGATGCCACCTCCCGATTCTCGCTCACTGGGCCAGGTGCTTGCGAAGAAACCGCGTGATCAGCCAGGCATCCACGTATTGGAACGGGGTCCGCCCGATGGTGTAATGCCCGCATGGCAGGCCGTGCGCCTGATGCGGCAGCTGCATGCGCCGAAACGCCGCCAGCACCTGGCGCGAATATTCCGGCAGGAAGCAGGGGTCGTACCGCGCCCAAATCAGCAGGCTCTGCTTGCCCGCGCGCTGGGCCATGCGCTGGAACTGCCCCAGGTAGCTGGCAGGGCTGATCGCTCGCCAGGCCTCGCGCAGCTGCTCCTGGGTCAGGTACGGCTCCAAGCTCTGCCGCACGTGCCGCGTGGCCAATCCGGTCCACACCACGTCGCCGAAGTACTCAGAGACATGATTGAAGACATTCACGCGCAAGCGCGCATCATGCGCGCTCGCCAGCAGCGCGTAGCAAGAGCCCAAGCTCGTGCCCATGATTCCCAGCCGGGTGCGGCCTTGGGACTCGAGCCAATCCAGGCTGGCGCGGATATCCGCCACCGCTTGCCGTGCAGCGTGGATCGTGCGCCCGATATTCGCATCCACGGTATACTCGGCGCGCAGCAGTTCGCGCGGCATGCGCCGATCGTGGTAGGGCATGCTGACTCGCAGGCAGGACACCCCTGCCTGCTGCAGGAGCTGGCACAGTCCCAAGTGCCCCTGCTCGTCGGAATTCCATTGCGCCACAACCACTACCGCGCTATCTCCAGCCGCGGGAAACCAACGCGCATGGACGTCATGGTTCTCACGGTACGGGGTCGGAACCGGCGAGCGGAAACTCAGGACGCTGCCCTCGAGGTGATAGTCGCGCACCGGATCATAGCCGAAGAACGCGGTGCTCTGCTCCGCCACGGTTCGGTTCCACTGCTCGATCGCCGGGATCACCTCACGCGCCGGCGCACGAGGGTTCCACGGACCCACGCCATTGAAGCCGGTTTGCTGCAGCCAATCGCTGCCCCAATCAAATGGCGTCAAACGGCGATCCGGGTCCACCTGGTTGAGCCGGCGCTCCCAGCGCAAGATCAGTTTCGCGTACGGGTTCAGCATCCGTTGAAAAGGCAACGGGCCGGAGGACAAACCGCAGGGTGGTTGATCTTCCGGCCCATTCGATCCAGATGCGGATCTAGATGCCTCTGAGTTTGGCACCTGAATTGCACCATGTCAAATTGAGGGCTAAAATCAAGCCTGCCCCGGAAAAATTTGCCGTTTCGCCCACCAAGAGGAGGAGCCATGCGCACCCGAACCATCCCAGCAAGTCTGACCGCGGCCTTCGCCGCCGCCGCGACGTTGCTGACGCTCGCTGGATGTTCCAAGTCCAACGCCGGCAGCCAGGATCAAGCCATCACCCAGGCAGTCCAAGCCAAATTGAATGCCGACCCCGCCCTGCAGGGCGCCGGCGTCATTGCCGCGGCGCAGAACGGCGTCGTCACACTCTCGGGCACCGTCTCAAGCGAGGCCGCGCGCACCGAGGCCGCGGCCGACGCCCAAGTTCCGGGTGTGACCCAGGTCAACAACCAAGTCGCGACCAACACTCCGGCCAATCCCTCAACTGCTCCTGCCGCCAACACTGCGATGATGGCAATGAAGGCTCAACCTCGCCACGAACACGGTGCTGCGGCACATGGTGCGGTGCCTCCAGCCATGCAAGCCACGCCACCTGTCGAAGTCGAGGACGGAACCGTTCTCCACGTTCGCCTGAGCCAGCCTCTTAGTTCATCCACCGCCACCGCGGGCCAGTCTTGGGATGGCACTGTCTCCAGCGCCATTCGCGTCAATGGCGAAATCGCCATTCCGCAAGGAGCGTCGGTTTCGGGCACTGTCGTCGCCGCCGATAGCGCCGGTCATTTCAAGGGCCAGTCGCGTTTGGTGCTGAAGCTCACCCAACTGCAATATAACGGCGCCTCGTATGATCTCGCGACCAACGAAGTCACAAGGCTCGCCTCCTCGCGCAGCACCCGCAGCGCTGAGACCATCGGCGGTGGCGCTGCCGTCGGCGCGCTTATTGGCGCCCTTGCCGGCCACGGCAAAGGCGCAGCCATCGGTGCCGCCGCCGGCGCTGGTACGGGAACCGCTGCTCAAGCGCTGACCAAGCCCGCCGAAGTCAACCTCACCCCGGAAACCGCTTTGAGCTTCACGCTCTCCGCGCCGGTGCAGGTCGTCCCTGCCGCCAGCGTCCATTAACCAAGAACGGGGGAGGCGCATGCAGCGCCTCCCCCGTTCTTTCCCTCCCCGGCGTTCCTCGGTTCCTGTTCCCTGCTGCCTAGAGCCCTCCGCCAATCTGATCCAGCGCCGACTTGGCGTTCGCAGCATTTGGTCCATTCGGCGCAAGCTGCAGCGACTTCTTTAGCGCCTCGACCGTGCCAGGTTGCAAGATCAGCTTGTTCGTCTTCGGATCAGTTCCTGCCTTCCCCAACAGGCAAATGCCTTTGTAGTACCACGCATCCGCGTTGGTGGGGTCCTGGGTTACGAGCTTGTCGAATGCTGCCGCCGCGGCGTCCAAGTTGCCTTGGTTGAACAGCACCACTCCGGTGTTGAACATCGCCAACTTCGCCTGCGTCGGATCCAGTTGCGCCGCCTTGGCAAACGCCGCGTTGGCATCGTCAATCTTGCCCGCCTTGGCCAGCACGGTGCCCAGATTGATCACGTAGCCGGCATCGCGCGGCTTTAGCGCAATCGCCTTCTGATACGCATCCGCGGCCTTGTCGTACTGTTTGGCCTCGGAATAGTCGTTCGCCAAATTCGCGTAGAGAATGTCGTGCGTCTGGTCCAATGCCACCGCCTGTTCCATCACCCCGATCGCCTGGTCGTATTGCTTGGCGTCCATGAATTGCTTGTTCTGCTCCAGCAGCGTGTTCAGCTTGCCGAGTTTCTGGTTCTTCTCTTCCTGCTCCTTAACCTTTTTCTCATAGGCCGCTGCTTCTTCCTTCGACATTCCCGGAGGCGGCGCCGCGCCCGATTCAGCCGCCTGCAGCACCTTCAGGTTGATTACGGCCTCCTGCGCCTCGCCCACATGGGTGGCGACTCCTTTCTCGACCGGAATCTCATTGCCATCGGTACCCTTGACGCTGACATCGTAGGTGCCCACCGGCAGGGTGTAGTCCCCGAACTTTCCATTCTTGTCGGCGTTGACGGTGTACTTGGCCGGCACGTCGGTGCGGGTGAAGGTGAGCTCGGCCCTCGCCATCGGCTTGCCATCCACGCCGATCACTTGGCCCTTGATTCCGCCCGAAGTTTGCGCCAGCGCGGGCAGCGCGCAGCATGCGCACAGCACCCCGGCGACAGCAATCCAATTCTTCAGCTTGATGGTCATTTGCTCTCCTCAGTTTGATCCCGCGGCCGCCGCATAGGCGATCGGATCGCGTACGCCCGCTTGCTCGAATGCCCGTCTCCGCAGCCGACAGCTGTCGCACCTTCCACAGGCTGGCCCGGCGCTTTGGTAACAACTCCACGATAATGGAAACGGCGCTCCGAGTTCAAGCCCAAGCCGGACAATCTCTGCCTTGGACATGCGGAGTAGCGGCGTCACCACCCGCACCCGCCCTTGCTTGGTTCCCACCTCGAGCAGGCGATTGAACGCCTCATAATACGCGGGCCGGCAATCTGGATACCCTGAGCTGTCGGGCGCCACCGCGCCGATCATGACGCTTTCGGCCTGCTTCACCTCGGCCCACGACACTCCTGCTGCCAGCAAATGTGCGTTTCGAAAGGGCACGTAGGTCACAGGAATGACGTACGCGTTCACGCCGTCCTCGGGCACCGGCACGCCCGGGTCGGTCAGCGCCGATCCTCCGATAAGCCGAAAGAAGTCTGTTTCCACCACCAAACGTTCGCCCACACTGTAGTGGTTCGCAATGGCGTGGAAAGCCTGCCGCTCCCTCGCCGCCGTGCGCTGGCCGTAATCGAAATGCAAAAACGCCGGCTCGAAGTCGCGAACCGCCAGTGCGGCGCACACGCAACTGTCCATGCCCCCGCTGAGCAGCACGACCACCTTGGGCTTGTCATTTTTCATACGCCTTTCATCGCCGGGTCCCAAATGAATTTGTGCACTTGCAGGCTCAGCCGCGCCGGCAAACGGTCGGCCAACATCCAGTCGGCCAGTTCCCTCGGGTCCAACGCGCACTGCGCCCTGTTGCGCTCCCCTGCCGCGTCCTTGCGGAACGCGGGCGACAGCAGCAAATGCGGCGCTTGCCCGGTCAGCCCATGTTCGGCCACGAACGCCCGCGCGAATTCGTAGTCGCCGCGATCGGCAATCACAAATTTCAGCTCGTCCCAAACCTGTAACAATCCCAGATTCGCCAGCAAGAACTTCCCGCTCTCCCCGCTTTCCGGGCATTTCACATCCACAATCTTCCGTACTTCTGCCGGCAGCGCCGTCAGGTCCCGCTCGCCGCTGGTTTCGATCAGCACCTCCAGGCCCGCCGCCAGCAGTTGCCGCGACAAATCCGCCACTGCCGCTTCCTGCAGCATCGGTTCGCCTCCCGTAATCTCGACCAACGGGCAAGCATAGGCCTCGGCAGCCGCCAAGACGTCTTCCAACGCCATGCGCCTCCCGCCGTGGAACGAATATTCGGTATCACACCAGCGGCAGCGAAGATTGCATCCGGTCAATCGTATGAACACGCATGGCAGTCCGGCATGCCGTCCCTCACCCTGGATCGATTGAAAAATCTCTGTGATTTGCAGATGTCGCATCAGGCGCGATAGACGGCAGCCGTCGAATCGGTCTCGTATACCGTGACCGTCTGCACTTCTACCCCCTCCGCATTGCCGCGCAGTTCCTCCCTCACCCGCTCAAACAAGTGGCGTGCCAAATTCTCCGCCGAAGGGTTCTGGTCGCGGAACGGGTCGAGATCGTTGAGATACTGATGGTCGAGCCGTTCGGTTTCCCGCCGGATGGCCGCCTTCAAATCCTTGAAATCGTAGAGCAAACCGATGGCATTCAGTTGCGGTCCGGCAAGCACCACCCGCACGCGGTAGTTGTGGCCATGCGGGTTCTCGCATTTCCCCCGATACCCGCGCAGCGCGTGCCCGGAGGAAAACGTCTCTTCGACGCTGATTTCGAACATGGATGAGCTATTGTACCGCTGCATCCCGATGGCTTCCCGCCAGCATCTCCCATCAAATGCACGATTGGTGGCGCAATCTCGATTATGCGGCCGCCGGAATTGCAGCCGGTGCATTGGTCGAATTGCTCACCGGCACACGCCGCACCCGCTCCGAATCTCTATTGTGCTGCCTTTCCGCCGGCGGCATCGCGGTCGCCTACGCCAACCTGGTTCCGCCATCGAATTGGGGCGCCACCTCCGCTGCCCGCTTCGCCCACCTCCCCGTTATTGCTTCCTTGGGCGGCGTCACCATGAATCAGACCGCCCGCCTCGGCCTCGCCGGCCTGCTCCTCCGCTGGACTCGTTCTGAAAACTAGCCTTAATTGCTGGACTTTACGACCGCTTGATATCCATCGGCCGTGAGCCGCGACCGCATTGCCTCGGCTTCCGCCGCTGTCATGTACGGACCCACATACACTCGATACAGCGCATCAGTGGCGTTCGGCGCTGGCGCGGCGACCGCCGCAGGATAGCCTTTGGTCTTTAATGCCGATGCCAAGCTCTGCGCATCAGTCGAGGTGCCCGCAAAAACCTGCACATTGAACACGCCGGCACTCGCCGCTGTCGTTGTGGTGGGCGCTGCTCCCCGCTGGCTCCCGGCTCCCTGATCCTTGGCTCCTGTTCCTTGTTCCGCTGACGCTTGACCGGCGGCCCCGGTACCCTGTGCCGCGTCCGGCGTCAGCGTCGCCGGCGTCTGGTTGTTCTCCGCAGCGCCCAATTGGGCCGGATTGGGCGGTGCCACCCCGCTGGCGGCCGGCGGCGCTGGCGCTTCGGACCTCGGGGAGGCCGCCGGCGCGCTTCCGAGCGTGAACGTCGACGGTATCGCATGCTGCCCGATGGTGTACCCGAACGAGAAAAACAACGCGCACACAACCGCCAGGGCAAAGAAAATGCCCAGCATCCCTTTGCCGCCGAACTCCACCTGGTAGCTTTTCCCTCCGCCTCGGCCGCTGCGCCGCGGCGCGCTCGCGGATTCCAATCGCTGTTCGCTCGGTTTCATCGGCAACTAGGCCTTGACATCGTTCCGTGGCTTCAGGAATACGTCAATCAAATCCATCGGCAGAGGAAATACGACCGTCGTGTTTTTCTCGGTTCCGATCTCGACCAGCGTTTGCAAATAGCGCAATTGCAGCGCGATCGGCTGGCTGGCGATGATCGCGGCCGCCTCGGCAAGGCGGGTCGAAGCCTCGTATTCCCCGTCGGCATGGATGATCTTTGCCCGCTTCTCGCGCTCGGCCTCAGCCTGTCGCGCGATCGCGCGCTGCATGGTCTCCGGCAGATCCACGGCCTTGATGACCACATCCGTCACCTTGACGCCCCAAACTTCGGTTCGCTCATCCAGAATCGTTTGCAGACGGGCGTTGAGCTTTTCGCGGCTCGAGAGCAAATCGTCGAATTCCACTTCGCCCAGCACGGCGCGCAGCGTGGTCTGCGCAAATTGCGAGCTGGCAAAACGGAAGTTGCGCACCTCGACCACGGCCTTTTGCGGATCAATGACGCGGTAATAGACCACGGCCGTCACCGTGCAAGTGACGTTGTCGTGGGTGATGATGTCCTGCGGCGGGACGTCGAGGGTATCCACCTGCAGGGAAATGCGCACCAACCGGTCAATGATCGGAAAGATCAGCACGATGCCCGGCCCCTTGGCCGTGCCCAGCAGACGTCCCAGACGGAACACCACGGCGCGCTCGTACTCCGCCATGACTTTGATGGCCGAGAGCACAAACAACACGACGATCACGATCACAATGGCGAGTGCTGGCATCGCGTAATCCTCAATTCTCCCGCAATCCTGGATTCTACTCTACCGATTGCGGCGACGATATTGGCGCAGCAGATGCCTGTTCCACCTCGAGGCGCAATCCTCGCACCCGCCGCACGCGAACCGTCTCGCCCGCCGCGATTGGTGCGCTGGAATTCGCCAGCCACCGCTCCCCGTGCACGGCCACGCTGCCGCCTTGGACACCCCCGCCCGCCACCGTCGTCAGCGTGATTCCCAGTTCGCCCACCAAGCCCTGCGCTCCCGTTACCACCGGGTGCCGCTGCGCACGCACCACCAAATCCACCAACAGCAGGCTGATCGCGCCAAACCCCACGGCCACGCCCAAGGCGATGCTCACTCCCACCCGCAATTGCGGCACCGGCGAATCAATCAGCAGGATCCCGCCCATCGCCATCGAGGCCACGCCGCCAGCCGCGAGCACGCCATGACTGGGGAACTTGGCCTCGAGCGCAAAGAGAATCAACGCCAGTAGCAGCAGCCCCGCCCCTGCCCAGTTGATCGGCAGCAGCGAGAGCGCGAATAGCGATAGCACGACCAGCACCAACCCCGCGACTCCCGGCACGATCACACCGGGATGGGTGAACTCGACGTAGATCAGCAGCGCCCCGATGGCCAGCAAGGCAAACGCCAAGCTCGCGTCCATGTCCAGCACTCGTTCGCGCATGCTCATCAGGAATTCCACGCGCGCCGCGCCGGAAAGATCCAGAACCTGCCGCGCGCCATCGAGCCGCGTCACGCTCTGCCCATTCAATTGCGCCAGAAGTTGGTTTAGGTCGGCGGCCACCAGGTTGATGAGATGTCCGCTCAATGCCTCTTGCTCGGTGAAGGACACGCTCTCCACCACCCCCTTCTGCGCCAGGTCCACGTTTCGCTGCCTGCGCGTCGCGATCGTGCGAATGAAAGCGGCCGCGTCGCTCTGCATCTTCGCGGCTTCGATCGTGTCGGGCTCGCCGCCGAGCAAGACCGGATGCGCCGCGCCGGTGTTGGTGCCCGGCGCCATGGCCGCCACGTCGCAACTCAACAGGATGTAAAAGCCCGCCGAAGCCGATCGCGCCCCGCTCGGCGCCACGAATCCGATCACCGGAACCGAGGAGGCGAAGATCTTCTGGATGATCGCGCGCATGGCAGTGTCCAGCCCGCCCGGCGTGTTCAGCACCAGCACGGCCGCGCGCGCCTGATGGGCCGCGGCGAAATCCAGGCCGCGCACCACGTACTCGGCGCTGACGGTGTTCACGGTGTCATCGAGCCGGATCACCACCACCGGCCTTGCCGGAACCGTGGCGGCGCCGACCGAGATGGCCACCCCCAATGCCAGCACCGCCCCGATTCGCACCCATGCCTTCATGCCGGCCCCCCGGGAACCCGCAACTTCCGCAAGAGCGCCTTCGCCTGCTGGTTGGTAGAATCGGCGGCCAGAGCCGCCCGCGCCTCCTGTTCGGCGCGCACGGCGTCGTGCCGCGCGTACCAGATCTCGCCCAAGCCGGCGTGCGCGGCCGCGACGCTGGCCGCATCCGGCACTGGCGACACCGCCAACACGGCCTGAAAGGCTTGCGCAGCAGCCTCCAGCGCGCCAGCGGCCTCGAGCCGCTCGCCTTGGCGCAAATCCTCCAAGGCCCGCGCCTGCGGAGTCGCACCCGCGCTGCCTGCGCCGGTGCTCCCGCTGATCTGCTCAAGCTGCCGAAATGCTGCAACCGGGAAGTCCGTTTCCAGCGGCTGGGTGCTCGGCTGGTGGCGCGCGCCGGCTTGGGCCAGCTCGAGGTCGTCTTCCACTGCCGGAAGCGGCAGGCGATGGGAAAGGTCCCGCAGGATGCCCGCCGCCTTCTCGAAATTTCCCAGCCGGTATTCGGCCAGTGCCGCATCGAACTGCGCCTCCGGGTACTGCGCCGTTCTGGCGGAGACCTGCAGCAGCACGTTTGCTGCCCGCTGGTTGTCGCCGCCGTCTGCGGCCGCCTGCCCCAAGGCCAGCGCCACGCGTGCATCCTTGGGCGCCAGGTGATAGGCGGTCTCGAGGTACGCCAGCCGCATGCTTCCCGCTGGCGCCAATTGTGCCCGGACCAGGTTCTCGTACGCCGCCAGTGGTATCGCTGCCGCGTCCGCCTCGGCTGGCGGCGCGGCCGCACCCCCGGCTTCCTGCGCCCGCACCGCCCAGCTCAGCCGACTCTGGATCTGTTCGAGGTCGGCCAGTGCTCCACGCTGCTCGGCGATTTCGATCAAGTGTTCGTGCTTCAGATCAAAAAGCGCCGCCGCGGTGGTGAATTGGGTTCCGTCGTAGTCATACCAACCGGTCACCATCCAGGCCGCATCGGCCGCGCCTCCCATCCGCATCAGGGTGGCGTGGCTCAGTGGCACCCCCGCCGGCGCTCCCACTAGAGTGCGCGCCTGGTCGCGCTCGGCTTGCGTCAACACGCGGATGCCGTCGCTGGCAAGGCCTTCCCGCAGGCTGAGGACGAAGCTTTCCCCGATCCAGTCGAGCCCGCTTTGGCTTGAGCGGTTCGCGAATGGCACCGCCAAACAGGTCGCGGTTTGGGCGCCCGCGCCTGCAATCAGCCACAACACTAGCCACAGCCGCGCCATTCCTTCAGCGTACCCCAGGCCGGGATAAACTGAACTTCGACCATGACCCCAATGCCTCGCTCGGGCTTCTCCACCCTCGCCGTCCACGCCGGTCAAGCGCCGGATTCCGCAACCGGAGCAGTCAATGTGCCGATCTACGCCTCCTCGACCTATGTCCAAGAGGAGATCGGCAAGCACAAAGGCTACGAATACTCCCGCGTCAGCAACCCCACCCGCTCGGCGCTCGAGGAGAGCCTGGCGGCGCTCGAGGGCGGCTCCAGCGCGCACGTCTTCGCCAGCGGCATGGCCGCCATTCAGGCGGTCGTGACTCGGCTTTCCTCCGGTGACCACGTCGTTTGCGGCAGAAACGTCTATGGCGGCACGCCGCGCCTGTTCAACCAGGTGTTCGCCCGCTTCGGCCTGCGCTTCACCTACGTGGACACCCGCCAGCCCGAGCTCGTGCGCCGAGCGCTCGAGCCGCGCACCCGCCTCGTTTTTGTCGAAACCCCGACCAATCCCCTCATGGAAATATGCGATCTGCGCGCCTGCGCTGAGATCGCTCACGCCCACGGCGCCGAGCTCGCGGTGGACAACACCTTCATGAGCCCCTATTTCCAGCGGCCCCTCGCGCTCGGCGCCGACATGGTTGTGCACTCGACCACGAAATTCCTCAATGGCCACAGCGACGGCATCGGCGGCGCGGTCGTGGCCAGCAGCGAGAAGCAGGCAGAAGATTTGCGTTTCCTTCAGAAGTCCGCGGGCGCCATTCTCAGCCCGTTCGAATGCTTCCTCCTGCTGCGCGGCGTGAAGACGCTTGCTGTTCGCATGCGCCAGCATGATGCCAATGGCCGCCGCATCGCCCAATGGCTCACCCGCCAGCCCAAGGTTCGCGTAGTCTACTATCCGGGGTTGGAACAGCATCCCCAGCATGCACTGGCCAAGGAGCAAATGTCGGGTTTCGGCTCCATGATTTCGTTCGAGACCGGATCGCTCGACAACGCCAATCGCCTGCTGCGCTCTGTTCGCCTCTGTTCGCTCGCCGAAAGCCTGGGTGGCGTTGAGACGTTGATCTCCCATCCGGCCACCATGACCCACGCCGCGCTCGGCGCCGAGGGCCGCGCCGCTATTGGCCTGACCGACGGCCTGGTCCGCCTCTCGATCGGCATCGAAGATCCCGAAGACCTCGAAGGCGACCTCGCCTCCGCCCTCCAGTCCGTCTGAACTTGGCGGACTTCTGCGTGCTGAATGCGGAGCGCAGATTGCTCCTCAGTGGACCAGCCCGACCTGTCCCATCGGCCAGTACGCAAACACCGCTCTCCCGAAGATGTCGGTCTCGGGCAGGCACCCCCAGTAGCGACTGTCGTTGGAACTATTTCGATGGTCGCCCATTACAAAATACGATTCCGCCGGCACGTGCACTTCGGGGAAGTCCGCGAAGTCTTCGAAACGGATCGGCACGTACGGCTCGCTCAAATGCTTGCCGTTGATGTACACCGCGCCGCCCCAGATTGCCACCCGATCCCCCGGAAGCCCGATGATTCGCTTGATGAAGCTCTGGCTGGGATCCCTCGGATAATGAAATACCACAACGTCGCCGCGCCGCAGCGGCTCGAAATCCAAGCTCAGCTTGTCCACAAACAGCCGCTCGTTGTTCTGCAGCCGCGGCATCATGCTGTACCCCTGCACGCGCACGGGCTCGAACACGAACAGCACCAGAACCAGCGCGATCAGAACCGCCAGCGCCAAATGGAAAATCCAGCTCGCGGGCCCGCGACCCAGAAATGTCCCCAAATAACGCTTCTCCGCCATCGCTGTCTTTGATGATAGCGCCGGCGGACGATCCCTCAGCTTGCGGCTTCCTGCAGCGTCCGCGCGCACCGATCCAGCACCGTCTGCACTTGGCTCAAGGTCGCCTGCAACCGGCGGTTCGAGCGCACCACGGTATCCACCCAGTCCCCGATGTTGTCGCCGATCTGCTCTTGCAGCTCCCGCCCCGGTCGGGTCATGAGGAAAATCACCGCTCCCACCGCAAGCGCGGGCAAAACCCAAGTTCTCATATCAGGCACCGTGTCCCTAGATGCCCGCGCCTGCGCGATGAGATGTTTCCCCCGCCTCCACCGCAAGATCTTCGTCCCGGGCAACCCACCGCGCCCGCTCTTCGCGGCGAAACCGCCGCACTTGCCCGACTCGCGCCAACGCTTGAACATAACCGGCGTGGTACGCCCATTGGCCCTTGAGCGCCATCTGCGGCAAGAGCAGGTGTGCCCAGAGCAGGTGCCCGGCCAACTTCCCCGCATCCAGGTTGCGCCAGTGAAATAAGAGCCGGTTCCGCTCGATGATCACCTGCCGCGCGAATCGCCCCCGATGCCGCTTTACGCTCGAGCTGGGTGCATGCCAAACCATGGCTTCGGGCTCATATCCCAACCTCCAGCCTCGCTTGCGTGCCCGGTACGAAAGGTCCACATCTTCGCTGTAATAGGGCGCGAACATCGGATCAAATCCGCCCATCTCGAGGAACGCCTCCCGTCGAAATGCGCAGAAGCCGCCCACCAGCAGGAACGATTCCCTGCCTCCGGATTCGAAATTTCGCCACGCCTCCCAGAACCCGCGCCGGAATCTCCCGATCTTGCCGCCGGTTGAAAAGATGCGCTCCGGCAGGTCGAAGGCGCGAAAGGTCACGCCGAACAGTCCCGGATCGAGGAACCACTCCGGCAGCTTCGCTAGTAGATCCGCGCGCGGTTCGAGGTCGTTGTTCAGCAGAACCACGAACGGCGCGCTTGCCGCCGCAACGCCGGCGTTGGCCGCCGGTGCAAACCCTCGGTTCGCATCGCTCCGCGTCACTTTGATCTGCGGATGCGTCCGCGCCAGCCACTCGCGGCTTCCGTCCGTGGAACCGTCGTCGGAAACGACGATCTCGCTGTCGCCCGCCGCCGCCACCACTGCCGGGAGGAAGCGCTCCAGCAGTTCCCTCCCATTCCAGTTGGGTATCACGATGCTGAACGCGCCGCTCACTGTCCGATGCGGTACTCCAAGCTCACGTTCGCGGTCACCGTGATCAATTGCGGCGTGAACTGCTGCATCGGCGCCTGCCGCAACTCCATCTGGCTCGACAGGAGCAGCGGCCCCGGGGCTCGCGTCTCCGACGAATCCACGCTTGCATGCGCCAGCCCACCCAGCCGCTCACCCGCTGCTCGCGCCAGCGCCTCCGCCTCTGCGCGCGCCGAATGGTAGCCGTCGGCAATGGCCGCCTGTTTGGCTGCCGCCGGGTTCTTCAATTCAAACCGGACGCCGCGCAGAGCGCCGAGCCCTGCAGCGCCGGCTGCATCCACCAGTGGCCCGATCTTTTCGAAATTGGTCACGTCTAGCTCTGCTTCGGTCGCGACTTCGTACGAGCTGACTTTGCCGTTCTCGCCGTTGATTGGGAAGACTTGATAGCCGCTCCAATGCGCATCGGCCGGATTGAATCCCTGCTGCTGCAGCAGCGCGCGAACCTGGTCCGCCTGCGTTTGCGTCTTGTCATAGGCATTCCTGAGCTTGCCGTCTTGCGCGCGGATGTCCAAAGTGACGACGGCGGTATCCGGCGCGACTTTGCTCACGCCCTGCGCCGAGACCGTCACGGTCGGCGCCGCCGCCTGTTGCGCTCCCGCGCCGGCCGCCGCCGCGGCCAGCATCACTGCGATTCCAATGCTCCGCACTCCCATCGCGTCCTCTTCCGCATTCGTCGCTGCTGTTGCCGGTCTTCCTGTCGATCCTTCTGTTCCTGTAGTGTAATACCCCATGGATCTCATGTTCGTCGCCGGGGAGGCCTCCGGCGACGCACACGCCGCCGAACTCATCTCCGAGCTGCGTGGCCGCCATCCGAACCTGCGCTTCTTCGGCTGCGGCGGTCCGCAAATGGCCGCCGCCGGCTGCGAACTTCTCGTCTCGACCGACGACCTCGCGGTCATGGGATTGGTCGAAGTTCTCCGGCACCTGCCGCGCCTGCATGCGCTACTTCGCCGCTTGCGCCGTGCGCTGCGCGATCGCCGCCCGGCGGCAGTGATCCTCGTAGACTTTCCCGATTTCAACTTGCGTCTGGCTGCGAGCGCGCGTGCCGCCGGAATTCCCGCCATCTACTTCATCAGTCCCCAGCTCTGGGCCTGGCGCAGCGGTCGAGTGCGTGAGGTGCGCCGCAACGTCCGCCGTATGATCTGCATCTTCCCATTCGAGCCGGCCTTCTATGCGCAGCACGGGATCGAAGTCGCCCATGTCGGTCATCCTCTGGTCGAGCGGATGGAAAAAGTGCGAAACGACCTCCCGTCTGGGTCCCAGTTCCGCCAAAACTTCGGTCTAAGCCAATCTTCTCCGCTGGTTGCGCTCCTGCCAGGCAGCCGCCGCCGCGAGATCGAGATGCATCTCCAGCCCATGCTCGATGCGGCCGTTCTGCTCGCGAAAGTTCAACCGGCCGAGTTCCTTCTCGCCTTGGCGCCAGGCTATCGCCAGGAGGAGTTCAGCTCTCGGATCCCCGAATTGCTCCGCAATCACCTGCGTTTCATCCCAGCGGACCAGCGCTTTGCCGCACTGACCCACGCTCGCCTCGCCTTCGTCGCCAGCGGGACCGCCACCGTCGAAACCGCGCTGCTGGGCACTCCGATGGTGGTGATTTATCGCGTTGCCCCGCTCACCTATTGGCTGGCGCGCGGCATGGTCCGCACCACGCACGTCGCCATGGTGAATCTCATCGCAGGCAAGCAAGTGGTTCCCGAGTTGCTCCAGTCCCAATGTGCCCCCCTGGCCATCGCAGCCGCCGCACGACCCCTCTTGAGCGATGGCCCCGAACGCAGTCAAATGCTCGCGGCCATCGCCCACGTCCGTCAGTTGCTCGGCGCCCCTGGAGCCATTTCCCGCGCCGCCGACGAAATTGAGCCTTTTCTCGTCGCGCCTCGTACCCAACTCCAATGACGCGCTCGTCTATACTGGGAAATAAGCATGTGTTGGCGTCGTCTTTTCCCTGTTCTGTTGCTGTTGGCGAGCTGGGCCGCGGCGCAGGTTCCTCCTCCGCCCACCATCGTCCGATCTGCGCCTTCAGCTTCGGCGGCAGCCGCTGTGCCGGCCGTCGCCTCGCCTCCCCAAGGTCCATTTAGCGTCACCCATTACGACCTCGACCTCAGCTTTGACTTCCCGGCCCATCAGCTCGAGGCCACCGCCAAGCTGACATTGAATCCCACGCTGCTCCTCTCGTCGGCAAGCTTCAAGCTCAACCAAAATCTCGTGGTGGCCTCCGTCACCGATTCCTCCGGCACCAGCCTCGGGCAGATGCGGCAGCAAGACCAAGTCGTCGTCACTTTCCCGGTGCCGCTGCAGCCGGGTGCTGCAACTGCACTCACGTTCCACTATGCCGGTCCATTGGCCGACGCCCGCCTGAGCCCCATCTCCGGCATTCGCACCGCCTACATCGGCCCCGATGGCGCCTTCCTGCTCTACCCTGGCGAATGGTTCCCGATGGCGGGTTACGGCACGGATCGTTTCTCCGCTTCGATCTCCGCCACCTTGCCCGCAGGCATGACGATGATCGCGAGCGGGCAAGGCACCACCACCACCGCCGCTTCGGGCAGCGTAATCACCTACCATTTCGAGCAATCCCAGCCCAGCTTCCCCGGCAGCGTGATCGTCACCGCGCTCAAACCGCAAACCTTCACCAACGCCGGCGTTGCGTCAACGTTCTACTTCGGCCCTGATGTTCCCGCCGATCTCACCTCGCAATACGCTGTCGCCGCTGCCGACATTTATACCTTCCTCACCAATTCGCTGGGCACACCGCCGAGCTTGCCGCTTCAATTTGTCGAACTGCCAGCCGATGCCCTGCCGTCGTTCAGTTCGCCCGGTCTGATCGTCCTCTCGAAGCCCTCCATCGGCACCGTCGTCAACACGAATCTGCTGGTTGACGAAATCGCTCAGCAATGGTTCGGCGTCATGCTCTCGCCCGCTTCCCTCAACGACGCCTGGCTGCAATATGGCGCGGCGCGTTACGTCGAAGCCCTCTACGTTCAGCATGCACAGGGCAACGCTGCCTGGCAGGAGCTCGTGAAAGAATTGGAGATCGGCGCGCTCAGCTATCCCGACACCGCCCTCAGCAATTCCAGCCAGCTATACGTCTTTTCACCGCAGTTTCAGGATTTGAACTACGACAAAGGCGCAATGCTCTTCCACATGCTGCGCTGGCAGCTCGGCGACCAGCCCTTCGACAACGCTCTCCGCAACGTGATCAACGCCTTCGCCTGGAAACCGATCTCGACCGCCGAATTCGAACGGTCGCTCGAGACCTCAACTAAGAGCGATCTGCGCAGCTTCTTCAGCCAGTGGTACCAAGGCACCGCCGTCCCAAGCTTCACGAACCAGTACACCATCTACCGGCTCCAAAAAGGCGGTTACCGCGTCACCGGCAAGATTCAGCAAAGTCTCGATCTCTTCAACATGCCGGTCGAGGTCGCAATCGCGACCGATGGCGCAACAGAGACGCGCACCGTTCAAGTCAGCGGCTCCGACAGCGATTTTACGGTAGATGTCTCCGGTCGTCCGGAAAAGGTGACCGTGGACCCCAGCAATTGGATTCTGAAATCGAGTCCGGAACTGAACCTGCGCGTGGATCTTTCCCGCGGTGACAACCTGGTTGCGGCCGGCGATTACGCCGGTGGCATCAAGCAATACCAAGCCGCCCTCGCGCTGAACCCCATCAGCTCGCTGGCCCAATACCGTATCGCGGAAGCATATTACTCAGAGCAGAACTGGCAGAACGCCGCCGATGCGTACCGCCAAGCCATGAATGGCGACCTCGATCCGGCCTGGATTGCTGTCTGGAGCCACATCCAGTTGGGCAAAATCTTCGATCTTACCGGCCAGCGCGACCGCGCCCTCAACGAATACCAGCTCGCCATTGCCACCCACGACGACACCAACGGCGCACAAGCGCTCGCCCGCGAATACCTCAAGTCCCCCTACAAATCCGCAGTCAGCGGGAACTAGTAGGGATCTCAAGAATGGTGAGCCGGCCTTTCGTGGCCGCCTGGCAAGAAGCTTGGACACAGGGTCAACTTGCTGGCAAGGCTATAATCCCAGCCATGAACTGGGCAAGTTTGGCTTCTCTCGTGATCGCGGGCGCGGTGGCAGCGGCGGGGCAGAACGCGAATCGGCCGGCCGGGCCGCCGCGGACGAACGTTACCGATGCCGAAGTAGCTGCGGTGACGCGCGCGACTTTACTGATCGACACGCACAACGACATCACCAGCAAGACCGTCGCCGGTCTCGATATCGGGCTGCTAGGTAGCTGGGACGGAACGGCGACCCACGGTGAAGCCAATGGCACCATGACGGACACCGCGCGGCTGCGCAAGGGCGGGGTTGGCGCGGTGTTTTTCGCCGCGTATGTGGCGTCGAGCTACGTGCAGGGGAATCACTCGGCCAACCGCGCGCTGCAGATGATTGACACGGTGCGGTACGACATCGTCGGAGCCCACCCCAAGGACTATGCGCTTGCGACATCAGCCGACCAAATCGAGGCGGCGCACCGCCAAGGCAAGATTGCCGCGCTGATCGGGATCGAAGGCGGACACGCCATCGAGGATAGTTTGCGGCTTTTGCGCGACTACTACGCGCTCGGGGTGCGGTACATGACCCTGACGCACACCAACACCAACGATTGGGCGGACTCATCCGGCGATGCCACCAATCCCGCCATCGCGCACCATGGCGGCCTGACGCCGTTCGGCAAACAGGTCGTGCAGGAAATGAACCGGCTGGGGATGATGGTGGACGTTTCGCATGTGGCCGACTCGACCTTCTGGGCGGCGCTCGAGACCAGCTCTGCGCCGATGATAGCCAGCCATTCGTCGTGCCGTGCGCTCACCAACAATCCGCGAAACATGACCGACGAGATGATCGCCGCGCTCGCCCAGCACGGCGGCGTGATCCAGATCAATTTCTACTGCGACTTCGTCAAACAGCAGGCGTCGCCCCCGACGCTGAGCGATGTGGTGGACCACATTGACCACGCGGTGAAGGTAGCCGGCATCGAGCATGTCGGCATCGGCAGCGACTTCGACGGCATCGAGTGCGCGCCGGTGGCGCTCCAGAGCGTGGCCGATTTCCCTCATCTGACCAAGGCACTCCTCGAGCGCGGCTACTCTCATGCGCAAATCACTATGCTCTACGGGGGGAATACATTGCGGCTGATGCGGGCCGTGGAAGCGAAAAGGGAATAGGGAATAGGGAATGGGGATTAGGAAACGGTGGGTGGTGGTGGCCGCCGGATTGATGGCGATTGGCGGATGGGGGCAGCAAGCCGCCAGCGCGACGCTGCGGATGCCGGGGATCAGGGCCGAAGTGACAATTCTGCGGGACCACTGGGGAGTGGCGCACATCTATGCGCAGAACGAGCACGACCTATTCTTCGCACAGGGGTACAACGTCGCTAGCGACCGCTTGTTTCAACTCGAATTGTGGCGACGGCAGGCGACAGGGACGCTGGCCGAAGTCTTTGGGCAGGGCGAGGTCGAGCGCGACATCGGCAACCGCCTTTTCCGATTCCGCGGCGACATGACCCAGGAATTGAATTGGTACCATCCGCACGGCGCGGCCATCGTGCAGGCGTTCGTGGACGGAATCAACGCCTACATCGCCGCGACTGAGCAGAACCCGGCTCTGCTGTCGCCCGAATTTCAGCAATTGGGCATCAAACCGGGACGGTGGACGCCGGCGGTGGTGATCTCCCGTTTCAACGGATTGCTCGGGAACGTGACCACCGAGATCAATATCGCACAGGCGGTGCGGGCCGTGGGCGCGGGCTCGGTCGAAGAACTGGAGGACTTTCAGCCGGCGAACCCGAAGATTGATCTGGATCCGGCGCTGAACAATGCGGATTTGAGCGCAAAGGTGCTGGCGGTGTACAACGCCTTTCGGCGGCCGCTGCGGCTGACGGATGCGGAAATTCCCAAGGCTGAAGAGATCGGCAGCAACAATTGGGTGGTTAGCGGGCGGCTGACTCCGACCGGGTTCCCGCTCATGGCGAACGACCCCCACCGCACGCAGTCGTCGCCGTCGCTTCGGTACTGGGTGCATTTGGTGGCGCCGGGATGGGATGTGATCGGCGGCGGCGAGCCGGCACTCCCCGGCGTCTCCATTGGACATAACCAAAAGGGCGCATGGGGCCTGACGATCTTCGGTGGCGACAGCGAAGATCTCTATGTTTATGACACCAATCCGGCGGACCCGAACCAGTACATGTTTCAGGGCGCATGGATGCCCATGAGGGTGATCGAGACCACTATCCCTATGAAGGGCGCGGCGGCGGAAACGGTAGCGCTGAAGTACACACAGCACGGTCCAGTGGTGTATGAGGATGCGGCGCGGCACAAGGCCTACGCGGTGCGGGCAGCTTGGCTCGAGCCGGGAAGCGCGCCTTACCTGGCCAGCCTGCGCATGGACCAAGCGCAGAGCTGGACGGAGTTTCGCGCCGCCTGCGCCTTTAGCCGGGTGCCGAGCGAGAACATGGTCTGGGCTGGTGTGAACGGCGACATCGGATATCAGGCGGTGGGGATCACGCCCCTGCGTCCGAACTGGAGCGGACTGGTTCCTGTGCCGGGCGACGGACGCTACGAATGGGCGGGGTTCTTGCCGATACTCGAGCTGCCGCATGCGCTGAACCCGGCGAACGGATTCTTCAATACGTCGAACAACTATTTGATTCCTTCGGGGTGGAATCATCCGCAGGCGCTGCACTACCAGTGGGCGGATGCGTTCCGCGCCAGGCGCGTGGCTGAGGTGCTGGGCTCGGGGAAAACCTTTACGGTTAGCGACATGGCGCGGCTGCAAGATGACGATGTTTCGATTCCCGCGCGGGAGTTGGTGCCGCTGCTGAGCGGCGTCGCGGTCGGCAGCGCGTCGGCACGCCAAGCCCAACAGATGCTGCTGGGCTGGAATGACGCGATGGACCAGAACTCGGCGGCGGCAGGCATCTACGAAGCCTGGCAGCGTCATGTGCTGGCGGATGAGCGCGCGATGCTGGTGCCGAAGGCTGCGCAGCCCTATATTGCGAATTTGAGCGTGGCCAAAAGCCTCGCGTGGCTCGAAGCACCGGACGGTCGGTTCGGGATCGAACCTCTGCAGGGGAGGGATGCGCTCCTGGCGCGCGCGCTCGGCGAAGCGGTGACGGAGCTGAGTGGACGACTGGGGCCGGATCCTGTGAA
The DNA here is from genome assembly GCA_035553115.1 of Terriglobales bacterium. Taxonomy (GTDB): domain Bacteria; phylum Acidobacteriota; class Terriglobia; order Terriglobales; family SCQP01; genus SCQP01. The sequence continues at coordinate 4,857 of DATNED010000015.1, read as the reverse complement.
GTGGATTTGGGGCGCGAGCCACCATGCGTTGATCCAACATCCGCTGGCGACAGTTTCGAGCGCCTTGGCGGAGCAATACGATGTCGGGAACTTGCCGCGAAACGGCGACGCGTTCACAGTGGATGCGACTGGCGGCGGGGCGAATCAGACAGCGGGAGGGTCGTTCAAAATCATCGTGGACACGGGCGATTGGGATGCCACCATCGGGATCAACAATCCGGGACAGTCGGGTGACGTGCGCAGCCCGCATTACAAGGACCTCTATCCGCTGTGGGCCGCGGGCAAGTACTTTCCTGTCTTCTACTCACGGCGTAAAGTGGAATCGGTGACTGAGGCACGCGTGGAACTCGTGCCCGAGGCGCCGCACTAGGAGATCGCGACCCGCGCCAAGGTCGGCGCGCTGGCGGCAACGCACGCAGCAGGGATCAGGTGGGGTAATTGAAGAGGATTTGGTTGCCATCGGGGTCGGTGATGACGAGCACGCGGTAGCCCCAGTGGTCGTCTTTCACCTCGACGCCTTTGGCTTCCCACTCGTCCCGCAGGGTATCCAAGGCCGTGGTCTGGGCTCCCCGATCGAGATTCACGGAAACGAAAATTCGACCGTTGCCGGTGTTTGCTAGATTGCTGGCTAGGATCAGGGCAACCCCGTTGCGTTCGACTTGCGCAACTTCAATCTTGCCGTCTTCTTCGTAGTTCCAGGGGCTGGCGAAACCAAGCTGATCCGCGTAAAAGCGCAGGGAGGCCGCAACGTCAGTGACGCGGAACACCGAACGCGCGATCCAATCCGATGGCATGGCTTGCTGGCGGAGGGAGAGGGATTCGAACCCCCGGCGCCGTTGCCGGCGCAACAGTTTTCAAGACTGCCGGTTTCAACCGCTCACCCATCCCTCCGTTCCCTTGTAAGTCATTGTACCGCAATCGGTTGCGCGCCAGCTGCGGCATCTCCCTCAGACTCCAAATAAGGGCCGGTGCCGGTTCTGGTGCCGGATTGTATCGCGGCGAAGGCCACCACGCGCTCCGAAGCCGCAAGCTGATGCTGGGGCGCAAGGTGAGAATACCGCATCGCCATCGCCAGCGTCCTGTGGCCCAGCAGTTCGGCAACTGTGCGGATGTCCACACCGGCCATGACCGCCCGGCTGGCGAACGTGTGGCGGAGCGTATGCCAGCAGACGCCCTTCAGGCCAGCCCGCTCCACCGCAGCCTCAAACCAACTGCGGGGATCGCGGCGCGCCTGCCCCACGCCGCGGCCTTTCCGGTTCCGGTTCAGGATCACGTGGCCATCATCGCCAGCCATTCCCCTAAGCTTCAGCAGCGCCGCCAAGGCCGCCGTGTTGATCGGGGCGTAGAAGGGCCGGCCGTTCTTGGCGCGGGCAACCTCTATCTGACGCCGCTCGAAGTGCACGTCCGCCCACTTCAGCGCGTACTGGTTGGCCTGGCGAAGCCCGGTATAGAGGGCAAGGTCAAGCTCGGGCTCAAACTCGGGGAAATCGGCCCGAATGGCGGCGCGCAGCCGGGCTTCTTCCGCCGGCAACAGGAACCGGATGCGGCCGTTATCCTCGCGCCGACGCTGGATCAGGCGTGCGGGATTGGCGGTCACCAAGCCGTTGCGGAGGCCGAGCTTGAACGCGAGGGAGAGAAAGTCCTGGTGGCGGTTTACCGTGGCGGGTCGCCATTCCCGCTCCGCAGCAATCTTCTCCAGCACTTGCTCGATCCGCTGCGGGGTCAACGCCGCCGCATCGAGCGATCCGAATTCCGCCTTGAGCGTGCGAAGGCGGGAATCAATCGGCACGCCGCCACGGTGCGAGCCTCGAACCTGCGCATAGCGACTGCGCACCTGCGCCGCCGCAAGTTCCAGAAGCTCGCCAACAGGCACCTGCCTGCGCCGCAGCGTCTCGGGCAGCTTCTTGCCCTGCCGCCGCTCCATGCGCCGCTTCTCCAGCAGCGCCATCGCCATGCCGCGCGTCCCCGCCTTTTCGCGGTGCTCCCGGCCGCCGGCATCGCTATAGCGGATCCACCAGATGCCGCTGCTCTTCGGCCGTTCGAAGATGCCGCGGACCTTCGGCGGCTTGCGGCGCGGTCCCGCGGCAGAACGCGGCGGTTGCGCCACCCTGCTCCCTCCTCCCTCCACTGCCTGGCCGTTTTCCCCCAATTCCAGCGGTCCGCTAAGCCCGTCCTGGTCCGCCTGGTTGCGCCCGGTGATCGTCATTTCGCCTCCGATTGCTGCTGCTTCCGTGGCCGTCCGCCCTTTTTGCCGTTTTCTCGCGCAATCGCCTGCAGCCGCTCGATGCCGAACCTCTCAAGGCGGGCGCGGTACGACCGTTTTCCCATCCACGCGCCGTAGGCGCTGCGCTGTCGTTTGGTGAGCATGGTAATATCCTAACCAGCTTGGGTTTGACAAGTCAACGGGAAAATGCGATGCTGCGGGTGTAGCGGCAGGCGTCGGCTGATCCCCGGCGCTGACGGCGCGGCGGGTGCCTCCACACCTGCCCGCCGCTGCTCATGGAGGTGGGCGATGGCAACGAGCGGAAAGACGGAAGCTGCTGCTACCGCGCACGAGTCGCTGACGCGCGACCTGGCAAACGCGTTGGCGCGAGCCGGGCAGGCCGGGTTGGATGAAGGGCGGCTGCTGCGGTTCCTGCTGCGGGCGGTCGGGAGCGGAGTGCAGACGCCAACGCCGGTCTCCAACAGGCGGCGAAAAGTGGCTGAGTCGAATCGGAAGAAGATGGCGCGCGCGATGACCAAAGCCCGCGGGGAGCGGGAGCGAATGCTGGCGCTGGCGGACTGGTTCGACAAAGGCGGCCCGAGCGAGAATGGGCTCCAACTGCGCGAGCACGCGGCGCGAATGGAGTCGGTGGAGGCCGCGCGCTGGGTGCCGGAGGTGGCGCGCGCGGCGCTGGCAACCCCCGACGTGGGCATGACGCGCGCGCTGGTGGCCGGGGCGCTGGCGGCCTACTGCCGGCGCGCAACGGGTGCGCCGATGTGGGCGCTGTGTGCTGACTTGCTGAACGCGGCGGCAGCCGTGAATGGCGCGGAATGGTGGCCGGACGCCGATGCGCTGGCCAAGCTGGTGCAACGCAACCAGTTTCCCCCAGCGCTGCTGCACGCGGCCTGGAGCCGCCTGTCCGCATAGGCGATGTAGGCCGACACGCGGCGGACGATCTTCGTCCGGGGCGTGTCCTTGGCTGCGCGGCGGCGGCGGGCGATGCTCGGGCGTGAGCTGCGCACCCCCGCCCATCCCGCCGCTGGCCGTCGGCCTGGCTGACGCCGCGCGCGTCACCGGTCTGAGCCGCCGCACAATCGAGCTGCTCGTCCACGACGGCCGCCTGCCGTCGCGGAGGCTTGGCCGGCGGCGACTCATCCTCTACGCCGATCTGCGCCGCCTGCTGGCCGCCGACCGGCCAAACCTCACCGCCGCGCGGGCGGCGGAGGCGCAATGACCGCAGCCGAGGTGGCGCATCGCCTGGGCGCGCGACCGACAGGCGAGGGACGCTGGACGGCACGCTGCCCCGCGCATGCCGACCGCACTCCCAGCCTCTCGATCCGCGGGGGCGAGGGGGGCCGGGTCCTGCTCCACTGTTGGGTTGGCTGCGCCACCAGCGCCGTCCTCACCGCACTCCGACTATCCTGGCGCGACGTTTTGGGCGAGCCCGCCCCACCTGCTGACCGCCAGCGGCTGCGGGCCGAGCGGGAGCAGCGGGAGGCCGCCGAGGCAGTGCAGCGCCAGCAGGCCGACTCACTGGCCACGGCAGGGGATGCGCAACATGACCGCGCCGGGCGCATAGCGCAGCGCCTGGCCGCCATCGAGTTTGCCTCGGCCGCGCCCGCCTATCCCGGCGAGGCCGAGGCGCTGGGGCGCGACTACCACGCTGCGCTGGACGCGGCACATGAGCTGGAGGCGGCATGATGGGAATTCCTACCGCCGCTGATCTTTTTCCGCCCAGCGCCACGGCGGACGGCCACTACATTGGCCCGGACGTGGCCGCCGCGATGGCGGTGAAGGTTGCCGATCCGCTCGCGGTCTTGCGGGCGCTGCCCGAGTCCCCCAAGCCCGAGGCGCTAGAGGCGGCGCTGCGCGAGTTCGCGGCGCTGGTGGGGTCGGACCCGCTGCGGCGCGCCACGATGCGGGGCGCGGCCATCGAGGCGCTGCGGGCGCGCAAGGCCGCTGGCCCGGCAGCGGTGGTGGATGCGGCGCTGGGCACGGCACAGGCCGAGGCTGACCACGGCATCGGCGTGGCGCTGGATTTGCCTGAGCCTGAGCCCTGGCCAGTTGCGGTGGACGGCGCGCGCCTGCTCAGCGACCTGTCCGCCGTGATCCGCCGGCACGTGGTGCTGACCGCCGAGCAGGCCGACGGGGTGGCGCAGTGGATCGTTTTTGCCCATGCCATTGATGGGGCGCGGATCTCGCCAAAGCTGGCCATAACGTCGCCAACCCCACGCTGCGGCAAGAGCACGCTGCTGGCGGTGCTGGCCGTCCTGGTGCCGCGCCCCCTGCCGGCGAGCAACATCTCGCCGGCGGCGGTCTTCCGCGCCATCGAGGCGGCGCGCCCCACGCTACTGGTTGACGAGGCCGATACCTTTCTTCGCGACAATGAAGTTCTGCGCGGGGTGCTCAACTCCGGCCACAGCCGGGACGGCGCATACGTGATCCGCTGCACTGGCGAAGACCTGGAGCCTCGCAAGTTCAGCACCTGGTGCGCCCAAGCCATCGGGTTGATCGGGAGCCTTCCCGCAACCCTGGCCGACCGGAGCATCGAGATTCGGCTGCAGAGGAAGCGTACCGGCGAGTCCGTTGCCAAGCTGACCCGCAACGCCCGTGAGGGGCTGGCGATGTTGGCGCGGATGGCCGCAAGGTTCGCG
>DATNED010000014.1:0-3900 GCA_035553115.1 Terriglobales bacterium | reverse complement strand
AGAAGACCCTGTTGCTCGGCGATGGAGAGCGCGTCGTCAAGGCGACTGGCGAGCCCCGCTTTCGGCTTGGGCGCCATGGATGCGGCAATGCTTGGCGTCATAACAACCTCCAAGCAAAGTGTAGCACGAATGCGCAATGCGGGTGCTACATTGCAGCGGGGCGGGGCGATACGGGGCGTCTGGAAGTGGTCTCAAAAAGCCGCAGGCAGGCACTCCGGTCCTGCGCCGTGGGGCTTTTGCTGGTGTCCAAGCCCCATGCGAGACGGTCGGGAAAGGCCGGTTCGCCATTTTTGAGACCACTTCTGGCGTTGTCCTCGGTCGGGCGCGAATCCTCATCTGTGCTGCGCACAGGCATCGAGCCACGCTGCGGTTCGCGCCCTCCCTGCGTCCTAGCCAACCACCCCGTCTCGCCCCTTCTCGAGCGTCGCTCCCCGGCCTGCGGGGGGCAACTCGGGCCCGCCGCCGTATGCGCTAAGCTGCAGCCATGAGGCATTTCGCCCTGGTCCTGATCCCGCTGCTGCTTGCGGCCGGAGGCGCCGCGCAGCAGCCCGCCTCCCAAGAATTGATCGTCACCACGCTGCCCAGCCATGGCGAGGCCCTGCCGGCGATTGCCGCGGCGCAGGTTTCGGTGCAGCAGGGGCATGACCGCGATGCGGTGCTGTCGTGGCAGCCGTGCACCGGGGCCAACGCGCCGCTCGAGCTCGGCATCGTGCTCGACGACGACACGCAGGGACTCGGATCCTCGAGGGACGACCTCAAGGCCTTCATCAAGGGCCTGCCGCCAACGACCGCGGTGGCGCTGGTCTACATGCATACCTCGACCGTGACCATCGCGCAGGCGCTGACCACGAACCACGCGAATGCGGTCAAGAATCTGCGCCTGCCAAATGGCGGCACCAGCTCCTCGCCCAGTCCCTACGGATCGCTGCAAGCCTTGATGGCCAAGTGGCCGCGCCACCCGGGGCGGCGGCGCGAGATGATCTTCATCTCCGATGGCGAGGAGCATAACGGCGGCAATGATGCCAACAACGTCACCTTCAAGACTGCGGTGCAGGACACGGTGGCGAGCAACGTCGTCGCCTACACCATTCTGGTCACCGGCGCCCCCGACAACATGAGCTCGGGCGCGCTGGGGGTGCCGCTCGGGGCGGCCGGAGTGGCGTTCGGCGCCTTAAAGGCCGCGCAAACCCAAACCAACAACGGCAGCGAAAACCTGGGCGTTTTGGCGGAGGCGACCGGCGGGGAGGCCTATTCCCAGGGCGACGGCACGCCGGCGCGGCTCGAGCAATTCTTGAAGGACATCGGCGAGCGCTTGGCCAACCAGTACACGCTCGGGATCACGCCCGCGCCTAGCAAGGGCGAAACCATGGTCGGCCTCAAGGTCGAGGTGAAAGACACCAAGGCCAAGATCACCGCCCCCAAGCAGATCGTCCTGCCGCAGAAGAGCAATTAGCAATTAGCAGTTAGCAATTAGCAATTAGCGATTAGCAGCGCCGTCGTGCTTCAGGATCACACTGGCCGCTGCGCGCATGCGTTTGCGGTCGAGAGCCTTTTCCGGCGGCAGCTTGGCGGCATCGGCCTGGAGCTCGGTCGCCAAGCCGTTCAGCGCCGTCACAGCCGAGGCACGATCCGCCCCCGAGGCGCCTTCGACCTTGGCCATGCCGTCGCTGAGCGCGGCAATTTGGTTGGCCGGCACGCTATTATCGCGCGCAAGCTGATCCAGGTACGCACGCGCGACCACGAACTCGTTCGGCCAGGTGTAGTGCGGCTGCTCCTGCACGTTCAGGTCTCCGGCCACGCCGGTGTTCCAGCGGGCGAGCTTGGCGGCGTCAATCTCGTTCTGGGTGAGGTACTTGCTCGGCGTGAGCTGGAACACATCGAAGCCGCGGGCGATCTCGGAGCCGTAGAGATATCCCTTGTACCAGTACACCGACCAGTAGCCGCCGATGATCATGGTGTTGGGATCAATCGGGCCGCGGTCGAAGTAGGCGATCTCCTGCACGTGCGCCGGGTCGGTGAAATCGAACACGGTCGCGCCGCCCTGGTAAAACGCTTGCGACATGATGTCGCGCCCCGGCACCGGGATCAGGCTGCCGTTGTGGGCGACGCAGTTCTCCTGGTCGGTCTGCCAGGCGGGCATCTTGTAGTAGCCTTCGAACTTCATGTGGCGTCCGCTGCCGCGACCGACGATGTCGAAGATCGCGTCGCCGCCCCAATTCGGCGGATCCTGCTGACGGCAGCGGGGCTGGGTACCGCCGCCCCACTCGTCGCTGAAGAGGACGGTGGTGCCGTCATTGTTGAAGGTGGCTGAGTGCCAGAAGGAGAAGGCGGGGTCCGCCATGTCGTCGAGGCGCACGGGCTTGACCGGATTGCTGATGTCGAGCAGGATGCCATTGCCCGCGCATGCGCCGCCGGCCAGGCCGAGCCAGGGATAGGTGGTGATGTCATGGCAGCCCACCGTGGCGCGGGCCAGCGGCTCGCCACTGCCTTGGGCGCGGCCATGCAGGCCGTCAATCGCGCCGGTGTTGGCGTCGGCGAAGATGAAGGCGTGGTTGACCACCTTGGAGCGCTCCGGGTGCGCCAGCGGCACTTTGATGACGTCAATGCCGTAGCTCGAGGTGTGGGGATCGTCGGGGCCGCCGTTGTCGCAGCCAGCCATTTCTTCAGGCGAGCGCACGCCGGCGGTGCCGGCGACGTAGACGTAGATGTCGGCCGGGTCTTTCGGATCGGTCACGATGGTGTGGGTGTGCGAGCCGCGGCAGGTCTGCACCATGGCCACGCTCTTCGGGCGCAAGGGGTTCGTGATATCGAAGATGCGGACGCCGCGGGCGCGGTTCGGATCGGGCGGCGGCGGCTGACGCGGGCCGCGGGCGGCGGCTCCGGCGCCACGGGCGGCAGGAGCGGGGCGCGGCGGCGGCGAGCTGCAATCTATGCGCCCGTCGGTCTCGACCGACATGAACGCCAGATTGCCCCAGATCGAAATATCGCCCTGGCCGCCCGGGCAGGAGAGGATGGTCTCGAGCTTGGTGTGAGCGGGGTCGGAGATGTCATAGAAGATGAGGCCGTGGAAGTTCCCCTGGATCGCGAGCTTGCCGTTCTTGCCGAAGGCCAGATCGGAGTTGGCGTAGTCCAGGCTGCGGGGGCTGGCGCTGGGGTCGAACATGCCCTCCGGCTGATGCAGGCTTTCGACGAGCGCCATGTTTTCGATCGCCTCGCCGGCATCGTACTTGCCCGGCTTGAGACCTTCGCGGGGATCGGGCTTGTGGCAGGGCGGCGCGGCTCCGCGGCCCCGCCCGGCCCCCGGCAGGGGCTGGCCCGAGGCCAGGGCGGCAAGCTGCTCGGGCGTGCAGAGTTGGGGAATCGCTTGGTTCGGCAGCTGGGCGCTGAGCGCAGCCGACAGCGCGAACGCGGCGCCAGTGACGAGCAAAGTGCGGATGGTGCGGGAAATCATTTTGCGGGCCTCCCCAAAAGTCCATTCATGCGGTCAATTTCCATGCGCTGGTCGGTATCCACGCTGGTGGCGAAGTCGGCCATGTTGGGCTCGAGTCCGCTGCCGGGCTGGGCACGCAGGTCGGCCACCATTTGCAGCGCGCCGGTGTGGTGCTGAATCATGCCAGTCAAGAACAAACGATCAAATACGGCGCCGTGGGCGGCAGCGAGCGCGTTCATTTGCGCGGGCGTGAGCATGCCCGACATCATCCCCATGGGCTTGCCGTTGAGCATCATGCCTTGGGGAGTGTGCTTGGGCACGGCTTGGCCGCGGGCGGTGAGCCACACGGTCATGGCCTTGATTTCGTCGCTTTGCGAGATCTGGATCTTGTCGCCCAGCAATTGCAGTTCGTGGTTGCTGGTGTGGCTCGGGATGAGCGCCACCATTTGCAGCGCCTGCATATGGTGATG
>DATNED010000013.1:0-19903 GCA_035553115.1 Terriglobales bacterium | reverse complement strand
CCATTCCAGCCGCACCCGCGCCGCCCGGCTCAGTTCGCGTTTCTCCCCGAGGCGCGCCAGCTGGCGCGCCTCGGGGACCCATTGGGTTTGCATGCGTTCACTCTACCCTCGAGTGTCACGCATCATTCTGAACGAACTCAGCGCAGCACAGGCACGGCCGGCGCCAGCCGGCGGCCCTGGCCTTGCAAGCGACCGCCAAGGACGGAGCCGCGCAGCACATCGATTACAGTTAGGAGCATGTTGAAGAGGCCGAACTGGCTGGCGGAGCACGTACCGGCGCTCGATGGGGTACGGGGCTGGGCGATTGTGCTCGTGCTGCTGCACCACTGCCAGCCTCGCCTCGAACGGCTGGGGCTGCACCGCATCGCCGCCTGGGGCTGGACGGGGGTCGATTTATTCTTCGTCCTCTCGGGTTTCCTCATCACCGGCATCGTGCTCGAGGGGCGTGAGCAGCCGCGGTTCTTCCGCAATTTTTATGCCCGGCGGGCGCTGCGCATTTGGCCGGTATATGCGCTGGTCGTGCCGGTGAACTTCTACATCTTCGGGCGCGCCAATACGTGGAACGGGGGCGGGCCATTCGGATTGTATTTTCTGCTTTTCATCTATAACTTGATGCCGGGGCTGACCGGCACGCTTTATCCCGCCTGGAGCCTGGCCATCGAAGAGCAGTTCTACGTAGTGTGGGCGCCAATCGCGCGGCGTCTGCCGGTCGCGGCGCTGGCGGCGCTGCTGGCGGCCGCCATCGCGATTTCGCCTTGGCTGCGGCACGATCTGGGAATTCCCTTTCCCATCCATACGCTGTATCACCTGGATGGCTTGGCATTAGGCTCGCTGATTGCCTTGGGAGTGCGTTGCCGCAATTGGACGCAACAGCACTGGGCGCGATTGGCGTTGGGCGCGGTGGCGGTGGGCGCGGCGGTTTGGTGGTGGGCAGACCGATCGCAGGGTGCAGCCCTCGACACCGGCGTAGCGTTGGTGAACGGCGGGGTGGTGCTGCTGGCGGTCTCGGCGCCGTCGTCGCAGGCCGCACGCTGGATGATGACGCTGCGGCCGCTGCGGTATCTGGGCAAGATCAGCTACGGACTCTATCTGACGCACATGCTGGTGTTCGCCTACATCGGCGCATTGGACGAACACATGGACCGAATCCATGCCGGAGCCGGAGGGGACCTGGTGATCGTGCTGGTGCGGTGGACGCTGGCCATCCTGGTGGCGACGGCGCTTTGGTACGGCTTCGAGCGGCCGATCCTCAAACTGAAGCGCTACTTCCCTTCCTGCGCCCGCTCGTACACAGCCAACGTTGCGAGCGCGGCGCGTTCCCAGGTGTAGTCGCGCACGGTTTGGTAGCCGGCCTCGCCCAAGGCGGCCAGGCGGTCGGGTTCGTTCCAAAGCGCGCCGATGGCGTCGGCGAGCGCGGCGGCGTCGCGCGCGGGCACCAGCACCGCGCTTTCCTTGTCCCGGAGCCACTCGGCGGCGCCGACATTGCTGCTGCAAACCACGGGCAGCCGCCGGCTCAGCGCCTCAAAGACGACCATGCCGAAGCCTTCGGCGGTTGAAGGGCAGACCAGCAGATCATGCTCGCGGTAGTGGCGATAGATTTCGTCTTCGTCGCTGGTGCGGGGGAGAACGGTGAGCAACGACTGCGAGGCGGGAGCGAAGTCGCGGCGGACATAGGTTTCGATGGCAGCGAAGTCTCCGCCGATACCAGGGCCCAGGATGGTGACCGGAATCGCGAGGCCGCGCTCGACCAGCAGGCGGTGCGCCTGGGCCAAGTAATGGACACCTTTGCCCGTGTACCAGGCTCCGCTGAAGAGCAGGCCTTTGCCGCGGGGTGCATCGGCGCGGGTTGCGGCCTGAAGGCGGTCGGGATCGAGGCCATGGGGAACGATGCAGATTTGGCCGGCGGATTTCCAGCCGCGGCGGCGGATGAAATCGCGCTCGCGGTGGTTAAGGACAATGGCGGCCTGGGCGCGGCGGTAGCCACGCGCGACTTGGCTCAGCCGCGCAGCGGGGTACCAGACACGACGCCACGAGGGCTTATGGAGCAGGCCCGCGCGGTGGTCGTCGAGAAGCGCCTGATAGTAGAGGTGCTCGAGGCCATGGGAGCGCGCGACCACGGCTGCGCCAGGGAGCTGAGGGAGCCAGGCGGCTTCGGCGGCAGCGGCGTCCACGATGTCGAAGGGACCGCGCTCGCGCCAAGCGCGGCGGAGGGCGCGGCGCGCCAGCCAAGGAGAAACGGCAAAGCGAAGGCGTTCGGAGCGGGGACGGAGGCCGAGGTCGGCGCTGTGCAGGAACTCGCAGTGGTGGCCGAGGCGCTCGAGCGCAAGCGCGAGCTTGCGCGGCGCCTTGCTGGCGCCGACGGTGGGGTCGTCGGGGTCGTCGCTGAGAAAGAGAAGGCGCAATCCGACAGCTTAGCGCGAGGGGGCGGGGTGGGCGCTGAAGTACTCCGGCCAGACTTTTTGCAGCGCGACCAGCTTGGGGGCGTCGTTGATGCGGATGTAGAGGTCGTCGGGGTGATGGGCGGCGTAGTCCTGGTGGTACGCTTCGGCGGGATAGAAGCCAGGCAATGGCGCCAGCGTGGTCACGATCGGACACGAATAATCGTGCGCGGCCTCCAATTGGAGAATGTAGGCCTTGGCGATGCGCGCCTGCTCGGGGCGGGTGTAAAAAATTTCCGACCGGTACTGGCTGCCGACGTCCGGGCCCTGAAAGTTCAGCTCGGTGGGGTTATGGGCGACCGAGAAGTAGACCTCGAGCAGCTCGCCGAAGGAAACCTGCGAAGGATCGAAGACCACATGGACGGATTCGGCATGTCCAGTGGTTCCGGTGCTGACGGTTTCGTATTGGGCGGTCGAGGCCTGACCGCCGGCGTAGCCGGCGGTCGCGGCGACCACGCCGCGGACATGCTCGAACACGGATTGCACGCCCCAGAAGCAGCCCCCGGCAAAGACGACCGATTCGCGGCTGGACTCGGGTGCCCGCGGTTGGTCGAGCTTGGGCGCCGGGAGCCGGCCTACTGAGGAAGTGGCAGGGGCCTGGCGCAGCATCCACGCCACCAACACCCCCGAAAGCAAGACCGCAAGCAATGCCGAAAAACCGGTGCGCCAGTTCATGTCTATATAGATTCTCCACTACCCTTCAAGATGCAGGCGTGACAGCGCTATCATCCGCGTTTTCTCTGCGTTTCAGCCGGCGGGGTGTGGTACATTGCCCAAGATTCACCCTGTGAGGAATCCTATGTCGCTTCGTCGTTTTTTCCTGTCCGCCGGGATGGTTCTAGCGTGCTCGGGGTTGGTGTTCAGCCAGGGCCGCGCGCAGCAAGCTCCGCGCCCCCAGATCAACCTTCCCGACAACCCGCTGCTGCGTCCGTTCACCTTCCGCTCGATCGGGCCGGCGACGATGATGGGCCGCGTGGACGACATTGAGGGCTCCCCGCAGGACCCGATGACGATCTACGTCGGCTTCGCCACCGGCGGATTGTGGAAATCAACCGACGGCGGCGGCCACTGGACTTCGCTGTGGGACACCATGCCGAACGAGTCCATTGGCGCGATCGGGATCGCCCCTTCGAACAAGGACGTTGTCTACGTCGGCAGCGGCGAGGCGAACAATCGCCAAAGCGCATCAATCGGCTCGGGGATGTGGGTGACGCGCGACGGCGGCAAGACCTGGAGCCATCTCGGTTTAGAAAATACCCAATCCATCGGGCGCGTGGCGGTGGATCCGACCAATCCCGACGTGGTCTACGTGGCCGCGGTCGGCCACCTGTTCGGACCGAACCCGGACCGCGGACTTTACAAGACCACCGACGGCGGCAAGAATTGGACCAAGTCGAAGTACATTGACGAGAACACCGGCTTCGAGGATGTCGCCATTGATCCCTCGAACCCCAAGATCGTCTATGCCACCAGCTACGAGCATCGGCGCACGTGGTGGGGATACAACGGCGGCGGCCCCAACAGCGGGCTGTGGAAGTCAACCGACGCCGGCAATTCCTGGACGCGGCTGAACGGCCAAGGCTGGCCCAAGCCGAGCGATGGCATTTACGGCCGCATTGCAATCTCCATTTTCCCACCCAAGCCGAATACGATCTTCGCGCAGGTGGAAGCGGGCGCAAGCGCGGGCACGGGCGGCGGCACCGACGCCGATGGCGGCCCGCAGAAACCGCGCGCCGGCGGGCGCGGCGGCAACCCGGATGCGGGCGGCGGACGGGGCGGGCGCAACGCTGCGCCGCCGAACCCGAACGGAAGCGGCGTATTCCGCTCCGACGACGGCGGCAAGACCTGGACGTTCCTAAGCAATCAGGATCAGCGTCCGGTGTACTTCAGCCAACTGCGCGTGGACCCGACGAACGTGGACAAGTTGTTTGTGGGCGGCACGCCGGGACAGATCTCCGAAGACGGCGGCAAGACCTGGCGCGGGATGACGGGCTCGCACACCGACTACCACGCCATCTGGATCAACCCGAAGGACGATCGCATCGTCTTCATCGGCCACGACGGCGGGTTTGACAGCAGCGGCGACGGTGGCCAGACCTGGAACTATCACAACGTGATGGCGGTGGGGCAGTTCTACCAAGTTTCCGCCGATATGCGGCGTCCGTACAATGTCTGCGGCGGCTTGCAGGACAACAATGCCTGGTGCGGGCCGAGCGCGATGCGGAACAATGAAGGCACCGCCAACACCGACTGGTACACGGTGGCCGGCGGCGACGGCTTCTACACCCGCAACGATCCCACGGACTGGGCGATCGTCTACGGCGAATCGCAGGACGGCAGCATGAGCCGGCACGATCTGCGCGACGGCACGCAGACCAGCATCCGGCCGCGGCTGACGGTGGCGGCGGCGGCGAATGGCGCCAACGGGGGCGGAGGCGGTTTCGGCGGCCGCGGCGGCCCGGGGAACATCGTGAACCAGCCCAGCGATCCGCCCGATGAGCTGCGCTTCTACTGGAACGCGCCGTTCGAAATCTCGCCCTTCAATCCGGCAAAGATCTACATGGCGGCGCAGTACTTCTTCAAGTCCACCGACCGGGGAGACACCTGGACGATGAACCCGGAGGATCTGAGCAGGCACGTCAACCGCTGGGCGCCCGAGATGTCCATCATGGGCGTCGCCGGAAATCTGCCGATGGCGGAAAAGCACGACGGCTACTCGGCCAGCTCGCTCGCCACGCAGGTGCGCGAGTCGCCTTCGCGGCCGGGCGAGATCTGGGTGGGCACCGACGACGGCAACCTGCAGTTGAGCCTGGATGACGGAACCACCTTCACCGACGTGATGGGGAACATCACCTCGAGCATTTCGAGCGCGCCCAAAGGGTATGTGCAGGTGTCGCGCATCGAGCCTTCGCATTTCGACGGCGCGACCACCTACGTGGCGCTCGACAACCATCGCAACGACGACTACCGCCCCTACCTCTATAAGACGACCGACTACGGCAAGACCTGGACTGACGTCACGGCCAATCTGCCGCAGCTGGGCGAGGTGCAGGCGGTGCGCGAGGACGACCGCAATCCGAACCTGATCTTCGTCGGCACCGAGTTCGGCCTGTTCGTCTCCACCGACGGGGCGAAGAGCTTCGACAAGTTCATGGGCGATCTTCCGGAAGTTCCGGTGGACGACATCCTGATCCATCCCCGCGACCGCGACCTGATCATCGCCACGCACGGGCGTTCGATCTGGATCGCCGACGATATCACCCCGCTCGAGCAGTTGGGCGCGGTGGGCAACTCGGATGTGCATTTGTTCGATCCGCGACCCGCGGTGCAGTGGAAGAATGACACCGAGGAGCAGCGCAATCTGTTCCAGAACATGTTCCACGGCCAGAACCCGCAGGGCGGAACCGCCATCAGCATCTGGGCGAAGAGCGATATGGGCGAAGCCACCATAGACTTCCTGCAAGGGGACAAGGTGGTGAGCACCATGAAGGGAGACGTCAAGGCCGGCATGAACCGCTTCCAATGGAACATGCGCGGCGTGCCGCCGCCGACACCTCCTGGAGCGCAAAACTTTGCTGCCGGCCAGGGCGGCGGACAAGGCCGCGGCGGACGGGGAGGCGCGGCAGGACGCGGTCCGCAACCGGTGCCCTTCGTCTCTGCTGGGCGTGGCGGCGGCGGCTTTGGCCGCGGCGGCGCTCAGGGCGCGCTGGTCGAGCCCGGCACCTACATGGTGCGGGTGACGGTCGGCGGGCAGACGCTGCACTCTTCGGTGCAGGTGCTCGAGGACATCTGGATGCGCCCGCAGTAAGCAGGCGCTTAGCAATCAGCTCGCGGGCCCGCCTCTCGGCGGGCCCGTTGTTTTTTTTGAGAAGCGACTATGCGAACCATTAGGGTTCGTTGGATTTTCCCGCGCTGCTCTACTTTGCGGTTTGGTCCCTCGGGCAGCGCGCGCCAGCCCCGCAGCGTGATCGAAACCACGTCAAACCGGCGCCGTTCGGCCGGGCGGCCAATACATCGACCGCCATTCCGCCAATAGATGAGATGACGCCGCAGTCAGGGAACAGATGGCGGCAGGGCCCGAGTTGCCCCGCAGGTCGGGGCAAGATCGCAGAGCCAGGCCCGCGAACCGGGGCCCCCAGCCGACCTGTCGGCTGGGGTGGTCGTAATTCGGAACGGCGGGTCGCTGCCGGGCGCGACTCTCGGGAAGGGGCGAGACGGGGTGGTTGGCTAGGACGCAGGGAGGGCGCGAACCGCAGCGTGGCTCGATGCCTGTGCGCAGCACGGATGAGGATTCGCGCCCCACCGAGGACAACGCCAGACGCCCCGTATCGCCCCGCCCCGCTCCGAGCCACCGTCCACGAAGGTCACGTTCGGTGACCGAGATTTGCGTGCTCGACGCTGGATGGGGCGCTGCGGCGGGCCGCGGCCGGCGAAGGGGTCGCGATCCTTTAGCCGCTACTCGGCACGTAGCGTGCGGACCGGATCCACCGAAGCGGCGCGGCGGGCGGGGATGAGGCCGGCGACGCAGGCGCAGATTGCCAGCGCGATTGCGGCGGTCGCCCACGCAGCCGGACCGTAACTGTCGGTCTTGTAAAGCACCGACGCCATGGCCCGGCCGGCGAAATACGCCGCAGGAATTCCCAGTGCCAGGCCGGCGGCAACTTGAATCATCACTCCGCGCAGAACCATGGCGACCACGCGCGGACGGCTGGCGCCCAACGCCATGCGCACGCCGATCTCGCTGGTGCGGCGTGCGACCAGATACGAGGTCACGCCGTAGAGGCCGACGGAAGCAAGCAGCAGCGCCAAGAGCCCGAAGAGGCTGGTGAGCTCCGAGACCAGGCGATCCTGATTGAAATTGTTGTCCACCTGCGACTGGAAGGAGCGGAGATCGAGCACCGGCAGGCCGCTGTCCACGCTGGCCAGGGTTCGACGCAGCTGCTGGTCGGGGGCGGCGGGGGGCACATGGTACTCCACCAAGAGCGCCTGCATGATCATGGAACCGGCTACCAGCGACCTCATGCCGGGCTCGGTGAAGCCGGCATAGGGCTGCTGCAGCGGGCGCAGATACACCGGGCGCACCGGATTGCGGGGGTTGTTAAGCTTGAAGTCGCGGAACACGCCCGCGATCTCGAACGCGCCCGAGTATTTGGGGTAATCGATGCCGAAATGCTGGCCGACCGCGTCCTGATTGGGGAAAAACCGCTTGGCGAAGGTTTCGTTCACGAGCGCCACCTGCTGGGTGGCGTTGGTGTCGGCGGCGCTGAAGTTGCGGCCGCGAAGAATGGGCACGCCAATCGCATCCAAGTACCCGGGGCTGACCCGAACCCAGCTTGCGCCGCAGCGGTCGTTGGGGCCGGGGGCGCCGTGCCCCATGGGGATCACGCACTCGCCCCAGTTGTCGCCTTCGAGCGGGCTGTACATCCCCAGGGCGACGTGAGCGACGCCGGGGAGGGCGGAAAAGCGATCCTCCATTTGCCGGTACAAAGCCGGCAGGCGCTCGGAGGTGTATCCCGCCCCGGAGGGATCGAAGTGCAAGACCCAGCGGTTGGCCGTGGCGATGGCGAAATCCTGGTGCTCGACGTTGTTGAGCGAGCGCGCCGCCAGCAGCGCGCCGCCGATCAGCACCAGCGACAGCGCCACCTGAACCACCACCAGCGCGCGCTGGCCCAGCGAGGAGCGGTCGCGGGTGGAGCGGTTCGCGCCCCGCAGCGCATCGGCGGGATTGGAGCGGCTGGCCAGCCACGCTGGCGCCAACCCGAAAAGAATTCCGGTCAGGACGGAAATCCCGAACGCGAAAGCCAGCACCGCCGCCGAAGGCGTGGCCACGATGGCGGAATGGGCGGAATTGGGAAACGCGGCCTGCAGGATGCTGCGCGCGCCCGCATAGGCTATGGCCAAGCCTGCCACGCCGCCCACGCAGCCCAGCAATACGCATTCCGTGAGCACTCGGCGAACCAGACGGGAACGGGCTTCGCCCAGCGCCATCCGAACTGCGATCTCGGAGCGGCGGCCCATGCTGCGGGCCAGGACGACATTGGCGATGTTGGCGCAGGCGATCGCCAACACGGCCAAGGCCAGCAGCATCAGCATCTCGAGCGCGCTGCCGGTCTCCTGCTGCAGGCTTTGAATGCCGCCGCCTCCCGGCACCAGCACCACGTGCTGCTTGGGGATGACCGCCGCCCCCCCATTTTTCGTGTAGGTCGGGCGCGAGTAGAGCCAGTTGCGCAATGTGGCCGAGAGCTTGGCCTGCAGGGCCGGGATGCTGGTGCCGCGGCGGACCCGGCCGATCGGATACAGCCAATGCGAGTCGGGCAGGCCCAGCAGCGAGGTTTCGAGCGGCTGGCCGTTGATCCTCGGCTGGGTCGAAATCGGCAGCCACAGTGACGCGGGCGTATCGGTGACGCGATCACCGAAAAACCCGCGCGGAGCGATGCCGATCACGGTCACCGGCTGCGAGTGGATCGAGATGGTCGCACCCAGCACGCTACGGTCGCCGCCGAATTCATCCTGCCAAGCGGCATAGCTCACGACCGCAACCGGCGCGGCCGAAAGCTGATCATCAGCATTGGAGAAAAAGCGGCCGGCAAATGGAACCAGCCCCAGGGTCGAAAAGAAGTTGCCGCTGACGTACTCCCCGTGCATCGGCCGCGGCGTCGCCGCCCCCCGGCGCACCGTCCAAAGGCCTTGACCCGCCTGCACGGCGGCGAGGGATTCGAATTCCGGGGCGGCGGCCTTGAAGTGCTGGTACAGATCGTAGGAAAAAATGTCGAAGTCGCCGTTGGTGCCGACAAAGCCGCCATTCACGCAGCAATCATCGGTATCGCCGATGCGGTACAACTGCGCGGGCGCGGCCACCGGCAGCGAGCGCAGCAGGATTCCTTGGACGAAGGTGAATATGGCGGTGTTCGCGCCGATTCCGAGCGCCAGCGTAAGGATCACCGTGGCGGCGTAGACTGGCGACTGCCGCAGTTGGCGCAGGGTGTGGCGCAGGTCGTGCAAGGCGGTTTCCAGCATCGCAACGTAATACTGGGCCGCGGGGAAAAGGTTTCTCAGGCCAGAGATTTTTCCATCTGCAATCCGTCGACGTCGCCGGCGTAATAACCGGGCAGCGGCTTCACCACCCGGAAGCCGAGGCCGGCGTAGAAGGCGAGAGCGGGGGCGTTGTTCACCGCCACCTCGAGGCGCACGCCGGGCGCGCCGAGCGCGGCATAGTGGGCTTCGGCGGCCAGCATCAGGCTGCGTCCGAGGCCCGCCCGCCGGTGGTTGGGATCCACGTCCACGGTGATGATGTGGCCCCACCTGGGGCCGGCGCGGATTCCCACGCGGCGCGCCGGCACGGTCAGAATGAACGCCGCGATGCCGTCTTCACTTCCATAGCCGCGGTGGAAGCCGCCAGCGGTGGCCAGCGCGCCGCGAATCTCCGCCATCGAGTAGGCGATGCCGGGCGGGAAACAGCGCTGATCGAGAGCGTGCAGAGCGCTGGCATCGCGTGCCACCAGAGGCCGCATCTCCATATCGAATTTTAATTGGCGCGGGCCCCTGCGCGGCTGTGGATTTTCAGAGTCAGCCTGCTTGCGCGTTGGTAATTATTGCGCAGCGAAGAATTGGCGGACGTCGGCAAGGGAGGCGGCACGGCGGAAATCGGGGAGGCTGGCGAGGAAGTGGCGACCGTAGCCCTTCGAGAGCACGCGGCTGTCGAGCAGAGCGACCACGCCGCGATCGGTCGAGCTCCGGATCAGGCGCCCGAAGCCTTGCTTGAGCGCGAGGACGGCCTCGGGGATCTGAAACTCGTGAAAAGCATCGCGGCCCTGCTGCTTGAGCGAACGAATGCGGGCGGCGGTGACGGGATCGTTGGGCGGGGCGAAGGGGAGCTTGTCCACGATCACGAGGCTGAGTTGTTCGCCTTGCACGTCCACGCCTTGCCAAAAGCTGCTGGTGGCGAACAGCACCGCGCCGGCGGTGGAACGGAAGCGGTCCAAGAGCGCGTGGCGGGGCGCGCTGCCTTGCAGCAGCAGTGGAAACGGCAGGCGCGGCTCGAGCTGCGCATGAAACAGCCGCATCTGGCTGTAGCTGGTGCAGAGGACGAAGGCGCGACCGCGCGAGGCCTCGATGAGCGCGGCGATTTCGTCGGCGGCGGGCGCGAAATATTCCGGATCGTTGGGGGCGGGCAGGTCTGCGGGAATGTAGAGCAGCGCCTGCTGGTCGAAGCGATAGGGCGAGGCGATCACGCGCTCGCGGGGGCTCTCGAGGCCGAGGCGCGATTTGACGTATTCGAATGCACCATCCACCGCCAGCGTCGCGGAGGTGAGCACCGCGGTGTCCAGCGGACCGAAGAGCATCTCCTGCAGCATGGGCGCGACCTCGAGCGGGGTGGCGAGGAGCTTGAGGTTGCGGCCGCTGCGCTCGACCCAGTGGACGACGCCCTCCTGCTCGCCCTCAAATAAGATCTCGAACTTGCTGCGCAGCTCGGCGAAGCGCTGAGCCAGGCGGGTGACCTCTTCCGGTTTGTCTTGCACCACCTCGAGACCGCTGTGCAGGTGGGCGAGGCTCCGCAGGCATTCGTCGTAGATGGCGGCATTTTCTTCGAGAAACTGGGCGCGGCGCTCGAAGGCGTGGCGCCCCTCGCGCGCGGACACGCGCGCCAGCAGCTTCTGGCTGGCGACGCGTATGCGATCAATGCGCTCATTCAAATCGGCGGAGGCCAGATCCAAAGCCTGCAGGGTGCGGTGTGCATCCGTGAGCGCCTCTTCAATTTGATGGCTGCTGACGGCGATGCCAAAGTACTGCGAGGCGGTGGACTCGAGCTCGTGCGCCTCATCGAAAACCACGGCTTCATAGGGCGGGAGCACGCCGGGCAGCTCCTGGCGCTTGAGCATGAGATCGGCGAAGAAGAGGTGGTGGTTCACCACCACCAACTCGGCGGCGGCGGCGCGTTGGTGGAGCTGGGTGAGGAAGCAATCCTCGTAGCGCGGGCACTTGCTTCCGGTGCAGGTCTCGCGGCGGGCGTTGAGGCGCCCCCAGAGGGGATGGTTGTCGGGCAGGATTTCGAGCTCGGCTTGGTCGCCGGTGGCCGTTCTATCGGCCCAGGCGCGGATGCTGACGTAAAGATCGTGCTCAAAAGCATCGAGCAAGGCGGGCTGGGATTCGAACGTTTCGATCTTGTGGCGGCAGGCGTAGTTGCCGCGGCCCTTCATGCTGACCACGGAGAGTTCGCGACCGAGCGCCTGGGCGAGCAGCGGAACGTCCTTTGCGACCAGCTGCTCTTGCAGGTTGCGGGTGCCGGTCGAGATCAGCACCCGGCGCCCGCTTTGGAGAGCCGGGAGCAGATAGGCAAGGGTCTTGCCCGTGCCAGTGCCGGCTTCGATCAACAAATGCCGGCGGTCGGCGAGGGCGGCGGCCACCTCCTCGGCCATCTCGATCTGCCCGGGGCGATGTTCGTAGGTGGGGTGGGCGGCTTCAAGGCTGCCGCCGCGGCCGAAAAACCTGAACAGAGTGGGAGCGGCAGCGGCGGGCATATTCGAAGTTTACGGGTTCCATCGGATATCATGGAAGACTATGGCCAAATCCACGCCCGCCGCAGCGAAAAACGCGCCGAAGCCTGCCCAAAGCGGAACGAAAGCAACTCCTGCTGCTGCGCCGAAGAACGGGAAAAAGCCGCCCAAAGGGGTGGCGAAGTCGAGCGCGGCAGCCGCGCCCCCGGCGCCGAAGATCAGCAAGGCCGAGGCCGAGATCACTGGGAAGATATTGCATTTGATCGCCGAAGAGATGACGGTGGAAGAGGCCGAGCTCACGCCCAACGCCTTGCTTGCCGAGGACATGCACCTGGACGGGATTGACATTGCCGAGCTGCTGATCGAGGCGGAATCGGAGTTTGGCCTAACGCCGTTCAGCGACGCCGACTGGGAAAAATGCGTGACCGTGGACGACTTTGTGACGCTGGTGATCAAGCGGATCGAGGTGAAGCGCGGCAAGAAGATCCGGGGGTAAGATGGCGCGCCGGTCCAAGCGCAGCGGCTCGCGCGCCGGGCTCTGGGTGCTGCTGTTCGTGGTGATCGCGGCCGCAATAGGCTCGACTTGGTGGCTGCGGCAGAGGCGTGGCGAGGCCGCAGGGTGCCCCAGTCTGAACGGCGGCGCGGTGGCCCAAAGCAAGACTGCGCGATTCACGACCATTGAGGAGCTGCGGCACGAGCAGCGTCCGGCGGGGGTAGTGCGGGTGCAGGCGCACCTCCTGGGGTATAGTTTGGCGGGCTCGACGTATCGCATGGAATTGGGCTCGCTGGTGGATCCGAGTGTCAGCCTGGTCGCGCTGCTCCCGCCAGGCAGTTGCATGGCGAACAGCGAAGACGCGGCGTTGCTTGACGAATTGCGGCAGGATTTCGGATTGCGGATCGGGCAACCGGGACAGGCAGAGACGCGACCGGACCAGCCCACCACGATGGTGGTGACCGGGGTGGCGGAGCGCGGACCCGAAGGGGTGCAGCTAAGGCCAGTGCTGGACTTGCACGTGCAATGAAGAATTCGACGTAACCGGCTATCGCAAATGCGGTAGGTGCGTATAGGCGATATGGGACACGATCTCCGCTTTGCCTTTCGCATGCTGAGGCGCACGCCCGGGTTCACGTTCCTGGCCGTGCTCGTGCTGGCGCTGGGGATTGGGGCCAACACCGCCATTTTCAGCTTGGTGGATGCGCTCATGCTGGCCCCGCTGCCGTATGCGCACTCCGAACAGCTGGTGCAAATGTTCGAAACCGAGGCGGCACCTGGGAGCTTTCCGCTCTCGGGGCCGGATTTCCCCGATTGGAAGGCCCAGAGCCGGCTGTTTGCCGACATGACGCTGTACAACTACCAGCGCAGCATGAACCTGAATGGCGAGGGGGATCCGCAGCGGGTGATCGCGCTGCCGGCAGAGGCCAACTTCTTTTCACTGTTTGGCATCGTGCCGGAGCTGGGGCGGACGTTTGCCGCAGGCGAGGACCAGGGCGACCACACCGTCGCGGTGCTGAGCCATCGCTTGTGGGAGAGCCGCTTCGGTGGCGACCCCAGCGCGGTGGGCAAGACCATTCGCCTCGACGGTGCGGCGTACACCATCATTGGCGTGGCGCCGGCCAGCTTTCAATTGCAGCCCACCGTGGATGTCTGGGTGCCGCTCGACAGGAACAAGCTGGGCACGCGCGGCAACCATTCCTTCGCCGCCACCGGACGGATGAGGCCGGGGGTGACGCTGGCGCAGGCCCAGGCCGAGATCGGCGCCATAGCGGCGCGGTTGTCGAAGCAGTATCCCAACTCGAACCAGGACACCGGCGCCAAGCTCGTGCTGCTGCGCGACCGGCTGGTGCGTGCGCCGCAGCGGGCCTCGCTCTGGACGCTGCTGACGGTGGTGGGGCTGGTGCTGCTGATCGCCTGCGCGAACATCGCCAACCTGTTGCTGGCGCGGGCGCTGGGGCGGCAGAAGGAGATGTCCATTCGGCTGGCGCTGGGAGCGCGGCGGAGCGCGATCGTGCGGCAGTTATTGACGGAATCGGTGCTTCTGGCGGCAGCCGGAGCGGCGGCTGGCGCGGGGCTGGCATGGCTCGGGTTGCGGGCTGTGGTCGGGCTGAAGGCATTCACGCTGCCCACGTTCAACCCGATCACGCTGAATGTGCCGGTGCTGTCCTTCACTGCGGGACTGGCTGTGTTGTGCGGCGTGCTCTTCGGCCTTGCCCCGGCTTGGCAGCTTTCGCGGCCTCGAATCAATGACGAACTGAGCGGAGCGGGGGCTTTGGCGGGCGGTGGGCGGCGGCGGTGGCTGAGCGACAGCCTGGTCATTGCCGAGGTGGCGCTCTCGCTGCTGCTGGCGGTGGGAGCGGGGTTGTTTCTGCAAAGCTTCGCGCGGCTGCGGGCGGCCGCGTTGGGTGTGAACCCGCGGGGGCTGACCACGGCTTCGATCACCCTCCCCGAGGGTCGCTACCACGACAGCGCCGCAATCGGGCGCTTTGACCAGGCGCTGCTGGAACGCTTGCGCACCCTGCCGGGCGTGAGCGGGGCGACGCTTTCCGATCAGCTTCCGTTGGAGCAAGGCATTAACGGCTACATTACGCCGCCGGGCGCTGCGCGCAAGGCCCGGATTCTGGTGAGCTGGACGCGGGTGACGCCATCGTATTTCTCGACCCTGCAAATCCCGATCGTGATGGGGCGCAGCTACAGCGATGCCGACCAGCAGGTTTGGGACAAGGCCAAAGACGGGGACGCACTACCGATCGTCGTCAACCAATCGTTTGCGCGGCATTTCCTCAAAGGCCGGAACCCGCTGGGGGTGGGGTTCAAGGCAAGCAGCAGCGACACCTCGACGCTGGTGATCGAGGGCGTATCGGCGGATGTGGCGCAAGAGAGCCTGGGGCCGGATCAGCCGCCGCAGGCGTATTTGCTGGCCACGAACCAGAGCAACATCGTGCGGCTGATGGTGCGCTCGAGTTTGCCGCAGGCGGCGCTGATGCAAGAAATCCGGGGCGCGCTGGCGGGGCTGGACTCGACCTTGCCCATCTATAACGTGCGCAGCATGGACCAGGTGGTGGATGACTCGGTCGCCGGCGCGGCGCTGCAGCAGTGGCTGGTGACCGGGTTTGCGCTGCTGGCGCTGCTTCTCGCGGCAGCGGGGATTTATGGCGTGATGGCGTATCTGGTGGCGGCGCGGACCCGCGAGATCGGGGTGCGGATGGCGCTGGGCGCGACCCGCTCGGCAGTGCTCAAGCTGGTCGTCGGGCGCGGACTGCGGCTGGCAGCCGCTGGAATCGTGGTCGGCGTGATCGCGGCCCTGGCCGCGGGGCAGCTCCTCGCCAGCCAGCTGTATCAGATTCAGCCGCGCGACCCGGCCACGCTGGCCGCCGCGGCGGCGGTGCTGCTGGGCGCGACCCTGCTGGCTTGTTATGTGCCCGCGCGGCGGGCTGCGAGCGTAGACCCGAACCACGCGCTGCGAGTGAACTAGCTCTCGAAACCTGGGGCCTCGTAAGGACCGATGGGGGCGATGGGTTGCGAAGGTCCGGGGCGACCAGGAGGGCGAAGGCGGCGGCCGACGTGAACGGAACTAAAGGGGAAACCGGCCAGGCTTTTGACAAGTGATGTCGGAATTCTTACCATAAAAGTATGAAGGCAGTAGTAAGCGAGAAGGGTCAAGTGACGATTCCCAAGGCCTTGCGTGACCGGCTCGGCCTTTACGCCGGAACCGAACTTGATTTTGCCGAGCGCGCTGGCACCCTGGTTGCGCGCAAGCGAGGCCAGGATCGCTTCGCCGGCCTCTATGGCATCCTGCCGCCAGGAAACCCGGACGCGATCGTGCGCCGGGCGCGCGGTCCAGCTTGGAACCGCAGGCAGGATCCGGAAATGCTCGTCGCCGATGACGACCGCGGTTGACAGCTCGCTGCTGCTGGTCGCGGGGGTCGCGCCGCTTTGCCCCGTGAACAAAATCGGCGCGACGGGCTTCGAAATTCGGAATGGGTGAAAGCGCCAATAGCGCTTTCGCGCCCCCGGGAGATAACGCAGGCGCGGCCCCGGCGAAGCGCAGCGCCGTTTTGGGGCCTCGGGCCCCCAAACCGGTGCGAGCATAAGCGGGACGCGCGGCGCAGCCGCGCTGGGGCCCGCGCCAACTAAATGTCTTCATGGGGCACCCCGGCTTCGGCCCGGGATCGTTGCGCGCCCTGCGTGAGGCGGATCGCAACGGCGCGATCCTGGCCTGCCCGGTTGTATGGGCTGAGGTGCGGGGGCAGTTTTCCGGCCGCGAGGCGATGGCGGCGGCGATGGCCCAAGCCCGCATCGCTTTCGACCCGTTCGATGAGGAATGCGCCGATATCGCCGGCGCGATCTGGCTGCGATATCGCCAGGCCGGGGGTTCGCGCGCCCGCTTGCTGCCTGATTTTCTTGTGGGTGCCCACGCTATGCTGCGCGGCGGGCGACTGCTGAGCCGCGACCGCGGGTTCTATCGCCGCTACTTCCCCAAGCTGCAAGTTCTCTCCTAGGCGCCCCTTCCCCCTCCTCCAGCACGCTGGTGCCGGGGACGCTCGATCTGCTGATCCTGCGCACCCTCGCGCCCGAGCCGCTGCACGGCTGGGGCATCGCGCAGCGCATCCGCCTGGTCTCGCAAAGCGCCTTGCAGGTGGGGCAGGGGGCGCTCTACCCGGCGCTGCACCGGCTCTACGCGCAGGGCTGGGTGCGGGCCGAGTGGCGCGGCACCGAGCACAACCGCCAGGCCCGCTACTACGCCCTCACCCGCGCCGGCCGCAAGCATCTGGAGCGCGAGCAGGCGCAGTGGGAGCGGCTCTCGGCCGCCATCGGGTTGGTACTCAATCAGGAATAGGAGACGGGTATGCGCTGGATCACTATCCTGGACCGCCGCTGCCGCGCGCTGCTGCGCCGCGGCGTTGCCGAACGCGGGCTCGAGGCCGAGCTCGGCTTCCACCGCGAGCGGCAGATCGCCGCGAACCTGGCCGAGGGCATGCCGCTCGCCGAGGCGCGGCGCCAGGCCGCGCTCGACTTCGGCGGGGTAGAAGGCTTTACGGAGGCGGCGCGCGAGGCCCGCGGCCTCGCCTGGGTACACGACCTCGTCCCCGATCTGCGCTTCGGGCTGCGCCTGCTGCGGCGCTCGCCCGGGTTCTCCGCCTTTGCAGTGCTCACGCTGGCGCTCGGCATCGGCATCAATGTCGCGCTCTTCACCGTCCTCTGCGCGGCGGCGCTGCGTCCGCTGCCGGTGCCGAAGGCGGAGCGCCTGGTCACCGTGGCGCAGCACCTTGCGTCCACCCCCGGGGCGGATTTCAGCCGCAACGTACACGACGACCCCACCTTCGTTTCCTGGCTCGAGTACCGCCGCTACGCGGCCGAGAACCGCAGCCTGGGCGGCCTCGCCGCCTACTCCCCCTTTGTGGACACCACGCTCGACAACCGTGCCCCGATCCTGGGAACCATGACGTCCTGCAACTACTTCGCGGTGCTCGGCATTCGCCCCGCCCTGGGACGCTTCTTCGCCCCGGACGAGTGCGCCACCGCCGGCGCCGGTGCGGTCGCGGTGCTGAGCGACGCCGTCTGGCGGCGCGAGTTCGCGGGCGAGCGCGGCGTCCTGGGACGCACCATCGTGCTCAATCGCACCCCGTTCACTGTCATCGGCGTGGCGCCCCCCGGGTTCGCGGGCACGGTGCCGGTGGCGAGCGGGTTCTGGGCGCCGCTCACCATGCAGCGGGCGTTCAGCCCGAACTTCAACTTCATCGGCGACCCGAACCAATCCTGGCTGGCGCTGCTGGGCCGCCTGAAGCCGGGGGTGTCCATGGCCCGGGCCGCGGCCGACCTCAACGTGGTTGCGGCGCGGATGAACGCGCTCCAACCCGGACGCCGCACCAGCGTCGCGCTCGCCGGCGCCACCTATCTCGCCATGCCCTCGCTGCGCTCCGCGGTGTCATCCGCCAGCGTGCTGATTCTGGCGGCGGTGGCGCTGGTGCTGCTGCTGGCCTGCGCCAACCTGGCGGGCTTCCTGCTGGCGCGCGCCGAGGGACGGCGCAAGGAAGTGGCGGTGCGGTTGGCGCTCGGGGCGCGCCGCGGGCGCCTCATCCGCCAACTGCTCACCGAGAGCGTGCTCATCGCCGCCCTGGGCGGCTTCGCCGGCGCGCTGGCGGCATCGTTTGCCACCCCGGCCCTGTTCCACCTGGCCATGAGCCACCTGCCAATCGCGCCGGAGTTCCACTTCACCCTGCGCCTTGCGCCCGACTGGCGCACCTGGCTCTACGCCTTCGCCATCGCGTTGCTGACCGCCATAGCGTTCGGGCTGGCACCCGCGCTGCGCGCCACCCGCACCGAGCTCACCGAGGCCATGAAATCGGGCGCGGCCCCGGGACAGACCGCGGCCCTGCGCGCCAAGCCGGGCGCGGGACGGTGGCAGCGCCGCCTGGTCGGCGCCCAGGTGGCGGCCTGCATGATCCTCCTGCTCGCCGCCGGACTGCTGCTGCGCGGCCTGGGGCGCGTGCTGCGCGCCGATCCGGGCTTCCAACTCGCCAACGTGGCGGCGGTGAAATACGACCTGGCCGGCGCCGGCTACACCCCGGCCCGCGCGCAGGCCTTCCAGCAGCAGCTCGCGAGCCGCGTGGCCGCGCTCCCCGGCGTCTCCGCGGTGGCCCAGGCCACGCTGCTGCCCCTGGGCGGGTCGCACGATCTCACCGGCGTACGCACCGCGACCGGCGCGCCTTCGCATCCGGTGGAATACAACTCGGTGTCGCCCAGCTTCTTCCCCCTGCTGGGCATCGCCATCCAGCACGGACGCAACTTCACCACCGTCGAGGCCGAATCCGGGGCGCACGTGCTGATCCTGGCGCGCTCGACCGCGCAGCGCATCTGGCCCGGTCAGGACGCGGTGGGCAAAACCCTGGATGGCTGGGGAGCGGAGTGGCGCGTGGTGGGGATCGCCGCGGACGCCCAAGTCGCGGGACTGGGCTCGACCACCTCCTATATCTACCGCCCCGCGGGCCCGGACCCGGCCGCGGACCTCAAAATGCTGGTCCGCAGCAGGGGCGCCAGCGCAACCCTCCCCCAGGAGGTCGCCGCCACGGCGCGCGCTTTGGATCCGTCGCTGCCGCTGACTGCCGCGCCGCTCGCGGCCAACCTCGCGGCAACGGAGGCGCTGGCCAAGGTAGTCTCGGCGCTGGCGGCGGTGCTGGGCGGCCTGGCGCTGCTGCTGGCGGTGATCGGAATCTACGGCATGGTGGCCTACGCCGCCAGCCTGCGGGGACGCGAGATCGGCATCCGCATGGCGCTCGGTGCCGGGCGTGGGGAAGTGCTCGCCCTGGTGGTGCGCCAAGCGCTGGCCCCGGTCCTGTGGGGCGCGGCCTTGGGCATGGCCGGTTTCGCCGCGGTAGCCCTCGCCCTCACCGGCGTGCTCTATGGCGTAAGCCCCTGGGACCCGGTGGCATTCACCGCAATGCCACTGCTGTTGCTTTCGGTGGCGCTGCTGGCCAGCTATCTACCCGCCCGCCGCGCCCTGGCCGGCGACCCGGTGGCGGTGTTGCGATGCGATTAGCGGTCGTTTTGGACGGGTATTGAGTTAGGTTTCGAAGCCTGGGGGCTCATCGGCGCCAACCGGGGCGATGGGGCAGCGCAGGTCGAGGCCGGCGAGCGCGGCAAGGGCGGCCAAGGGCCACCAGAACGCCTGCGCCTGCCAACGCACCTCGGCGGCGGCGCCCGAGAGGCCGCCGAGCAAGAATAGCAGCCAGAGGCCCGCAGTGAGGAAGGCGTGACCGAGCAGGCGATGGCCCAAGGACTCGCGCAGCCAGTTCACGCGCTGGCTGCCGGTTCTGGGCGCGCGGCGGCGGTCGGCGAGCCAGAAGAAATAGCTCGCGAGGGCCTCGGCGAATTTCGCCAGGCTGCCGGTGATGTAGGTCGAGTAAACGCGCTGGTCGCCGACGCGGGTGATTGTCACCGTCTGCATTCCCATGGCGAACGCCGGCAGGCCCAGC
>DATNED010000012.1:0-11065 GCA_035553115.1 Terriglobales bacterium | reverse complement strand
GGGAAGCGCGGGCTTCGGCGGGAAGCGTGGCCGAGGTTTCGCGCCCGGAGTGCTTGCTCTACATTGCGCGTCAGGAGATGTTGGCAGGCGAGGGAGAACTTGCGGAGCGGGATTTTGAGGCAGGATTTCGGCAGGCGGTAGCGCTTCCTGATGCGGGGCTCGCGGTGGCCATCAAGCGCGAAGTGGAGGCGGGCGCATTGCAGGGGCTGATCGAAGCCGGCGCAGCGGAGACGGCGGCGCAGTTGGTGCCCTCTGCCGACGCCGCCCGGGGCGCGATTGCGGATGCCTTGGTCCCTTATCAGCTCGCGCATCACGAGATAGGATTCGCTTGGAGCACATGGGACCGGCTTGCGGCGAGGGCATCGGGATTTCCCAATCGAGCCGCGGCCAAGCTTTACGGCGAGAAAGCCGGGAGCCGCGCGCGCCGCGATCAACTTCTGGCAGCGGCCGAGGCCAAGGCCGTCGCAGTGGAAGGTCTCTGGCAGGCTGAGCAGGCGATGGATTTCCTTGAGGCCGCTGCCGGGGAGGACCCCAACGCGACGGGTCTGGCAGCAGCCACGCGCGGTCTCGCCTCGCGACTTCCGGGACTGGCGGCGTCGGCTTGGGAGGCGGATGCAATTGCTGCGCGCGCGGTGGCGCTGGTGAAACAGGTAGATGCGGCGCATCCGCTAGTGTTGCAGCCTGCAGCGCCGCGATTGAGCGCGCGTGCTGCTCCCGCGAAGGTTGCTGGCGTGGAGCGCGATCCCGCCTCTGATTTGGCGCCGTACACGGCCGCGCAAGCAGCTGCGGCCAATGCAACAACAACGAGTGCGCTCTCGTGGCGGGACAGGCCGGCAGGGTTTCACCCTGCCGATCACCTCACGCCGGCAATCGCGGCCGCTGCACCCTCCTATGTGGCGCGCTGGGCGCGCAGCTACTATTGCGAGGCGAACCGACCGCGAGATGCCTACGCGCTTCTCGGGCTCGCGCTGGATGCGGTGGATGCGCAGGTGGCGAAGCCGCGCGCTGCGAACGTCCTTGATTACGACGGGGTGCCGTTCTGGGTTTACGGCTTGGCGGCGCAGATGGACTTGCCGCTGGCGGCGGCGCATGCCGAGGGGCTGCCGGAGGGGTGGTTCAAGCCGCTGGCGCTGGCGCATGTGGCGCGGATGGCGGTGGCTTCGGGCAGGAACCGGCCGGGGCGGGATTTTCAGATTCTCTACTAGCTACCCGCGCAGGGGTTTGATGGCCTGGATCGAGGCTAGGATTCCAGGAGAGCGCGCAGCTTGTGCGCATATCGGCGGCTCGAGGTGACCACCGTTCCCTCTTCCAAGAGGATGTCGTAGACCCCATCGAACAGGGGACGAATCTCGCTGATGCGGGCGCTGTTCACGATGGCCGACTTCCGTACCCGGATGAAGTGGCGGGAGGCCAGCTTCTCTTCCAGGTGGGCCAGGGATTCCCGCAGCAGGTGACTGTCGTGGGCGGTGTGTATGCAGGCATAGTTCCCCGTGGCTTCGATCCACAAGACGTGGGCGACGGGAACAAAGAAGATCCGCTTCTTGTCCTTGACCACGAAGCGTTCCAACGGGCGGAGGCCACGGAGGGATTGGAGCAGCGGCTCCAGATTGCGGGTCGCGTTTCTGGATTGGTCGAGAACCTGGCGGGCGTGAGCGAGGGCCTTGGCAAAGCGCTCCTTGTCGTACGGTTTCAAGAGGTAATCCACCGCGTGCACTTCGAAGGCTCGGAGAGCGTGCGCATCGTGCGCGGTGACGAAGATATATACGGGTGGAGGGCCGGGCGATGGCTCCGCATTTTCGATGATGCCGAAACCATCCAGATCCGGCATCTGAACATCGAGAAAGACGATGTCGGGATGGAGTTCGTTGATCTGCTCCACCGCGCTGATGCCGTTCGCCGCCTCGCCCACCACTTCCATGTCGTCGTGTCCCGCCAGATAACGGCGGATACCGCGGCGGGCGATGGGTTCGTCGTCAACGATGAGAACGCGTGTCTTCATGCAGGCTCTTCGCTGGAATGGTGAGGATCGCCTCGCAACCGCGACCGTCGCCTCCGGTAAGCTCCAGCGACGACGCGTCGCCGTAGAGCTGTCTCAAGCGGGACTGGATGTTGGTGAGGCCGACGCCGAAGCGCAGGCGTGATCCCGGGGCCGGGCCAGGGCCATCATCGCGGACGCAGAGGCGAACGCCGCCGTTATGGCGGGTGGCGGCGATTTCGAGCCGGCCGGCGGCGGAGTCGGCGCTGATGCCGTGCTTGATGGCGTTTTCCACCAGGGGCTGAAGCGCGAGACTCGGCACGTAGACATCGAGAAGCTCCGGGGGCACATCGAGGCGCACCTTCAAGCGGTCCTGAAAGCGCGTCTGTTCGATTTCCAGGTACTTGCGAACGAACTCGAGTTCGCTCCGCAGGGTAATCTCGTTCTCGCGCCGTTCGAGGGCCATGCGCAGCAAGTCGCCCAGGCAGACGAGCAGCCGGCTGGCGGCGTCCACGTTTTCCTGCATCAGGATGCCAATGGTGTGCAGGCTGTTGAACAGGAAGTGGGGATGCAATTGACTCTTCAGATTTTCCAGTTCGGCATGGGAGAGCTGGGTTTCGAGTCGCGCCGCAATCGTTTGGCGCTCCATGGCGGTCTGGTAAAAGTGGAGCGCCTGGTACAGTCCCACGATCAACCAGTACGTAAGGACGCCGGTGAAGCTCATGGAGAGAACGCTAGCGGCGAGTGGCGCGAGAAGGCGCAGCACGGCCGGATCGGTGATGCGAAACGCCCCCAAGAGTCCGTGGCTCAAAGAGTATTCGGCAACCGAGGACAGGGGCGCCAGCGCGAGCGAGGCGAGGGCGTGGAGCGCGCAATGGCGCGCAAGCCGCGGCCCGGTTAGCGGAAACCGCCGGGCCAGAGCGATCACCAGCGGCGTGCACGCCGCCCATACGCACCAGTAGACCAGCTCCAGCGCACCCGCGGTGACCGAGCTGACGTGCAAGCCTTGCACTCTCACCAGCACGATCCGGCGCAGGGCGAACAGCATGCCCACCATCGTCCAAGCGCACAGGATGAAGATCCATCTCATCCGTCCGAGGTCTGGCGTGGCCTGCGGCAATTGGGGTGTCGGTCTCCGGCACGGATTATAGCCGAAGCGGCATATTTGGCGCGGGCCCGAGGGCGACCTCCGACATCCCTGCGGACCGACCACTTGTCTCATCGCGGACGCCGCTTGTCCCATTCCGTGCCGGCGTCAGCGCATTTGCGAGGTATGGTTGCGCCGTCAAGGAAGGAGAGGAGCGTCTTCATGGAGACCCTGCTGCAAGATGTTCGCTATGCGGTGCGCATTCTGGCGAGGAAGCCCACGTTCGCGATCGTGGCTATGCTGACGCTGGCGCTGGGCGTGGGCGCCAACACGGCCATATTCAGCATTGTGAATGCCGTGTTGCTGCATTCTCTGCCTTATCCCCATCCGGATCGTTTGGTACGAGTATTCTTCAACGAGCCCGGCGTAGGATTGCGGGACGTCAGGTTTTCCAAGCCCGAATTGGATGACCTGAAGGTGCGGTCGGGTGTCTTTGAAGATGTGTCCCCGATTTTTGAGGGTAGCGAGGATTTGACCGGGGTCCAACCGCCGGAGCGGGTCGAGGGGGTCAACACCAGTTTCAGCTACTTTTCCATGCTGGGCGTGACCCCGCAAATAGGACGGCTGTTTGGTCCGCAAGACTTCGTGCCGGGTTTCGCTTTCGAGGCGGTGATCAGCGACGGGCTGTGGCGCCGCGCGTATGGCGCCGATCCGAAGGTTGTCGGCAGAACCATCCGGATCGACAATGATCCGCTAACGATTCTTGGGGTTCTGCCGCGCGGATTTCGCCATCCGGGGCCGACGATTTCCGGCGATGTGGATGTGTTTGGCGCGGGCGGATTCACCGGGGTCCCCTTTCTCCCGCCCCTGCGCCATAACCGGGATTTGGTATCGGCAATCGGGCGGCTGAAGCCGGGCGTGACCCTGGCGCAAGCGCAGGCGCGGCTCACGGCCCTGGCCGCCGAAACGCGGCGCGACTTTCCCACCGATTACGCGCCGCAGGCGCAATGGACGATCCAGATTCAACCTTTGCAGGACACGTTGGTGGGCAAGGTTCGGCCCATGCTGCTGGTGTTCCTGGGCGCGGCATTGCTGATCGTTCTCCTGGTTTCGTTGAACCTTGCCAATCTTCTCCTGGCGCGCGCCTCGGGGCGGCGCCAAGAGATGGCGGTGCGGCAGGCGCTGGGGGCGAGCCGCGGCCGCCTGGTGCGCCAGATGCTGACCGAGTCCATGCTGCTCTCGCTGATCGGAGGCGCCGCCGGAATCGCAGCGGCGTTTGGCAGCTTGCGTTTCCTCTTGCGTCTGGTGCCATGGAACGTTCCCCGGCTCAACGAAGTGCGAATTGACGGGGCGGTGCTGGCGTTCGCGGTGCTGATTTCCGTGCTTACCGGGGTGGTGTTTGGCCTGGCGCCGGCGCTGCATTCGGCGAAATCCGCTCTCTCCTCCGCGGTTCGCGAAGGCGGTCGAGGGTCGGGCTACGGCGCCAGGAGCGGCCGCTTGCGGGATATTCTCATCGTCTCTCAACTGGCGTTCGCCGTCATCCTGCTGATCGGCGCCGGCTTGCTGCTGCGCACGCTGGCGGATCTGTTGCAGGAGAATCCAGGCTTTCATCCAACCCACGTGATCACGGCCAGCATGCAGCTTCCGAACCCCAACGAGCCAGAGGCGGATCTTTATCACGGTATCGCCGGCAGAGCCACCTTTGATCGTGCCTTGCTGGGGCGCATGCAGGCCATTCCGGGCGTCGAACGCGCCGCCATCACCTCCGCTCTGCCGACCACCAACACCAACCCGAGCGCGGTCGGCGGCGTAACCATGGAAGGCTTCGCAATTGAAGACAGGCCAGCCGAATCCTTGCAGGGCCTGGTGGCCGAGAGAATTCGGATCAGCCCAGATTATTTCAAGGTATTGCAGGCGACGCTTCTGCGCGGCCGCGCCTTCACCGAGGAAGATAAAGACGGCCAACAACCGGTGGCCATCGTGGATGAAAGCACTGCGCGGAAATATTGGCCAAGCGGCGATCCGCTGGGCCGCCGCGTGCGGTTCGGAAGAGGCTCCACCACGCCCTGGACCACCGTCGTGGGCATTGTCGAGGACATCAAGAGCGACGGTCTCGACGTGGATGGCGTTCCCCACATCTACGTCTCGACCTATCAAGATTCCAGCAAGCGGCTCAGCGTGGTGTTGCGTACGTCTCTGCCCGCGGCGGTGCTCGAACCCCAGATTCGACGTGGAATCGCGGGCATTGATCCCGGCGTGCCGGTCTTCAATGTTGTTTCCATGGATGAGCTTCTGGACCGATCGCTTGCGCCGCGCCGCTTCGCCGCCGAGCTTGTGGGTGGATTCGCCGCGGTCGCGCTGCTTCTCGCCGCGATCGGAATTTATGGCTTGTTGGCGTACATGGTCGGGCAGAGGTCGCGCGAGATCGGTTTGCGGATGGCGCTGGGAGCGGGGCGGGGCGACATCCTCGGACTGATTCTGCGCAAGGGGGTGGCGCTGGCCGCGGTGGGGATGGTTGCGGGCCTAGTTGTTGCGGGGTTGAGTGCTTCGCTCCTCGCGAGTCTCCTTTATGGCGTGCAGCCGCGCGATCCCGCCATTTTTTCGCTGGCGCCGCTGTTGCTGCTGGCGATGGCGATTGCGGCCAGCTACATTCCGGCGTGGCGGGCGACGCGGGTGGATGCGACGGTGGCGCTGCGGGAGAGTTGAAGGCGCATGAATGGTTATCCGCGCAGGGCCGTGGCGGGGTTGGTGGCGGCGGCGCGGAGGGCGGGGCGGAGGGCGGCAAGCAGGGGCAGGACGAGCATGAGGGCGGCTGCGGCGGCGAGGGCGATCGGGTCGGTGGCGCTGGCGCCGGGGAGGAGCGGCTGCAGCAGGCGGCCGGCGGCGAGCGACAAGCCGAGGCCGGCGGCGACGCCGACCGCAAGCAGCCATGCGGCTTCGCGCAGCACCATGGCGAGAATGTCGCGACGTTCGGCGCCGAGCGCCATGCGGAGGCTGAACTCGCCCAGGCGCGCGCCGACGGCGTAGGCCATGACGCCGTAGAGGCCCAGGCAGGCAAGTGCGAGCGCAAGGGCGGCGAAGCCGCCGCTGAGCTGGGCGATGAGGCGGTCGCGCCCGAGCATTTCGTCCAGGCGGTGGGAGACGGTCGAGAGGGAGCGGACGCGCAGGCGCGGGTCTATCGCTGGAACCGCCGCTCGCGCGGCGGCCGCCAAGGCGGCAGGATCGCCGCTGGTGCGGATTTCGAGCTTGAGGGCGGAGTTGCCGGATTGCTCGATGACGCGGTAGAAGAGGGGCACGGCGGCGGCGTGCGGATCGGAGACGCGGGCGTCGGCAACGATGCCGATGATGCGGAACTTGCCGGTCCCGTCGGCGCTGTAGCCGAAGGTCTTGCCGAGGGGATCCTGCGCGGGATAGAAGCGGCGGGCGAAGGCTTGGTTCACGACGACGACATCGGGCGCGGTGGCGGTGTCGGTGGTGGCGAAGTTGCGGCCGCGGAGCAGGGTCATGCCGACGGCGGCGAAGAAGTCGCGCGAGACGGTGTTTTCGTCCGAGTGCAGGCCGCCCGGGGGATCGGCGCGGCCGGCGAGGGAGATGCCGCTGGTATCGGCGGAGAAGTCGTCGAGGCCGGATTGATCGAGGGCAACGGCGCGGACGCCGGGAAGGGCGCGGGCGCGCTCGAGCAAGCGCTGCTGCAGGACGGCGACCTCGCCGCCGGAAACGCCGCTGTCGGGCAGCGACACTTCCACGGTCAAGAGGTGGGCGCGGTCGAAGCCGAGGTTGGCGGTGAACATGGCCGCGAGGCTGCGGCTGAAAAGGCCGGCGGCAGCGACCAACAGCAGCGAGAAGGCGACCTGGGCGATCACCAGCCAGCGGCCGAGGGGGATGCGGCCGCGTCCTTGGGCGGTGGCGCCCGAACCCTCGGACTTGAGGGCATCGGCGGTTTGGTCGCGGCGGGCGGACCAGGCCGGCAGCAGGCCGAGGGCGAGGCCGGTGCCGAGGGCGACCAGCGCCAGGAAGAGCCAGAGATGCCAATCCAGGTCGGGCTGGAAGGGGTTGGCGGCGAGGCGGATCATGAAGTGGCTGGCGGCGATGGCGACGCCGATGGCGGCGAAAGCGCCCAGGAGGGCGAGCACGAAACCTTCGGCGAGCAATTGGCGGGCGAGGCGAGCGCGGCTGATGCCCAGCGCCAAGCGGATGGCGATCTCGCGGCGGCGGCGGACCATGCGGGCGAGCAGGAGGGTGGCGACGTTGGCAATGGCGATGAGCAGCATGAGCGCGACCATGGCCATCAGCGCCTGCAAAGGAGCAGTGTAGGCCTGGCGGAGGCTGTCGCCGCCGCGGCCGCCGGGCGCGAGGGCGACGGTGTTGGGCATGGAGTCGAAGTTGGGCGCGACGCGGCGCAGGCTGGCGCGGAGGATGGGCGTGAAGCGCTGGCCGAGGGCGGCAGCTTCGCTGGGATGCGCGAGGCGGGCAAAAGCCATGAGCCACATCTCGCCCTCCTGCGGCGGCCAAGGCTGGTCGTCTTTGCCGTCCAAGCTCCAGCGGTTGCCGGTGGCGTGGAGCGCGGCCTGCATCATGAGCGGGGTCCAGAGATCCACCGGCTGCGAAGGATCGAGGCCGCTGAACTCGGGCGGGGCAATGCCGACCACCGAGACCGGGACGCCGCGCAGGGTGAGCACGCGACCCAGGATGGCGGGATCACCGCCGAATTGCTTTTGCCAGAAGGCGTAGCTGAGGACGGCGACGGGCGAGGCGCCGAGGGCGTGGTTGTCGTTGGGGTTGATCCAGCGGCCGCGGAGGGGCTCGAGGCCGAGGGTTTGGAAGTACGCGCCCGAGACCAACTGGGTCTCGACCCGGAGGGCGGGGGCACCGGGCTGGAGCAGCGGCAGCGGGGCGGGGGACGATGCCGCGCCCAGCGCGTTGCCGGGGCCGGCGGCCTGCGCCATTTGCTGGATGACGGGATAGGAGAAGTCCGGGACGGGCTTGTTGATGCCATCCACGGCGCTCAGGAAGTAGACCTGCTGGGGGTCGGGCACGGGCAGGGTCTTGAGCAGGACGGTATTGATCAAGCTGAAGATGGCCGCGTTGGCGCCGATGCCGAGGGCCAGCGAAAGCACGACGATGGCGGTGAAGCCGGGGGCGCGACGCAGGGCATAGCGCAGGGCGAACCGTAAATCTTGCGCCCAGGCTTCTAGCGAGACGAGGGTATTCATTTCGCGGGTCCTTTCCTGGATGATCTCGATTTGGCCGAAGCGCCGGTTGCGGTCGTCGCGATGGCTGAGCGCCAGATGGTGGTCTATCTCCTCGCGGATTTCGGCGCGGAGCCGGCGGCGGCGGAAGAGGGCGAGAAAGCGGCGGGGGGCCATGGGATCACTCCGAGCGCAGCGCGGCGAGCGGATCCACGCGGGCGGCGCGCAAGGCGGGAATCAGCGCGGCCGCAATGGGAACGGCGAGCAGGAGGAGGGCGGCGAGCGCGACGCTGGCGGGATCAAAGGCGGAGACGCCGATTAACACGCCCGTGAGCGCATGCTGCAACAGGCGCGCGGCGGCAAATGCCAGGGGCAACCCGAATGCGAGGCCGAGGGCGACGAGCAGCAGCGCCTCGCGCAACACGGCGCTGAGGAGCCGGCTCGGGGGCGCGCCGAGCGCGAGGCGCAAGCCGAACTCGGGGGTGCGGCGCGCGACCTGGAAGGTGATGACGCCGTAGAGGCCGAGGCAGGCGAGCAGCAGGGCAAGCAGGCCGAAGAGGTCGCTGAGGTGGGCGAGCAGCAATTCGTCGGCCAGCGAGACACGGATCAAGGTTTCCGTGGTGAGGACCTGGCTGACTGGAAGGCTGGGCGCGATGGCGCTGATGGCGTGCTCGACCGCAGGTGCAAGGGCGGCGGGATCGCCAGTGGCGCGCACCTGCAGGCTCGACATGTATTCCGGGTTTTGGTCGAGCGCGGTGAAGAACTGCGGTGGGGCCGGCCGGCGCAGGTTGTGGATGCGGGCGTCAGCGACCACGCCCACGATGGTGATGGCGGAGGCGTCCTTGAGGTCCGTGCCGAAGTGCTGGCCGAGCGGGCTGCGGCCGGGGAGGAACTTCGAGGCGAAGGCCTGGTTCACGATCGCGACGACGGCGGTGTGCGGCGCATCCTGGGCTGTGAAACCGCGGCCCTGCAGCAGGCGCATGCCCACAGTTGCGAAATAATCGCGGCCGACGGTGTAGCCATCGGAGTTGACCGATGCCGAGGCGCCGGGGAAATAGAGGTCGCTGGCGTCGGTGCAGCCGGAAGGCAGGGGGCACTCGGAGAAGGCGGCGGCCCGGACGCCGGGGAGTGCGGCGACGGCGTCGTGAATGCGGGCATAGAGCTGCGGCCACTGCGCGGCAGGGATTCCCGCAACGCGGGTGTCGGTGCGGAGATTGAGGACATGGAGGCGGTCGAAGCCGGGGTTCAGGGCATCGAGATGGCCGAGGCTGCGGCTGAAGAGTCCGGCGGCGGTGACGAGGAGCAAGGCCACGGCGACTTGAGCGACGATCAGGGCGCGGCCGAAGGGCAGGCGGCCGAAGCGCGACGGTCCGGCCTTGAGCACGGCGCTGGCATTCAGCTGGCTGGCTTGTCGGACGGGAAGCAGCGAGACCAGGATGCCGACGAGCAGCGAGACGCCGGCAACAAAGGCGAGCAGGCGGGCATCGAAGCGCACGGGCAAGGGGGTGGAGGTGGGAAGGTTCACGGCGAGGCGGGTCAGCGCCGCGCCTCCCCACTGCGCGAGCGCGAGCGCGGCGGCGCCGGCGAGCGCGCCCAGCACGAGGCCCTCGGCGATCAACTGGCGGATGAGGCGGCCGCGGGAGATGCCGAGCGCGAGGCGCAGGGCGATTTCGCGCGAGCGGTGCAAGTTGCGGGCCAGCAGCAGGGCTGCGACGTTGGCGCAG
Source organism: Terriglobales bacterium (assembly GCA_035553115.1). Taxonomy (GTDB): domain Bacteria; phylum Acidobacteriota; class Terriglobia; order Terriglobales; family SCQP01; genus SCQP01. The sequence goes on along the minus strand of DATNED010000012.1, from coordinate 1,090 downwards.
CCGATGAGCAGCATCATCGCCACCATGCCAAGCAGGACGTAGAGAGGCTGCGAGAAGGAACGGCGCAGGCCGCTCGAGCCCCTGGCGCCGGGCAGCGAGATCACGTGCCAAGTTCCGGGGCCGATTGCGCTGGAATCGGCGGACAGGATGGGCGTCAGCTGCGCCGCCAGGGTGAGGCCCGCAGCGCCGGGCGCGCGGGCGAAGAGCATGAGCCAACTGATGCCTTCTTGCGGCGCCCAGGGCTGGCTCATGCGGGCGGTGTCGTCGGAGCTGGCGTTATGGTTGTAGCGCAGGCGCGGCTGCAGCAGCAGCGGCATCCAGACGTCGGGAGGGGAGTCGGGGAGGAAGCCGCCGAAGCTCGGGCGCGCGACGCCGACGATTTCGCAATTGACGCCGTTGATGAGCAGGTGCCGGCCGATGGCCGACGCGGTGCCGCCAAGGCGTTCGCGCCAGAAGTTGTAACTGGCGACCGCGACGGCGGCGCCGGCTGCGCCCTGGTTGTCGCTGGGGAGGAGCAGGCGTCCGAGCAGGGGCGTGGTCTCGAGCGCGGAGAAATACTCGCCCGAGACCAGCTCGCCCGAGATGGCTTGCGGCGGCAAGCCGGGCTGCGGGATGTAGAACGGCGCGGGGTAGGTGAATGCGCCCAGCTCCGCTGCCGGGGCAACGGCTGCGCGCATGCGCTGATACAGCGGATAGGAGACGATGTTCTGGCTTTCTTTCCCGTTGGAGACCAACAATTGCGCCAATTCGTCGGGATTGGGCACGGGCAGGGTGCGGAGCACGAGCGCATCCATGACGCTGAAGATGGCGGCGTTGGCGCCGATGCCGAGGGCCAGCGATAGCACGACGATGGCGGTGAAGCCGGGGGCGCGGCCGAGCATGCGCAGGGCGTGGCGGAGATCTTGAGCGGAGGTTTCGAGCCAGACGAGGATGTCCATGTCGCGGGTCCTCTCTTCGATGGTTTCGGTCCGGCCGAAATGGCGGTCGCGGCCGTCGCGGGCGCTGAGCGCGGCGTGATGGTCGAGCTCTTCGCGGATTTCGGCGCGGAGTTTCGTCCGGCGGAACGAGGCCAGCAAGCGGCGGGACCAAG
>DATNED010000011.1:0-3408 GCA_035553115.1 Terriglobales bacterium | reverse complement strand
GTCGCGCTGCAAGCGCTTGCGCTGGAGCACCATGCCTCGATGTGGCTGCTGGGCTTGCCGCGGCTCATGAGCGGCGATGAGGGGCGGCAGGCGGCGCTGGTGCGCGAGTGGGGCACGGCCTTGGCACGCTTCACGCATTTGAGGGTCGAATACTGGGACGAACGGCTCACGACGGTGGAAGCCGAGCGGGTCCTGCGTTCGGCTTCCAGCACCCGCCTCCAGCGCAGGCGCGCGGTGGACAAGATGGCCGCTGCGATCCTGCTGCAATCATTCCTGGAAGCCCGTCCACCACGCTTATAGTTGATTGATGCCCTCCACGTCCTCTCCGGCCCAGCCCAAACCGCGCGCGCTGCTGTCGGTCAGCGACAAGACCGGCCTGGAAGCGTTCGCGCGGCGCCTGGCCGCATGCGGCTTTGAATTAGTCTCGACCGGCGGAACGGCCGAGCGCTTGCGCAGGGCCGGCCTCGAGGTGCGTGACGTGGCCGAGATCACGGCATTCCCGGAAATGCTCGATGGCCGGCTCAAGACGCTGCATCCGCTCGTCCATGGAGGCTTGCTTGGCCGCTGGGACGACCCCGGCCAACGCGCGCAAATGCAGGCTCAGGCCATCGCCCCCATCCGGGTCCTGGTCGTGAACCTGTATCCGTTCGAGCAGGTTGCGGCCAGAATACAATCCGGCCATGCGGTGCCGCGCGCTGAATTGATCGAAAACATTGATATCGGCGGACCGGCGATGCTCCGCTCCGGCGCCAAGAACTATGAGTCGGTCGCCGTCGTCACCGACGCCGCCGACTACGACGCGGTCGCGGGCGAACTCGAGGCCCAGGGCGCGGTCTCCGCCGCCACCCGCTGGCGACTCGCGCAGAAGGCCTTTCGACGCACGGCCAGCTACGACGCGGCCATCGCCTCGCTGCTGGAGTCGCTGCCGGCGGGCGCATGGAACGAGCCGGTCGGCACAGTGCAGGGTTCGGGCGCGCTTCCCGACCGCCTGGTAGTGAATGCGGTCAAGCTTCAAGGACTGCGGTACGGCGAGAACCCGCACCAGCGGGCGGCGTTGTATGGCGATGGGGGCACGGCCGGAGTGGCGCATGGCCGCCTTCTGCAGGGCAAGGAACTCTCCTTCAACAATCTCGTGGACCTTGACGCCGCCTGGCAATTGGCGCTGGAGTTCGCCGAACCGGCGGTGGCCATCATCAAGCACACCAACCCGGCCGGCTGCGCCACCGCGCCCGCGCTGCTTGAAGCCTACCAGCGCGCGCTGGCCTGCGATCCGGTATCTGCCTACGGAGGCGTGGTGGGCCTCAACCGCGAGCTGGACGCCGCCTGCGCCGATGCGCTGGCCCAATTATTCCTGGAATGCATCGCCGCGCCCGGTTTCAGCCGCGAAGCGCTGACCCGGCTGGCGGGCAAGAAGAACCTGCGCTTGCTCGAAGTCGCGGCGGCACCTAGCGCCGCAGCCGTGCGCAGCATCTCCGGCGGATGGTTGCTGCAAGGCAACGATGATGTTTTGTTCCCAGCGGAGGGCGGCTGGAAGTGCGTCACCCAGCGCGCACCCTCTGCAGAGGAGGAACGGGGCCTGCGTTTTGCCTGGGCGGTCGCCAAGCATGTCAAGAGCAACGCGATCGTCTTCGGACGCGCCGATGGCCTCGGCGGCCAAACCCTGGGCGTGGGGGCAGGCCAGATGAGCCGGGTGGATTCGGTCCGCATTGCCGGATTGCGGGCGCAGCTCTCGCTTGCCCACTCCGTGGTTGCAAGCGACGCCTTTTTCCCGTTCCCAGACGCCATCGAAGAGGCCGCCCGCCTCGGAGCTACCGCAGTCGTCCAGCCCGGCGGCTCCATTCATGACGCTGACTGCATCGCGGCCTGCGATCGCCTGGGCCTGGCCATGGTTTTCACCGGCATGCGCCACTTTCGCCACTGAGGCCGCACCGAGAACCGGGCGGGGTGGAGCGGGGCGGGGCGATACGGGGCGTCTGGAAGTGGTCTCAAAAAGCCGCAGGCAGGCACTCCGGTCCTGCGCCGTGGGGCTTTTCCTGGTGTCCAAGCCCCATGCGAGACGGTCGGGAAAGGCCGGTTCGCCATTTTTGAGACCACTTCTGGCATTGTCCTCGGTGGGGCGCGAATCCTCATCCGTGCTGCGCACAGGCATCGAGCCACGCTGCGGTTCGCGCCCTCCCTCGACCCCAGCGCGCGAGCGCGCTGGGGGCCCCGGGTAAAGCTTCCTAGAGCCCGCCAGCAAGCTGGCGGGCGGCCAACCACCCCGTCTTGCCCCTTCCCGAGAGTCGCTCGCTGGTTGGCGCGGGCCCCGGCGCGGGTACCCGGTCACGGCTGTGACTACGCCGGACCGGTACGCCGCGCGTCCCGCTTATGCGGCCGCACCGCTGGAGAAGCGCGGGCGGCCTGCTCGCTCCGGTTCGGGGGCCCGTGGCCCCAAACCGGCGCTGCGCTTCGGCAGGGGCCCGCGGTTCCGAATTACGACCACCCCAGCCGACAGGTCGGCTGGGGGCCCCGGTTCGCGGGCCTGGCCCTGCGATCTTCCCGCCCAGCTGTGGCAACGCAGGGCGAGCTTGCCCCGACCTGCGGGGCAACTCGGGCCCTGCCGCCAAGCGAAGCCCGATGAGGAAGAGGCGGATGCGGACTAGCCGGTGGCCGCGAGGGGCGATTCGGCCTGCTGCCGCTTGAGGGTGACGAATCCGGCCAAGCCGCGGAGGGTGCTGAAATTGGCTGGCACGACCTCGCTGTCGCGGATTTCAATTTGATACTCCTGTTCGAGAAAACTCACCAGCGCCAGCACGCTGGTGGAATCGAGCAGCGACTCAAACAGGGGCGTGTCCAAATCCAGCGCGCGGCTGGGGGCGGCGGCCAATTCCTCCAGAATGAAGCGGCGCACGCGCGCCGCCGGCGCCGAAGCTGGGGATGGAGCCGGGGATGGAGTCGGGGATGGAGAACGAGATGGAGAGGAAACGGAAGGCTGCTGCGCCATTTTGTTCACCGTGAATCGCTGCGCTATCCCACTCTGAAACTTCGCCCGTCGCTCTGGATGCCCGCAGCGCCGCTGCCCGGCGCTTGCCGTCCTTTCGTCCGCGGCCCTTCGCTGGGTGGCGCGGAGCGGGGCGGGGCGATACGGGCGTTGTCCTCGTCGGGCGCGAATCCTCATCCGTGCTGCGCACAGGCATCGAGCCACGTTGCGGTTCGCGCCCTCCCTGCGTCCTAGCCAACCACCCCGTCTCGCCCCTTCCCGAGAGTTGCTCCCCGGCAGGGGCCCGCCGTTCCGAATTTCGCGGGCCTGACCCTGCGATCTTGCCCCGGCCTGCGGGGCAACTCGGGCCCTGCCGCCAGTCGCCTCCGGGGCAGCTCGCGCTCCGCCGCCGTAAGAGGAGTACAATGGCGTCAATTTGCGATGAGTTC
>DATNED010000010.1:0-9286 GCA_035553115.1 Terriglobales bacterium | reverse complement strand
TCCTCGGTCGGGCGCGAATCCTCACCCGTGCTGCGCACAGGCATCGAGCCACGCTGCGGTTCGCGCCCTCCCTGCGTCCTAGCCAACCACCCCGTCTCGCCCCTTCCCGAGAGTCGCTCCTCGGCAGGGGCCCGCCGTTCCGAATTGCGCGGGCCTGGCCCTGCGATCTTGCCCCGACCGGCGGGGCAACTCGGACCCTGCCGCACTGGAGCGGGGCGGGGCGATAGGGGGCGTCTGGAAGTGGTCTCAAAAAGCCGCAGGCAGGCACTCCGGTCCTGCGCCGTGGGGCTTTTCCTGGTGTCCAAGCCCCATGCGAGACGGTCGGGAAAGGCCGGTACCCCATTTTTGAGACCACTTCTGGCGTTGTCCTCGGTCGGGCGCGAATCCTCATCCGTGCTGCGCACAGGCATCGAGCCACGCTGCGCTTTGCAGGGGCCCGCGGTTCCGAATTACGACCACCCCAGCCGACAGGTCGGCTGGGGGCCCCGGTTCGCGGGCCTGGCCCTGCGATCTTGCCCCGGCCTGCGGGCAACTCGGGCCCTCCGCCGTTGGGTCGTTGCCGGCGCGACAGGCGTAGTAAAATTAATTCTGATCCCGAGAGTTCCATGAAAATCGGCGTGGTGGTGTTTCCAGGCAGCAACTGCGACCACGACGCGCTCCACGTGGCTTCGAAGCTGTCGGTCGAGGCGGGCGGAGAGGCGGCGGTGCCGCTGTGGCACGAGTCCCGCGACTTGGAGGGTTGCGACGCGCTGATTGTGCCCGGCGGCTTCAGCTTCGGCGACTACCTGCGCACCGGGGCGATCGCGCGTTTTTCGCCGATCATGGATTCGGTGCGGCAGTTCGCCGGGGGCGGGGGCCCGGTGCTGGGCATCTGCAACGGGTTCCAGATTCTGTGCGAGGCAGGCTTGCTGCCGGGCGCGCTGTTGCGCAACGCGGGGCTGCATTTCGTCTGCAAGCAGATTCACCTGCGGGTCGAAACCACCTCGACACCATTCACCGGAGCGTGCGAGGAGGGCGAGGTACTGGAAATGCCGGTAGCCCACGGAGACGGGAACTATTTCGCAGCCGCCGACATGCTGGAGCGGATGCGGCAGCGGCGGCAAATCGTGTTTCGCTATGTCAACGCCGCGGGCGAGCAAACGCCCCAGGCCAACCCCAACGGCTCGCTCGACGGAATTGCCGGTGTTTGCAATGAAGGCCGCAATGTCGTGGGCTTGATGCCGCACCCGGAGCGCGCCAGCGGCGCGGGTTTGGGTTCGCGTCAGGGCCTGCGCCTGTTTGAATCCTTGCTGACATGCCAAGCACCGAAAGCTTAAACCTCCACGGTCTGACGCAGGCAGAGTACGAAAAGATCCGCGCCTTGCTGGGACGGGAGCCGAACGCGACCGAAACCGGAATATTCGCAGTGATGTGGAGCGAGCACTGCTCGTACAAGAGCAGCCGCATCCACCTGAAGACCTTGCCGACGCGGGGGCCGGATGTGCTGCAGGGGCCGGGGGAGAACGCGGGAATCATCCGCATCGGCGACGGCTGGGCGTGCGCGTTCAAAATCGAGTCGCACAACCACCCGAGCTTCATCGAGCCATTTCAAGGCGCGGCGACCGGGGCGGGGGGCATTTTGCGCGACGTATTCACGATGGGCGCGCGGCCGGTGGCGATCATGGATTCGCTCCGATTCGGGCCGCTGGCGGGAAGCGCAGGGAGCGGGCGCAACCAGAGCATTTTGGCAGGGGTGGTCTCGGGGATCGCGCATTATGGCAACTGCTTCGGTGTAGCCAATCTCGGCGGCGAGACAGTGTTCGGCGAGTGCTACGCGGCGAACCCCTTGGTCAATGCTTTCGCGCTGGGCATCGCGCGCGAGGATCAATTGTTCTTTGGCAAGGCGGCCGGAGTGGGGAATCCGGTGCTGTACGTCGGCGCGAAGACGGGGCGCGACGGAATTCACGGCGCGACGATGGCGAGCGAGGAATTTTCCGAGGGCAGCGCCGCCAAGCGCCCGAACGTGCAGGTCGGCGACCCGTTCTTGGAGAAGCTGCTGCTGGAAGCTTGCCTGGAAGCGATGGCAACCGGGGCGATTGTGGGCATACAGGACATGGGCGCCGCAGGCTTGACCAGCTCGAGCTGCGAGATGGGCGCGCGCGCGGGCACCGGCATTGACCTGGACCTGGACCAGGTCCCGCAGCGCGAAAGCCGCATGACGGCGGACGAAATGATGCTGAGCGAGAGCCAGGAGCGGATGCTGCTGGTGGCCGAGCGCGGACGCGAGGGCGAGATCGTCAACGTTTTCGCCAAATGGGGGCTCGACGCCGTCACGGTAGGCCAGGTGACCGCGGATGGCGCGCTCAGGGTGCGGCACTGCGGCGCAATCGTGGCCGAAATTCCGAACGCCGCGCTGACCGATGCCGCGCCCAAGTACGACCGGCCGCAGCGGCCGGCGCCGAGGCGGTATCCGCCGACGCCGCAACCGGATTGGCTGCCGGCAGCGGGCCGCGATTTACGGGTCGATCTGCTGGCGCTGCTGGCGTCGCCGAACGTGTGCTCGAAGGCGTGGATCTGGGAGCAGTACGACACCATGGTCCGGACCAATACGCTGGCGGGGCCGGGGGGCGATGCCGGGGTGATCCGCATCAAGGGCACGAATTGCGGCTTGGCGATGGCGCTGGACGGAAACGGGCGCTGGTGCCAACTGGATCCGCGGGCTGGGGCCCGCTTGGCGGCAGCCGAGGCGGCGCGCAAGGTGGCGTGCGCCGGGGCGCGGCCGATGGCGGCGACGAATTGCTTGAACTTCGGCAACCCGGAAAAGCCGGAGGTGATGTGGCAACTGGCGGAGGCGATCGCAGGATTGGGAGAAGCGTGCCGGGCGCTGGGGACGCCGGTAACCGGGGGCAACGTCAGCCTCTACAATGAGACCTTGGGCGAGGGAATCGATCCGACTCCGGTGGTGGGGGTGGTGGGGAAGCTCGACTTGAGCCACGGCCGCGAGCCCTTGCGCTTGCGTTTCGGCGGCGCCGACCGGGCGATCGTGCTTTTGGGCTCGGCGGCGACTGCGCCGTTGACCGAGCTGGGCTCGTCGGAGTATGCGGCGGCAATATTGGGACATATCTGGGGCATTCCTCCAGCGCTGGATTTGGAAAAAGAACGCAAGCTGCACGGATTGCTGCTGAGCGCGCACGAGCGCGGGTGGCTGGAGTCGGCCCATCAGGTTTCGACCGGCGGCTTGGCGGTAGCGTTGGCGGAGTGCTGCATCGCCGACACCGTGGAGCGTGGAGAGCGGCCTGGGTGCGGGGCGATCGTCCAACTGCCGGCGCACTTAGATTGGCAGGCGCTTTTTCATGAGGGCGCCGGACGGGTGCTGGTTTCGTGCAGGCGGGAGCACGCGCGCGAATTGGTGGCGCTGGCGCATGCCAGCGGAATTGAAGCTGCCGAGATCGGCGCGACCGGCGGCGAGCAACTGCGGCTTGCCGGGACCAGCGGTGCGGAAGTTGCGATCCCGCTGAGCGAAATCGCTCGAAGCTGGGGTGGGGCGCTGGAGCAGGCCCTGTCTGCCGAGGCGGTGCTGTCGTGAGCAGCATTGCCGTACCGTGGGATAAACTCCGCGAAGAATGCGGCGTGGCCGGGGTTTGGGGACACGCCGAGGCCGCCAACCTAACCTATCTGAGCCTGTATGCCTTACAGCACCGCGGGCAGGAATCGGCCGGCATTGCGGCGAGCGATGCGCGCGGGCAGGGGCAGACGATCCATACCCGGCGCGCCATGGGGCAGGTGTCGGACATCTTCACGCCGGGCGCGCTGCGAAAGTTGCCGGGCCGGGTGGCGATCGGCCACACGCGCTACTCGACGTGCGGCGACAGCGGCATCAACAACGCGCAGCCGCTGATTGTGGAATGCAACAAGGGGCAGTTGGCGATCGCGCACAACGGCAATCTGGTGAACGCAGCGCCGATCCGCGACCATCTCGAAGCCCACGGTTCGATTTTTCAGACCACGAGCGACACCGAAGTCATTCTGCACCTGCTGGCGCAATCGCGCGCGGCGCGCTTCGACGAGGCGCTGGCGTCGGCGCTGACCCAGGTCGAAGGGGCGTACTCGCTGCTGCTGCTGACGCCCGACAGTCTCTATGCGATTCGCGACCCCTGGGGCTTCCGCCCGCTGGCGCAGGGGCGGCTGGGAGACGGCACGGTGGTTTTTGCCAGCGAGACGTGCGCATTCGACTTGATCGGCGCCCGCTACGAGCGCGATGTCGCGCCGGGAACCTGGACTCGGGTGAGCGGCAACGGACCGGTGCCGGAGATCGAGAGCCGGAGCTTCACGGCGGCACAGCTCAGCCGGCAGTGCATCTTCGAGCACGTTTATTTCGCCCGGCCCGACAGCTTGGTATTCGGCCGCAGCGTGCAGCAGAGCCGCGAGGAGATGGGGCGGATTTTGGCGCGGGAGGCGCCCGCAGTGGCGGACCTGGTGGTGCCGGTTCCCGATTCGGGCGTGGCGGCGGCGCTGGGATATTCGGCCGAATCGGGGATTCCGTTTCGGTTCGGGCTGATCCGGAGCCATTACTTGGGGCGGACCTTCATCGAACCGTCGCAGCAGATTCGGGATTTCGGGGTGAAGCTCAAGCTGAACCCGGTGCGGCGGCTACTGGAAGGGCAGCGGGTGGTGCTGGTGGACGACTCGATCGTGCGGGGCACGACCAGCCGCAAAATTGTGCATATGATCCGGGAGGCGGGAGCGCGGGAGGTGCATGTGCGGGTGTCGTGTCCGCCGACGGTTTCGCCCTGCTACTACGGGGTGGACACGCCCTCGAAGAGCGAATTGATCGCGGCCAACCAGAGCATCGAGCAGATTCGGAATTCAATCGGGGCCGATTCGCTTGCGTATTTGTCGCTGGCGGGGTTGGATTCGGCATTGGAGAATCACAACGACACTTACTGCCGGGCCTGCTACACGGGGCAGTACCCCACGGATGTGGCGGGCGGGGTTGAGTGCGGGGCGGCGCGCATGCGGGAGCCGGCGAAGGTTTAGGTAGACTTAAGACGAGACTCCGCTGCCCGCATTGCGGCGCCGCTCTCGCATGCCGCACGAAACCGCCACGCTCAACAACCTGCCCGAATACGTCCGCGGCCTGGCACGGCTGGGGCGGCGGAGGGCGCTGGTCGAGCAACATTTATATCGCAGCCAGAGCTATAGCTACGCCGAATTGATTGCCCGGTCGGAGGATTTCGCGCGCGAGCTGGCGCGGCGCGGGGTGACGGCCGGGGATCGGGTTTTGATTTGGGGCGCGAGCGGCGCGGCCTGGGCGGTCGCCTTCTATGGCTCGGTGCTGGCGGGCGCGGTGATGGTGCCGCTGGACGCGGCTTCGAGCCTGGAGTTCGCGCTTCGAGTGCGGAGGCAGACCGAGGCGGCGCTGGTGTGCAGCGACAACGCGCAGGCCCAAGAGCTGGATGCGCCCGGGCTGAGTTTCGAGGCCATTTTGGCGCTGCCGCGGGGCGGCGGCGGGGAGGCGCGGGAAATCCCGGGGCCGAGTCCAGAGACGCTGCTCGAGATCGTCTACACTTCGGGCGCCACCGCGGAGCCGAAGGGGGTGATGATCACCCATGGGAACGTGCTGGCGAATCTGCGCCCGATCGCCAAGGAGGTAGCGAAGTACAAGCCGCGGATGCGGTTTCTGCTGCCGCTGGGGTTCCTGCACTTAATCCCGCTCAGCCATTTGTTCGGGCAGATCATGGGCTTGCTGATACCGCCGATGGTGGACAGCATGGTGATCTACCCGGAGTCGCGTGCGCCGGCGGAGTGGGCGCGCATCATCCATCAGCGCCGGGCGTCGGCGATGGTGGCGGTGCCGCAGCAACTGCGGGCATTCAGCCAGTGGGCGGAGGCGGAGCTGGGCGTGGCGCTGGCGGATGCGCCGGCGCGGAGCCGCGGACACGGCGTGCTTTGGCGGTTCTGGCGTTGGCGCAAGCTGCACCGGAAACTGGGCTGGAAGATGTGGGCCTACATCGTCGGGGGCGCGGCGCTGTCGAGCGAGATCGAGGAGTTTTGGCATGCGCTCGGCTACGCGGTGGTGCAGGGGTATGGGCTGACGGAGACGGCGCCGGCGATTGCGATCTCGCATCCGTTCAAATTGCGGCGGGGGTCGGTGGGGCAGACGCTGGAGGGAGTCGAGGTGAAGATTGCGCCCGACGGCGAGATTCTGGTGCGCGGGGGCAACGTCTCGCCAGGATATTTCCGCAACGCCGAAGCGACCGAGCAGACGTTTTCCGATGGGTGGCTGCACACCGGGGACCTGGGGCGCCTGGAGGCGAACAAGATGCTGGTGTTCCTGGGGCGGAAAAAAGAAGTCATCGTCACCCCGGACGGCCTCAACGTCTACCCGGAAGACGTCGAGCAGGCGCTGGCGCGGCAGCCGGACGTGGCGGAGGCGGCGGTGGTCGAGGATGCCCGCGGGGGCGCAGGCAAGGTGCATGCCGTCGTGGTGCTGCGCGACGGCATCGCGGCATCACGACTGGACGCCGTGATCGCCGCCGCCAACGCGAGTCTCGAGCCGCACCAGCGGATTCGCGGCGCATCGGTTTGGCCGCAGGGGCAGCTTCCGCGCACGTCGTCCACGCGTAAGCTGCAGCGAACCGCGATCGCGCGCTGGGTGAACCAGGGGGAATCGAGCGCGGAGTTGCTGACGAGCCGCGGCGGCGCGAACGACTGGCGGCAGTTTGTGCAGCAGCGGTGGGGCATCGCGGGCAGCCGACTGGTTCCGAATGCGCGCTTGGACACTGATTTGGGCTTGAGCTCGCTCGATCGGGTAGAGCTGTGGAGCTGGATTGATGCGCATGCGGCCGCGGGCGCCGACGAAAGCCGCATTGCGACGGCGCAAACGGTCGCCGAAGTAGAGGCCTTGCTGTCGCAGCCCTTTTCTCCGCAGGGCGCGCCGGCCGCGGCAGCAGCGCCCGCCCAGAGCCCGAAGAACCCCGCGGCGGCTGCGCCCATTCCGATACCGGCGGACGAGCGACGTTGGCCGCTGCGGCCGAGCCCGCGCCACTTCCGCTCGGTTGCCTACTCGGGCTTGGTGCTGCCGGTGCTGCGCACTGTGGTGACGCGAGTTCGGATCGAAGGAGCGGAGCAGTTGGACCGGCTCGACCGCCCGGTGCTGTTCATTGCCAACCACCAGAGTCTTCTGGATGTGCCTCTCGTGCTGCGCGGGCTGCCGCGGAAGTGGCGTCCGTGGCTGGCGCCTGCGATGGGGGTTGAGCCGTTTTTGGGCGGGTTTGATCCGCGCGCGACACGCTGGCGCCGGCTGCGCGACCGTTGGCGCCTGCGATGGGTGCAACTTATATTCAATGGCTATCTGCTCACGCCGCAGGGCGCCGTGGCGGCGTCGCTGCGACACACCGGGCGGCTGGCGGACGCTGGATTTTGCCCGCTGATCTTTCCGGAAGGAGCGCGAACGCCGGATGGGCGGCTGCATGCGTTCCGGCCCGGCATCGGGGTATTCGTGGCTTCGCTCGGATTGCCAGTGCTTCCGATCCGCATCGAGGGCTTGCACGAGATTCTGGCGGACAAGCAGCGGTGGCCGCACCCGGGGCCGGCGAGCGTGCGCTTCGGGCCGCTGTTCCATTTTGAGAACGAGCCACCAGAAGAAATTTGCCGGGTGCTGGAGCGATGGTTTACACTGGACAGCAGTAAGTAACTTACTCGCGCCATCCCCCCGCCTTGGAACGATGACTGCTTGCCCGAGTTGCAACGCTGCGACACTCCAGCGCACGAAGCGCACGTTCGGCGAACGGCTGGCGCGGCACGTAGCGGCCTACGAGTGTCACCAGTGCGGTCGCCGGCACGTGCTCCGGTCCACCAAGCATTGCTGGCGCTGCGGCACGGATTTGGACCGGAGAAAACGTCAGACGATTACCGATCGGATGGCGGCGACCCTGCTGCTGTGGCCGTATTCGTGCCGCAGGTGCGGGAAGCGCAGGTATCGCTGGGGCAAACGGGCGGCGTGAATCGGGCGGGACGTTCCTTGGCGGTTCCGCTGCGCGGGCATGGAGCGGGGCGAGGCGATACGGGGCGTCTGGAAGTGGTCTCAAAAAGCCGCAGGCAGGCACTCCGGTCCTGCGCCGTGGGGCTTTTCCTGCTGTCCAAGCCCCATGCGAGACGGTCGGGAAAGGCGGGTTCCCCATTTTTGAGACCACTTCTGGCGTTGTCGTTGGCTGGCGCGGGCCCCAGCGCGGCGAGCCGGCCACGGCTGTGACTGCGCCGGGCCGGTGCGCCGCGCGTCCCGCTTATGCGGCCGCCCCGCTGGAGAAACGCGGGCGGCCTGCTCACGCCGGTTTGGGGGCCCGTGGCCCCAAACCGGCGCTGCGGGTCGGGCGCGAATCCTCACGTGGCATTGAGCCACACTGCGGTTCGCGCCCTCCCTGCGTCCTAGCCAACCACCCCGTCTCGCCCCTTCCGGAGAGTGGCTCGCTGGTTGGCGCGGGCCCCGGCGCGGCTACCCGGCCGCGCCAGTGACTGCGCCGGGCCGGTACCCGGCCGTGGCTGTGACTGCGCCGGGCCGGTACCGGGCTGCTGCGCGTCCCGCCTATGCGGCGTTACGCCGATTAGAAGCGGAGCGGCCCTGCGTCGCTCCTTGCGGAGCGACGCAGGGCCGCTTGCCCGCGGTTAGAAGCTGAGCCGCAGCGCCAACTGCACGATGCGCGGGTCGGCCGCGGAGGTGATGCGGCCGAAGGTCGAGCTGGTGATGCGCAGCTGGGGGTTGTTGAATTCGGTGTGGTTGAGGATGTTGAAGGCTTCGCCGCGCAGCTCGACGGTCATCTTCTCGAAGGGAATGGTTTTCACCAGCGCCATGTTGAAGTTGGTGAAGCTGGGGCCGCGGAACACGCCGCGCGGCAAGCCGTAGGGCTCGCTCGCGGGCAGGTTCTGGGTGAAAGTGCCTTTGGCGAAGAAGTGGTTGCCGGGCAGCTCGGGATTGAGTTGGGTGACTTGGGTGAAGCCGGGAGCGAAGGCGGCGTCGGCGAGGAAGGCATCGCCGGCGCCGGAGCCGGATTGGTCGTTGGCTGCGCCGGAGGGATTGAGGCGCGCGTTCGGGGTGAGGGGGAACCCGGTGTGCCATTGAATGATGGGATCAATGTGCCAGCCGCCGACCAACGCCTTCGGCGCGCCAGTGAAGTAGTTGGCGAAGGGCAATTGCCAGGAACCGTTGAGGACGATGGCATGGGTGATGTCGAAGTCCGACGGCCCGCGGAACTGGGAGTGGTTGTAGGCCGGCACGGTGCTGGTGTTATTGCGGAACCCGCTCTCGTTG
>DATNED010000009.1:0-9712 GCA_035553115.1 Terriglobales bacterium | reverse complement strand
CTATCGCTTGCAGGACTCGGTCCTGCTCGAGTCCACCAGCGAAAACCACAACTCGATGCAGATCAAGCTGGTCGGCCCCAGCCCGCAAGCCGGCACCACCAACACCAACATTGATTCGACCTCGACGGTCAAGCTCGAGCGAATCGAAGCGTCAGCCGCCCGTCACTGAACCGTCAGTTGGAAGGTCGTCGAATGGCTGACGGGATTTACCACGCCCGGCGTGGTATCGGTGGCGGTCACTGTCACTGTGCTGGTCACCGGCGGCGGCGCATTGCTTCCGCCGCCGCCTCCTCCGCCGCCACCCCCACCGCCGCCTCCGCCCCCGCCACCGCACGCGATGCTGGCAGCCGCAAGCGCGCCCACCAGCGCCCAGCGCCGGCACCGGCGATAGCCAACCGCCAGCGCGACCAAACCGAGCAGCAACAACGTCCACGGGCCCCAAGGGTTGATTCGATCCCGCGGCAGTGCAACACTCGCAGCGGCAGTGCGGATCGTCACTGCCGTGGTCGAGGGCGCCCCGTCGGCGCTTGCCGCTGAACAGCTTGCTCCCGCAGGCAACCCGCTGCAGGTGAAGCTCAATTGGGCGACAAAGTTCTGCCCGGTTTGCACCTGTACCGTGAGCTGCCCGCTGCCGCCGCGCAGCACGCTAAGGGTGGGGGGCGTCGCCAAGGTGAAATCTCCGCGCAGAAGAGGCACTTGCGCCGTGCGGGTCAAGGTGCCTCCGCCACTATTGCCAGTGACGCTGATGCTGACGCTCGTGGCGGTCGAGCCGGCCACGGTTACGTCGGTGTCCACCGTCGCGCCGGCACCAAGATTCATTGCTGCAGGCGCGAAGCTGCAGGCATCCCCGGCGCCGCAGGCAAATGCCAGCGGCACCGCCAATTGGTTGACACTCTCCGCCGCCAAAGAGAAATAGACCGGATCGCCAGGCAGGGTTGCCGCAAGATTGGACGGCTCGAGGGCGATATCTCCGGTGTTGTCGAGCACCGCCGCCACCGAATGCTGAATCGTAGGCCCCGTCATGGTGATCGTCAGGGGGATCGCATTGGAGCGGGCTAAGCTCTGCATCCCGCTAACGGTGGCGATGGCAAACGTGGTCGAATTCGAAAGCGAGGTTGGACTGAAGCTGCAGCTTAACCCTGCCGGACTGCTGCAGCTGAGCGCCACCGATTGCTTCGGGATGCCGATGGGCGCCACCGAAACCGAGATGGTGGTACTGTTGGCGCCTTGAAACGTGGGCACGGACTGCGGGCCGTAAAATACGAAATCATTGGGGAGAACCGCGCTCGCCACCTGTGCGATGGCACCGCCGGCGCTTCCCTCGAATACAACCGGATCGGAGGCGTTGCCGCCTGGGGGAATACGACTGACACCGGCGAAGCCGGTAACGCTTGCGACGCTGGTTTGCCCCGGGGTGATGGTGGGAGGGCTGAAGCTGCAGGCTAACTGCGGTTGGCCCGGTCCCGAGCAGCTCAGCGTAATCGCGCCCGAGAATCCGCTCTGACTCGCTGCGCTCACTCTGATCGAGGCCGGAGTGCCTGTGTCCGCTGTGCCAAACGGATCCGCGCTCAGCGTGAATGGCGCCGTGCCTACATTCATGTTGATGTCGCGCGCCAGGCTGCCGCCGGAGGCGCGCAGGTCCAAGGGCGTCAGGCCCGCAGGGGCGTTGGCGGCAGCCTGCAGCGTGAGGGTCACGCTGGTATTGCTGCTCAAGGAGGCAATGCTGGTGGGCGAGAAGGAGCAGGTGAGGAACGCCGCCAGATTGGGGCATGAAAACGTGATCGGCGCGTCGTACGGCGAGGGCACCGCGGATTGCCCGGATGGCGCGGTGTCGAGGTCCACCGTCAGCCCCATGGTGATTTGCTGTCCGCTTTCGATCATGGGCGCCGGCGTCGCACCCGGGCCCAGGGCCCACTCGAAATTGAAAACGTTGAGTCCCAGGGTTCGGGTCTGCTGGCTGCTGCCGTTGCTGGCCACAACGGTGAAGCTGGACCCGATCGTCACCGCGTCCGGCGGCGTCACGGTGAGCGTGGCCGAACCTCCGCCGGGCACCGATGCCGGAGCCACCGTGCAGGTCGGCACCGCGGAGCAGTCGAAAGTGATCGTCGAGGCCCCGCCCGAGGCCGCGGTTTGAATTTGAAAGACCGCCGGCTGGCCCGCTTCCACGGTCTGCGTCGTCGGCGCAAAGCTCATGCTGAAGCTTAGCGGGGTGAGCGCCGGCATGCTCCAGGCGCCCCGTCCATGCGTGCCGGCGATCAGCGTGGGCGTGCCGCTGGCGCTGGTGAGCGCCAAACTCAGCACCCCGGTAGCGGGCAGATTGTCGCCCAGCCGCGCCCAAGCCTCGTTGCTTCCCTGTGCGCCGCCGTCGCCCGCCGAAAACACGCCGGCGTCGGTTGCCACGTAAACCGCGCCCGGATTCGAAGCATCGAGCACGATGGCGTTGATCGGCGTGCCCGGCAGATTGCCCGCGATATTCACCGCGGTCTTGCCTCCGTCCGTGCTCTTATACAGCACCGCCGTCGCGCCGATGAAGCCCAGTCCCCAATACACCGTGTTCGGATCGCTGGGGCTCACCGCGATCGCGCTCACCGGGCCCGCGAAGGTTTGCTCTTGGTGCGGCGTCGTCCAGCTGGGCAGCCCCTGCGTGGCGCTGGCGTTCTGCGTGGTGCTGAGCGAACCATCGAACGCGCCCGCGTAGACCACGTCCGCCGAGCCGGGGGCCACGGCAATCGCGGTCAGGTCGTCGCTGCTGGGGTCCAGATTCCCCTGGGGATGGGTAAGATTGCCGCTGATCGCCTGCCACCCTTGGTTGGGAGAACCCGGGTTCGCCGGTCCTCGCCAGACGCTCTGCGCCGCTAGGTAAGTCAGGCCCGAGCTGCCCGGTGCCAGCACGTAGGGCACATAGAATTCGCTCGCCTCGCTGGTGAGGGCACCATTGATCACCGGGAAGAACGTCCCGCCGCCATCATCGCTGCGCTGCAGCGAGTAATCGAAGTTCTCGGTGAAGAGCTGTTGCGGGTTCGCGGGATTGATGGCGGTGTAGCCGCCGTCGCCGCCCAGCTTCGAGATCCAGTTCTGGGTTCCAGCCTGCGCCAGCGCGGTGCCGTTGTCCTGGGAGCCGCCCCATAGGCGCCCGGCGGTCGCTCGATCGGCGCTCACGCTGTAAAACTGGATCGCCCCGATGGTGGCGTTCAGATTCGACCAGCTGGCGCCCGCATTCGCGGTGTACCACACCCCGCCGTCATTTCCGACGTACCAGTGGGTGGCATCCACCACCGCGATGGCGTGCTCGTCCGGGTGGACATCGCCGAAGGTGTAGGCATTGGTTAAATTGGTCCAGCTCCCCGAGCCCGCGCTCGTCCAGACATCAATGCCCCCCACCACGAGCGCGTTCGAGGCGGCCGGCGCCGCCACGAACTGATCATAGGTGCCCTGGTTGTTCGCTCCGTACAAACCCGCGGGGAGCGGCAGCGATGTCCAGGTCATCCCGCCGTCGCTCGAAGCCGCCAGACCGGTGCAGCTGGCGCAGTCACTTGCCCCATCAGGCAATCCCTGGCTGTCCACGATCAGCGCGTATAGGACCCCGCCGCGCGCCGCCAGCGAGACCCGGTAAAAATTCGAAGCCGACGCGAAGCCCACCGGCGAGTTGATCAGCGACCAGGTCGCCCCCTGGTCGGTGGACTTGAACATCCCCACGCCCCGAATCGCGGCGTAGTAAATGCCAGAAATGTACACCAGATCGGTGCCCGAGTGCCCCCCCTGCTCCAGCATGTTCTGCCAGGTCGCGCCGCCGTCGGTCGAGCGCACAATTCCGATCGCCGTCGCGCTTTTGCTGAAATCGTTGGTCGCGTACCGTCCGGATTCGGTCACCGCCGCCAGCAGGATCTGGGGGCTCACCGGATCCACGATCAATTTCGAGATGGCACTGCCGGTGAAGTCCAAGCTGCCGCCGCCCAGCGTCCAGGTCGCGCCGCCGTCGGTGGATTTCAGCACTCCCACCCCGTAGTAGCTGTCCTGGCTGCCGTTGGGTTCGCCGGTGCCGACATAGATCGTGGTCGGCGAAGTCGTGCGATCGAGCGCGATCGCGCCAATCGAAAGGCTGGGCAGCTTGTCGCCAATGGGAGTGAAGACTGGATTGGCGGCGGTTGGATTGGTTGATACCCATAGCCCGCCATCGGCCGCGCCTGCGTACAGCGTGCTGCCGTCCAATGCCAGCGCAGTGATTCGCCCCGCGATATTGCCGTAGTTCGGGTCGGTCTCGGGCTTGGGCCCGAGCTCGGTCCAATCCCCGCCCAGCTCGGTGGGTGCCGCCCCGGCGAGCGCGGCGGCGGAGAGCGCGCGTCGCCGGTGCAAGGTGGGCAGGCTCAGCGCATGCTGAATTGCCGCGAAGCGGTGGGCCGCCGGCGATTGATCATCGCGGGACTGGCGGAAGCGCAGGAACCAGTCTTCGCGCTGCTGCGGCCGGTCGGGGAACCGGCGCACCGGCCCCGCCGTCTGCGCGGCGCCCAGCAACACCGCGAACAGCAGCACGCCGCTCAACCCGGTACCCCGCCCACCTCTCAGCATCTCGCCGGGATTATATCAGTGGCGGCGCTAGTGAATCGTCAATGTGAATGTGGCCGTGCGGCTGACCGGATTGACCACACCGGGCGTGGCATCCGTTGCGGTTATGGTGACTGCGCTGGTGATCGGCGGTGGGGCGAAGCTGCCCCCGCCGCCCCCGCCGCTCCCCCCGCTCCCGCCGCCACAGGCGATGCTGGCCAGCACCAAAACCCCCACCAGGGCCAGGCGCCGCCGCCGGAATATCCCGAACAGCAACCCGGCCGCCGCCAGGAAACTCGCGCTCCAAGCCCATGGCGCCGGCGTGGGTCCCGGCTTGGGCCTGCCGCCCAGCGGCGGCAGGCTGCCCTGCACCGCCGAGGTTTGGATCTCGAGAAAGCTCTCGCTATCGCTTATGAATTGCGCTTCGGTGCCGCTGCAGCTTGCGCCTGCCGGCAAGCCACTGCACGCCATCGTGACTGCGAGATTCAGGCCCGCCGTTTCGCTGAAATTCAAAGCCAGCGTGGTGGTCTGTCCCCCGGCCACCGATACCGTGGGTGCGGCAGTCCTGAAACTGAAGTCCCCCAGCGTGAATTTCGCGTCGACGGTCGCCGTCAGCGTCGCGCCACCGTCGCTCGTGGTCCCCACCACCGGCACATCCACCACTGAGCCGGCCGTGCCGGTGAGGGCCCCGGTCTTCACCGTAAAGTTCTGCATGGTGCAGGCAAAGTTGAGCCCGCTTGCGCACGCCAGGGCTATGGACCCCGCGTAGCCATTGCTCGCGTCGGCGGCGACACCGAATTGAACCGGATCGCCCGGCAGGATCACCGTTGGCGTCGGCGACAATGTGCTGAACATTTGCAGCGTGAATCCGCCGTCGTTGCGCAACGAAATTGCCTCTGTGCGCTGCAGTCCGCCGCTCGTGCCGACGATCGTGAGCGGAATCGCGGAGCTTGGCGCCAGCCCCGACATGCCGCCGATCGTCACCGTGCTGGTGTTGTTCACCGGCGTCAACGTCGCAGGATTGAAGCTGCAGGTCACTCCCGCCGCGCTCGAGCAGCTCAGTTGCACCGGCGTCGAATATCCGAATGAGCGGAATACGGTCAGGTCGCGCGTGAACCCGCTCGATCCCGGAATCGTGGTCAGCACCGGAAAGTTGTTCAGGCTGACGCTGTAATCCGCGCTCTGCACCGTCACCGGAACCATGGCCGTCGAAGCCCCTGCCGTGCCGGTGATTTCGAATGGCACCGCGAGTCCGCTATTCGCGCCCGTGATCGTGACCACGCTCGACTGCCCCGCTTGAATGCTTGCAGGCTGCAGTGCGCAGTTTCCGGTCTCATTATTCTGATATTGCAGGCCGCAGCTGAGGGCGATGTTCCCGGTGAATGCCGATGCCGAAGTCGCGCTCACCGTGAATACGGCCGGGGTGCCAGCCGTCACCGTCTGCACGCTCGGCGCGACCGCCAAACCGAAGCGGTTGATCTCCAGGTTCAAGGTCAGGTCGTGCGTCACCGCGCCCCCGGTCGCCCGCACCGTCATGGCCGCCGCACCCGGCGTCGCGCTCGTGGCGACCTGCACCGCTAGGCTCACCGGCGTGTCGCCGCTCAGGTCGGTGATCGTGGCCGGAGAAAACGAACACGTCACGCCCGCTGGCGCGTTGGGGCACGATAGCGCCACGGGCGCGTCGAACGCCGTCTGTGTCGAGCTGCCGAGATGCAACGCTAGCGTCGCCGACGCTCCTGCCTCGACCACCTGCGTCGGAGCCGCGAAGCCGTTATTGATGCCCCCCCACGCCGAAAAAAAATCCAGCACTTGGACCGTGATGGGCGCGGATTGCTCCGCAAAACCCGTATCGCCAATGATGGCCAGCGAGTTGGTGCCGGCAAACTGCGGGGTCACCGCAACCGTGGCGGACTGCCCGGCACCGATCTCCGTCGGCGTAATCGCGCAGGCAGCCGGGAAGGTCTGCTGGTAGCCCTGGCAGCTCAATGCAATCGTCGAGGCGCCGCCCACCGCCGTGGTCTGCACCGAAAATGCCGCCGGCTGCTTGGCCTCGACCGTCACCGTGGCCGGCGTCACCGCCATCGTGAAGCTCGGCGGCAGAATCGCCGGTAGGCTCCACGCCCCGCGCCCATGGGTGCCCGCCACCAGCGTCGGCGTGCCGCCCGCGTCGGTCAAGGTCAAGCTCAGCACCGCCGCCGCCGGCAGGTTGTCTCCGATCCGTGCCCAGCGCTCTCCCGCCGCCGGATTCAGCGGCCCGTTCGTCGGCCCGCTCGCCGCTCCCGCTCCTCCGTCACCCGCCGCGAAGACCCCCACATCCGTGGCTACATAGATGGCGTTGGGATTCGATGGATCCAGCACGATGGCGTTGATCGGCGTGCCCGGCAAGTTGCCGGCAATGTCGGTGTTCGTATGCCCGCCGTCCGTGCTCTTGTAGAGTCGGCTGGTCGGCCCGATGTTGCCGATGCCCCAATACACCGTCTTGGGGTCGCTCGGGCTGACCGCAATCGCGGTCACCGGCCCGCCGCCTGGATTGTAAAGCGTAGTCCAGGTCGGAAACCCTGCGCTGTAGGTCGCGTTCTGCGTCCCGCTGAGCGTGCCGTCGTAGGCGCCCACATACACCACGTCCTCCGAGCTGGGCGCGACCGCGATCGCAGTCAGTGCATCTAGCGGCCCCTGGCTGTAATTCGGATTCGTGAGCTGCGCGCTGATTGCCTGCCAGCCCTGATTGGGCGTCGTCGGGGATGCGGGCCCGCGCCACACCCGCGCGGCTGCCAAATAAATATTCCCCGAATTGCCCGGCGCCAGCACGTAGGGCACGTAGAATTCGCTCGGGTCGGTGATGCGGTCGCCGGTGACAACCTGGTGGAACGTCGTTCCGCCATCGTCGCTGCGCTGCAGCGAAATGTACGCATTCTCGGTGAACAATTGCTGCCGGTTCGCAGGATTGATGGCGGTGTGGCCGCCATCGCCGCCCCACTCTGAAACCCAGCGCTGGCTGCCGGCCCCGGCCAGTGCGGTGCCGTTGTCCTGCGAGCCGCCCCAGTACCTTCCAGCCGTGGCCGGATCGGCGCTCACGCTGTAAAACTGAATCGCCCCCAGCGTCGCGTTCAAGTTCTGCCAGCTCGCGCCCGCGCTGGAGGTGTACCAAAGTCCGCCGTCGTTGGCGATGTACCAGTGGGTCGAGTCCACCGCCACGATGGCGTGTTCGTCCGGATGCACACTGCCGGTGGTGTAGGAATTCGTAAGATTCGTCCACGCCGCCGAACCTGCTGCGCCGCTCCAGACGTCAATGCCTCCCGCCACCAGTTGGTTGGTTCCTGCCGGCGCAGCCAGGAACAAATCGTAGTCGCCCTGCTGGTTGGCGCCATAAATGGTCGCCGGGAGCGACAGGTCCGTCCAGACGATGCCGCCATCGCTCGATGCGGATAGTCCCGTGCACTGATCGCAATCGCTTGCGCCCGCGGGCAAGCCGTACCCGTCCGCAATCAGTTCATAGAGCGTGCCGTCGCGCTCCGCAAGCGCCACCCGGTAGAAATTCTCCAGCGTGGCCTGCCCGACCGTGGTGTGTCTCACGCTCCAGCTTGCGCCTTGATCGTTCGAGGCATAGATTCCCATGCCGCGAATCGCGGCGAAATACTCCTTGGCAGCGGGATCGTACACCAGGTCTAGTCCCGAGGCGTTTTGGTAGAAAACCTGCTTCCAGGTCGCACCGCCGTCGGTCGAGCGCACAATGCCGATCGCCGGCACGCTCTGCACGGCATCCGCCGCGGCATACGTGCCCGATTCCGTCACCGCCGCCAGCAGAATCTGAGGGTTCACCGCGTCCACCAGCAGCTTCGAAATCGCGCTGCCGGTGAAATCCACGTTCCCGCCGCCCAAGGTCCAAGTGGCGCCTGCGTCGGTGGACTTGAGAATGCCCATGCCGTAATAGCTGTCGCCGCTGCCATTCGGCTCCCCGGTGCCGACGTAAATTGTGGTCGGGCTGGTCGAGGGGTCGAGCGCGATCGCGCCGATCGAAAGGCTGGGCAGGTTGTCGCCGATCGGAGTGAACAGCGGATTCGGGCCGGTCGGGTTCTGCGACACCCACAATCCGCCATCGGCTGCCCCCGCATAGAGCGTGCCGCCGTCCAGCGCCAGCGCGGTGAAGCGCCCCGCCAGATTGCCGTAAGTCGCGTCCGCTTCCGGCCGCGGCCCCAGTTCCGTCCAGTCGCCGCCGATCTCCGCCGCGGCGGCCCCGGATGCTCCCGCCAGCGCGCGCCGGTGCAGCGTGGGCAGGCTTAACCCGCGCTGGAAGGCGGCGAAGCGGTGCGCGGCAGGCGCGAGATCGTCCCGCGACCGGCGCAGGCGCAGAAACCAATCCTCGCGTTGTTGCGGCCGGTCGGAAAATTGCTGCCGCGGACCTGCGCTCTGCGCCGCGCCCAGGAGCACGCCAACCAGCAGCAGCGCGCTCATCCCCGCACCTCGACCAGCTCTCAACATCCCCGCGTGAGTATATCAGCCACGCGCGCCGATTACTGATTAGTACGCGTAAAACGGTCCCGAGAAAACCGTTCCTGAACTCGAGGTCGCGGTGGCCAGATTGAACCCGATGAACACGTCGCCGCCATAGAAAAACGGCAGCCCGAAGTCGTGACGCTGGAATTGCCGCTGCCCCGGTTCGAGCCTCCGCCGCCGCAGGCGGCGAGCATCAGCCCGCTCGCAAGAGCCGCCGCCAACCGTTGGCGGCAGGACCCGAGTTGCCCGCAGGCCGGGGCAAGATCGCAGAGCCAGGCCCGCGAACCGGGGCCCCCAGCCGACCTGTCGGCTGGGGTGGTCGTAATTCGGAACGGCGGGCCCCTGCCTGCCTGCGGCTTTTTGAGACCACTTCCAGACGCCCCCTATCGCCCCGCCCCGCTCCATTTTTCAGCTGCACCCGCTGGTCTCACCGCAGTTCACGCACTTGTAGCAAGAGCCGTTCGGCACCATGATGCTGCCGCAGTTGTGACACGCCGGCGCATCAATCGCGTTGGCCGCGCTCGAGGTGATCAGGGGAATCTGCCCGGCCGTCTCCAGCTCTTCTTTTGCTTCGCCGCGGTCGCCATGGACATCCACTACGCCCTTCGGTGCCGGCGGCGCGTGATCCAGGAACTTCAGCCCCATCCAGCGGAACAAATAATCCATGATGCTTTTG
>DATNED010000008.1:0-11671 GCA_035553115.1 Terriglobales bacterium | reverse complement strand
GCAACATCGTCCGCGTCGCCCGCGGCGAACCGGTGGGTTCACGCATCGGGCCGGAGCCTCCCCCCCTCGCCGTATCAGGAGCCACGCCATGAACCCCGCTTCGGCCTCGGTGCCCGCCCTGCGCCCCGTCATCCAGCAAGTTCTTTCCCGCATGGAAAAGACCGCCGGCGATTTCCGCGCCGCGATTGCCGCCGTCCGCACCGGCCGCGCCTCGGTGCATTTGCTCGACACGGTGCGGGTCGAGTATTACGGCACGGAAATGCCGCTCAACCAGGTCGCGACCGTCCACGCGCCGGATCCGCAAATGATCACGGTTCAGCCTTTTGATGCCAGCCTGCTAGGCGGCATCGAAAGGGCGATTCGCGCCGCCGACCTCGGCCTCAATCCGGGCAACGACGGCAAGCTCATCCGCATTCCGGTGCCGCCCCTTACCGCCGAGCGCCGCCAGGATCTGGTGAAGACCCTCCACAAAGTGCTCGAGGAGCACCGCGCCGGGCTGCGCAACATCCGTCGCGACGGCAACGAGGCGGTGAAAAAGCTCAAAGCCACCAAAGAGATCAGCGAGGACGACGAGCGGCGCGCCCACGACGACGTGCAGAAGCTCACCGACGCCGAAATCGCCAAGCTCGAAGAGATGGCCGGCGCCAAGGAAAAAGAAATCACCTCGATGTAGCGCAGCAGCCGCGGCCGGCACGCCGGGCGCGATGGCGCAATCGGGCAGCTCACGCGGGCGAGTTCGTATCTCAGGCCCGTGCGCTATCAGCGGCGTTCAGAGCGGTGACATCCCCCAACTTCGGCACGGTGACGGTCAGGCCGCGCGCGGCCATATCCTTGGCCAGCACCGCGGCGGCTTCGGCCTCGCCGTGAACCAGGAACACCTTGCCCGGTTTGCCGCTGGCTTGCGCCCACACCAGCAAGCCATCGTGATCGGCGTGGGCCGAGAAGCCGCCGATCGTGCTCACGCCGGCGTGCACGGTCACTGGCTCGCCGTAGATCTTGACTTCCTTGGCGCCGTCAATAATCTGGCGCGCCAAGGTGCCTGCCGCTGCGTAACCGACGAACACGATGCGGTTGCGGGCGTCGCCCAAGTTGTGGCGCAGATGATGCAGGATGCGGCCACCGGTGGCCATTCCCGATCCCGCCAGGATCACGGCGCCCCGGGCCGCATTGATCGCCGCCGATGCCTTGCGGTCGCGGGTGACCTGCAGGCCCGGCACGGTGAACGGATCGTGGCCTGCGTCCAGCAGCGCCGCGGTCTCGCGGTTGAAGCATTCGCGGTGGCGGCGGAAGATTTCGGTTGTCGAGATCGCCATCGGCGAGTCCAAGTACACCGGCGTGGTCGCAGGAATCACCTTCTGTTCCACCATTTCGCGCAGGTAGTAGAGGAGGTCCTGCGCCCGTTCGATCGCGAACGTAGGAATCACCACGTTGCCGCCGCCTGCCAGCGTGGACACCACGGCCTGCCGGAATTCCGCGATCGAATCCGCCTGCGAGCGGTGATTGCGGTCGCCGTAGGTGGATTCCATGACGATGACGTCGGCGGGCGGCGCCCCTTTCGCTGCCTCCAGGATCGGCTTGTCTCGGTTCCCCAGATCGCCGCTGAAGACGATGCGCTTGGTGGCGCCGCCTTCTTGCACCTCGATCAGAATCCACGCCGAGCCCAAAATATGCCCGGCATCCTGGAATGTGGCGCGGATGCCTGGCGCGATTTCAGTCGAGGCGCCGTAGGCGGCGCTGCCGTCGAAGCGGCCCATGGCGGCGGCCACGTCTTCGGCGGTGTAGAGCGGCGATTCGCCCTCCTGGTGGTTCCGCTTCAACTCCTCGAGGCTCAGCGCGGCGGCATCGAGCAAGACAATGCGGGCCAAATCCAGCGTGGCCGCGGTGGTGAGCACCTTGCCCTTGTATCCGCGGTGGTAGAGCAGCGGTATGCGGCCGCAGTGGTCGAGGTGCGCGTGCGTCAGCAGCACAGAATCCACACTGGCGGCATCGAACCCCAGCGGACCGGCGTTTTCGTCGTGCAAGCGGCGGCTGCCCTGGAACAGCCCGCAATCAATCAGAATCCGCTTGCCTGCCGCCTCCAGCAAATGGCAGGAACCGGTGACGTCGCCCGCTGCGCCGTGGAAGGAGAGTCGCATCCAGCGATTATGCCGCACCGCACAAAGAAACGGGCTCCCGAAGGAGCCCGTAGGTGGAAGAATTGAAGTGGCTTAGATGAGGCCGCCGCCGCCTCCGCCACGACGTCCACGGCTCATCGTGGGCCACTTGGCGACTTGGTCCGGGGTGCAGACCGCCTGGGCGTCCTTGGTGGCCTGGGTCATGATCTCGCGGTACTTGTCCATATCCTGGGCTTCGCGCGCCGCAGCAGCATCGGTGTAGGCCTTCTCGTAGATGGGTTCAATTTTGGCCTTCTGGTCGTCGGTCAGCGTCACGGCCTTGTCAATGCGGTCCACCATCGCCTTAGCGGATTCGGCGGGGGTGCGCTGCTGACGGCCTTGAATGGTTGTGGTTGCAGAGGTCGAGACTGCCGGACTCGCCCCCCAGGCCAGCATGGTGCCAAGCGCCATGGCGGCGGTGGCAATCATGATACGGGAAATTTTCATCGGTCCTCCCTAGCGGCCGGCCTGTGTGGTTGCGAAAGAAATCGGCCAGCTCGCAACGTCAAACAAATACGAAATCCATCATCGCGGTGTTACATCCATTTTTTGCAGTTCCTTGCAAGCCCCACATAATCAATCGGTTAAAGCCAAATTGCGGCGATTGCCCCGACCGTCACTCCGACTTCGGCCCAAGTCAGCCAGCGCCCGCCGCCGCGCTCGGTCCGGCTCATCAAGCGCTCGATCACGCCCCGGAACCGCCGCCCCGCCAGTGCATACAAACAGACCCAGATCGCGCTTGATGCGAGCGAAACGACCAAGAAGCGCGAAAACGACGCGCCTTGCAATCCGTAAATCATGTACGCCGCGCTGCGCAGCGGTGGAATGAACTTCGCTCCCAGCACCATGTCCGCCGAGAGCCGGAAGTGCAGCGTGTGCACGCCGATCCACTGCGCCAGCACGCCGCGTCCGACGCGGCTCAGCCCGAACAGCGCCAGATCATTGATCAACATTCCCGAAATGCCGCTGATCGCCAACCGCAGCCATCCGAAAACCTCGCCCGCAATCGTCGTTGCGGCCAGAGCAATCATGGCCTCGCCGGGCACCGCGATCCAGGCTTCCAAGCTCAGCGCGCAAAGCAAACCCAGCACAGGATGTTCACGGATCAAACGCAACACGGGGGGAAAGCACCTTTGATAAACCGCACTGCATTCAGCGTGCCACACCAGCTTGGTCCGATCCACCGAGGTTGCGCGTGCAAGGCGCAGCGCAGTGCGCACTTCTTACGCAGGCACTAGGAAGCTGCTACACTGGGAATAGCAGCGCCGCTCGGCGTTCATCTTCCAAACTCGGGAGGTCCCCTATGGCGGGTCGTTCAGGTCCGACATTCCAAAAGCGGCAAAAGGAAAAGCAGCGCCAAGAGCGCCAGCGCGAGAAAGTCGAGCGTCGCTCGGTGCGCAAGCAGGAAAAAGCCGCCGGAATCCCGAGCAGCAACAATGAAATTGACTATTCCTTCAAACTCTATGAGGGACTAGACGATCTCACGGAAGAGAACCTCGAGAAGGCGGTCGAGGAACTGCTGCCGCCCCCGCACACTACGCAAGGCTAAGGCTGTAGGCCGGCCGCTTTTCCCGCCTTAATGGCCGCAATCACCTGCTTGGACTGCGGCAGGCTAAAGCCGCAATTGGGATCCTCCACCCGGCAACTGGCGAGCGACAGGTCGCAGCCGCAGGAGCAGGAATGGTTGTTGAGCACGGAAAGGGCAGTCTGGCGCTGCGCCCGCGTCAGTTGGTGCAGTTCGGCGCCGATGCCAGGGATGTTCAGCGTTCCGACTTTGCCGTTGGGAGAGAGCTGGTCAATCCGGGCCACTTTGATCTGGGTAGGCATTCCGAGCAGCGTTCGCACTTCGGTGTCGAACACGATCATCGGGTTCGCGCCGTGGTTCTTCTGCTGCACTTGGCCGCGCGGATCAATCACCCAAGTCACCGGAATTGTGGGCATCGTGCCGAAGCTTTTCTCGATCTCTTTGGTGAGCATCGCCACCGGATAATTGATGCCCATTTTCGCGGCGGTACGCTGCACTACAGCGGGCGCAATCTCGTCGACCGAAATCCCGACCACCTGGAGCTTCCCCGCGTACTGGCGCTGGAGCTGCTCGAATTCAGGGATTTCCTCGCGGCAGGGACCGCACCATGTCGCCCAAAAGTTCAGCAGCACGACTTTGCCGCGCAGGGCAGCTAGGTTCAGCGGCTTGCCGTCCAGGGTGGTGGCCTGAAGCGTGGGCGCGGGCTGCGGATGTTGAAACAGATAGACTTCCGGCAAGGCCTGCGGCTGTTGCGCCGCCGCCATGCACCCCAACGCTATTGCCACTGCCGCCAGCCACTTCGCCATAGAATCAGTGTATACGCAACGGCAGGTGTTATAGTGTAGTTGGTCGGATGCGCTCTGCGGGTGGGAGGCGGTATGCGGTACTTGCGCGTTGGTGTTCCGGCAGCCGTGGCGAGCCTGGCCTTGATTGCCGGCCAGGCGGCATTCCCTCAAGACAGCGTCCGCATCGTGCACCTGAGCTTGGTAGCAGGCGCGGCGCAGGTAAGCGTTCCGGGCAAGCCGGGCGCGAATGCCGTGCCCGGCGGTTGGGCGCCCGCCCTCCTCAACGCCCCCGTAATTCAAGGCGAGCATATACGGACCCTGGCATCCGGTCGCGTCGAGATCCAATTCGAGCATGGCTCGACGCTGCGCCTCATCCCTGGCTCTGAAGTCGGCATCACTCAACTCGGGCGCAGCGATAGGAACGATCTGATCACAACCGCACGCCTGATCTCCGGCACCGCGTTCGTGACCCTGCGCAAGGATGACAGCAAGGCGTTCACGTTCCTGCTGCCCAATGAAGACTCCGTTCTGGTGGACGGCAGTGCAGCCTATCGCGCCGACAATTCCTTGGTCTCGGTCTTCAGCGGCAAGGCGCAGGTGCGCTCTGAAGATCGCACGCTCACCGTGGACAAGAATCAGCAGATTGCGGTCGCGCCGCATCTTTCGCAAGAAACGGCAGCGTTGGCGGGCACGCCCGATCCCTGGACGGATTGGAGCCGCAAGCGGGATGATTACTACAACCGCGCCTTTCAACAGGGCATTGAAGATGGCGGTTTGACGACGGCGGTTAATTGGTGGGACACCGACGGACGGGCCATGCCCGACTACACCGCCATCGGACTCACCTATGACGCGAGCGCGGATTGCCAATGGAGCATGTCGCGCGGCGACTACGCCGGATGGTGCTGGAGCCCCTCCAACGGCTGGTACTTGCCCGCCAACGCGATCGCGCAAGCGGCAACCGGGGCGAACCAGCAGCAGCTGCAACAGGTGTACTTCAGCGGCGGCGGCTATGGCATGCCCGGATTTTTCGGTTTCGGCGGCTGCGGATTTGGGGGCTTTCCATCCTATGGCTGGGATCCGATGTTCGACGGTTTCGGCGGCTGCGGATTTTCGAATTTCGGCTACTCCAATTTTTACGGCCAGCCGACGGTGATCGTGAACGGCGGCGGCGGAGTGCCCACGCAATCAAATGGCCTGCGCGGGGTCCGCCGTCCCGGACCGCGCATTGGTCCCGGCCCGCACACCAAGTTTCGTACCGCGGGCAACCACTTGGCGCCGCCGCCGAACACCCGCATGGCGGTTGCGCACTTTGTTCCGAGCGGCGTGCGCATCAACCGCACCAGCTTTCACGGTTTCCAGGATCGGGTCCCGATCGAGCGCAGCAGTCTTAGGGGAGCACCATCGGTCATGCGGACCGGGGGCGTGAGCACGGGGCGCGCGGTGGCGAGCTATGCTGCTGGCCCGAGCCGATCGTCGGGCGGGGTATCAGGCGTGGGGGCGGTCCATACCAGCGGCGGGGCCAGCGGCGGGGCCGCCTCGGCCGGGGCGCACGCCGTCGCGAGCGGCGGCGGCGGCCGCGTGGTTCATTAGGCGCATGTCGCAGGGCGCGGACCTCCGCCGCATCTCCGCATTGCTGGGGTGCATGCCGGGGACGCTTGACGCTCTGCTGCACGGCCTCCCCTCAGCATTGCTCCATGCGAACGAAGGGGGTTCGACTTGGAATGCGGTCGAGGTTGTCGGACACTTGATCCATGGCGAGCGCACCGATTGGATTCCGCGAACTCACATCATCCTTGACGGTGGCGATGCGCGCGCCTTCGATCCATTTGATATGGAAGGTCACCGCCGCGAAATCGAGGGCAAGAATATGGCGGCGCTTCTTGACGAGTTCGCCCGCTTGCGCGCCGCCAATCTGTCGGAGCTTGCTGCCCTACAGCTGACGCCTTCAGATTTGGGTCGAACGGGCGTCCATCCCAGCTTGGGCCCCGTAACACTCGGTGAATTGCTGGCGGCGTGGGCCGCGCATGACCTCACCCATCTGCATCAACTCTCGCGCCTTCTGGCCCAAGGTTTCCGCCCGGAGGTTGGCCCCTGGTCGCAGTACATGGGGGTCCTGCAGTGCAGCGGACACTCGTCTCGCTAGAAGTGATACACGAGCGCCAGGACCGGCTCGGGCATGTGGTTCCATTTGCTGATGCCGATCAGGCCGAAATCCGGGATGCGGTAGACGACGCCGCGATACTCGGCGCGGATGCTCCACTGGCTTTTGATTTTGAAATCGAGTCCGGCTCCGTACGTGATGGCGGGCCGCGACTGGCTGCTGGCTCCAGGGGTGCTCGCGCTCGCCACCGGCGAATAATGAATCACGCTCACGCCGCCCAGGAAGTATGGCCGGACCATGCCCTCGGCGGGATAGGTCCAGGCATAGTCAAATCCCAGTTCGTTCGCCCGCGATTTCACGCTCAAGTTGCTGCCGTAGGTTTGCACCGGCTGAGCGAAGGAATAGCGGAACTCGACGGAATTGTTGTCGGTGGCGTGAAAGCGCAGCCCGAACTGCGCCCCCGCAACATTGGTGGTGCTGATGGGCTGGCCGTTGGCGGCGGTGGCCTTGGCAAATTGCATGAATCCGCCCACCCAGAGCTCGAAATTCCCTCCATACGGCGACGGAACCTGGGTCATCGGCGAGGGCACGTTGGGCGCCACCGGCGGGTTGACTTGTCCCCAGGCGGCGCAAGCAAGGCACAGCAGAATGGTGGCAGGAAGCCAGCGGAAACGCATTCCCTGATTGTAGCCGTATACTAAACCGTTCTGTGCTGCGCATCGCCGCCATCGAGTTCCTTAATGCCGCGCCGCTCATGGCT
Organism: Terriglobales bacterium; assembly: GCA_035553115.1. Lineage (GTDB taxonomy): Bacteria > Acidobacteriota > Terriglobia > Terriglobales > SCQP01 > SCQP01. Next base: position 4,344 of record DATNED010000008.1, on the reverse strand, counting down.
GGCCTCGATTGCGATCCTCGCTTCGCCTTGCGCCACACCCTGCCTTCCGCTTGCGCCGATGCGCTTCGGGATGGCAGCGCCGAGCTGGGCGTGATTCCGGTGATCGAGCTTGCCCGCATTCCAAGCTTGGTGCCGCTCGGCGGCATTGGCGTGGCGTCCGGTGCAGGCAGCGGAACGGCTGCGGAGGTACGCAGCATACTTCTTGTCGCGCGCTGCCCGTTGCCGCAGGTTCAATCGCTCGCGCTCGACCCTGCCTCGCGCACCTCCGCGGCCTTAGCCCAAATTCTTCTCCGCCGCCGCTTCGGCGCTGATTTCAAGCTCGTCCCAACCGCAAGCGATTGGCGGCAGACGATGACCACCTGCGATGCCGCCCTGTTCATTGGAGATCCTGCGCTCCGCTTGCGCATCAGTCGAGCTCCAGAAGCGGCAGGCCTGGAGGCGCATGACTTGGCGCGAATTTGGCAAGAGTGGATGGGCGTACCGTTCGTGTTTGCGCTCTGGGGCATCCGCAAGCCGGCGTGGGAGGCCAATCAGGCTTGGCTGCCGCAGCGGCTGCGGCAAGCCCTTGATGAGGGCCTGGTCTCGATCGGTCGGCTCATCGAGCAATGGTCGCAGCGCTTGGCACTGCCTGAATCCGATATTCGGCAGTACCTCGAGCGCAACGTCACCTATCGTTTAACCGCTGCTCACGAGGAGGGCATGCGCCGTTTCTTTGCGCTTGCAGCCGCCGAAGGCATGGTGCCCGCGGACGCCCGAACGATCTTGGAGGCGCTCCCGGCGTGATTGCCCATCTTCGTGGCACGCTGCTTGCCCGCCATCCCGCCCGCGTGGTCGTCGACGTGCATGGCGTCGGTTATGAAGTGCAGGTTCCGGTCGGCACCTATGCCCAGCTTCCGAACCCCGGCAGCGAGGTGGCGCTGCACGTTTTCACCCACGTGCGGGAGGATGCCATCCATCTCTTTGGGTTCGCAGCCGCTGCGGAAAAGCAGTTATTCGAAAAGCTCATCACAGTCAACGGCGTAGGCCCCAAGCTGGCCTTGGCGATTCTTTCCGGCCTCGCTCCGGAGGAGCTGGGACGCGCCCTCCGTGCCAGCGATTATGCGCGGCTCACGGCCATCCCCGGCGTCGGCAAGAAGACTGCCGAGCGTGTGGTATTGGAGCTGCGGGACAAGATTGCGGCGGGCCCGGACGCTGAACAAGGCCCAGCTGCCCCCGCCCCTGGAAGCGCCGCCGAGGACGTAGTGAGCGCGCTCGTCAATTTGGGCTACGCCCCGCCGCTTGCACAAAGAGCTGTGCAGCGGGCTCTCCAGCAGCACCCCGACTCCGACTTCGATCGCCTTTTTGCCGCCTGCATGAAAGGCATCGGCTGAACCTGCCCCGTGAGAAAATAAGATTTCGCGCCTGGAGGTAGCCTTGTCCCCTCGCCGCCTCGTCCTCGCCCTATCGGCCCTCGCCCTATTCGCCGCCGCGCAATCCGTGATCCAGCTCACGGTAAACGCCTCGCAGGCACCGCTCAAGACCATCGTTACGCACATGACGCTGCCGGTTCGCCCCGGCCCGCTCACGCTGCTGTACCCGAAATGGATTCCTGGCGAGCACGAGCCGGACGGTCCCATCGGCAATCTCACCGGCCTGGTGATCACCGCCGATGGAAAAACCATTCCCTGGACGCGAGACCTGCTGGATGCTTTCACCTTCCACCTGGACGTGCCCCAGGGCGTCAGCCATCTCCAGGTCACCTTTGACTACATCGAGGGATCATCGGGCGAGTACACCTCCGGCGGCTCTGCCACCGCCAAGCTGGTGGACATCAATTGGAATCAGAATCTTTTGTACCCCGCCGGAACCCCCGCCGACCAACTGATGATCGAGGCGCATCTGGTGTTGCCGCCAGAGTGGCAATACGGCACCGCGCTGCCGCTTGATCGCCAATCCGGCAACCAGCTCGACTTCAAGCCCGCCAACCTGGACCTGCTGGTGGATTCGCCGGTGATCGCGGGCGAGTACTACCGCACATGGAACATCACCCCTCCGGGCGAGCCCATCCATCATGAGCTCGATATCGTGGCCGACAGCCCGCAGGCGCTGGCGCTTCCGCCTGAAGTCGAACAGGGGATGGTTAACCTGGTGGCCGAGACGGGCAAGCTCTTCGGCGCGCGGCATTACCGCGACTACCACTTCCTGCTGACGCTCAGCGATCACGTGGCGCACTTCGGCCTCGAGCACCACGAATCCGACGACAGTCGACTTCCCGAGCGTGCGCTGCTCGGTCCCGGTGCGGCGCATATCGTGGGCGAACTGCTGCCGCACGAGTTCATCCACTCCTGGAATGGCAAGTTCCGCCGCCCAGCGGACCTGGCCTCGCCGCCGTATGAGGCGCCGATGCAGGACAGCCTGCTTTGGGTTTACGAAGGCCTCACCGATTTTCTGGGCAACTTTGAAGCGGCCCGCAGCGGCCTCTGGTCGCACGAGGAGTATCGGCAGTTCCTGGCCGACACCGCGGCGCAACTCGGTCCCGGGCGGCCAGGGCGGACCTGGCGGCCCTTGCTCGACACCGCCGTCGCGTTGCCCGGAATGTTTGAGAACAGCGATCCGGCCTGGATCAACTGGCGCCGCGACACGGATTATTACGAGGAGGGCGATCTGATTTGGCTTTGGGTGGCCGACATCATCCATGAGCAGAGCCATGGGGCGAAATCCATGGAGGATTTTTTCCACCTCTTCTATGGCGGCGCGAACAACGGGCCTGAGCTGAAGACCTACACCTTCGACGACCTCACCTCCGCGCTCAACCAAGTCGTTCCCTACGACTGGGCCGGGTTTTTTCATCAGCGCCTCGATTCCACCTCGCCGGCGCCGCCGCTGGGCGGAATCGAGGGCAGCGGGTGGAAATACGTTTTGGATGGGGAAGATGTCACCGGCGCTGGTGACTTGAACTACTCGATAGGACTCACCGTCGCCGCCAATGGCGATGTGCTCGACTCCATCGTCAACGGCCCGGCGTACAAGGCAGGCGTCGTGCCCGGCATGCGCGTCGTTGGCGTCAACGGGCGCGTCTACACCCGACCGCTGCTCAACGATGCGGTCATGGCCAGCCCGAAGGCGCAAGGGCCGATCGAGCTGCTGGTGGTCAACGACGATTACTACAAGACCTGCCTGGTGGACTACCATGGCGGCCCGATGGCGCCGCGGCTGGTGCGCGACGAAAGCAAGCCCGACTACCTGGGCCAGCTCTTGCAGCCGCTCGGGAAACACTGACATGCCAGCCAGCGCGCGCACGTTGTTCGAAAAATTGTGGGACCGGCATGTGGTCGCGCAGGCGCCGGGCGAGCCCGCGCTGCTCTACGTTGATCTTCATCTGATCCATGAGGTCACCTCCCCGCAAGCGTTCGCCGGCTTGCGCGAGGCTGGGCGCAAGCTCCGCCGACCCGACAAGACCTTCGCCACCATGGATCATGATGTGCCCACCGATGCGCGGCCGTTCAAGATTCTCGACGGAGAAGCGGAGGCGCAGCTCAAGGCTTTGGCGAGGAATTGCCGCGACTTTGGCGTGCGCCTCTTCGATCTGGACGCGCCCGAGCAGGGGATCGTACACGTCATCGCACCCGAACTCGGCCTGACCCAGCCCGGCATGACGATCGTCTGCGGCGACAGCCATACCTCCACGCACGGCGCATTCGGCGCGCTGGCGTTCGGCATCGGAACCTCCGAGGTGGAGCATGTGTTCGCCACCCAGTGCGTGTGGCAATCCAAGCCGCGCACGCTGCGCCTCACCCTCGAGGACGCGCTCGCGCCTGGCGCGACCGCCAAGGACTTGATTCTCCACGTCATCGGAACCATCGGCACCGCAGGCGCGACCGGCTACGTGATCGAGTATGCGGGCAGCGCCATCTCCGCCCTATCCATGGAGGAGCGCATGACGGTGTGCAACATGTCCATCGAGGCGGGTGCGCGCGCGGGGATGATCGCGCCCGATGCGACGACGGTTGGCTATTTGCGGGGGCGGCGCTTCGCCCCGGGAGGCGGCAGCGAACTGGAATTCGATCGCGCCGCGGCGGATTGGCTGTCGTTGGCATCGGACCCGGGCGCACATTTCGATTCCGAGCGCACGTTTTCCGCCGCCGAAGTCGCGCCGCAAGTCACCTGGGGCACCAGCCCCGGCATGGTCGCCCCGGTCACCGGTTCGGTTCCCGATCCCGCCGAGATCGCAGATGCCGGGGTCCGCCAAGCCGCGGCTCGCGCCCTGGAATACATGGCCTTGCGTCCCGGGACGGCGATTCGGGATATTGCCGTGGATCGGGTCTTCATCGGATCCTGCACCAATGCGCGCATCGAAGACCTGGA
>DATNED010000007.1:0-6460 GCA_035553115.1 Terriglobales bacterium | reverse complement strand
CCGAGCGCCGCTGCCACGCCGGCCGCAAGCCCCGCCAGCACCGGCTTCATCCCCGAACCCAGCACCAGCCGCATGATGCCTCTGCGACCGGCGCCCAGCGCCATGCGCATCCCGATCTCGCCCTGCCGCGCCGCCGTCGTGTACGCCACCACGCCATAAATGCCCAGCGCCGCCAGCGCCAGGGCCAGCGCCCCGAACGCGCCCACCAGCTCCAGCGTCAACCGTCGCTGCGCCACTGCGCCGGCGACCACCGTGTCCAGCATCCGCGGCCGCACCATCGGCACGCCCGTGTCCAGCCGCGCCAACACCCTTCCCACCGTCGCTTCAACTTCGCCCGGCGTCATGGCGCTGCGCACCACCAGCGTCCCCGCCGCGCCCGCATTCAGGGGATAGGGCAGATACACCTCCGGCGTGGGCGCGCGATCCAGCCCGTATTGGTGGACGTCCTCTACCACCCCCACCACCCGCGACCATTGCTTCGTCCGCCGGAACGATCCCGGCAGCGCCAGGGTCATGCCGAGCGCGCTGCGACCCGGCCAAAGCTTGCGCGCCAAACTTTCGTCCACGATCGTTGCCAAACCGGGATGCTGCATGTCGTCCTCGCGGAACAGCCGCCCTTGCCGCAGCCGGATGCGCATCGCCGCGAAGTACCCCGGGCTCACGAAGTAGGTGTCGAAGAACATATTCGCCGCCGCCATCGCGGGCTGGCTCGTGATCGGCGGATCCAGGCTGAAATACCCGCGCGTATCGTAGTTGCCCGGATCGAGCGGCAGCACGCTCACCACTCCCGCCGCCTCCACCCGCGGCGTCGCGCTCAGTTCGTCCGTCAGTTGCTGGTCAAAATGGTTCTGCGCCGCGTCGCTCCGGTATCCCGGCCCCGACAAATAGAAATCCGCTGTGAACACCTGCGCTGCATCGAACCCCGGCGAGACCCTGCTCACGTTCACGAAGCTCTTCAGCACCAGCCCCGCGCCCGCGGCCAGCACCGCAGCCAACGCCACCTCGGCACCCACCAGGAAGCGCCGCGATCCGTTCCCGCTGCCGATGCCTCCCCGCGATCCATGCAGTGCGGCATCCGGTTCCAGCCGCGCCGCCTGCAGCGCCGGCGGCAAGCCGATCAGGACGCCGGCTGCGATGCTCAACCCTGCGCCCGCCAGCAGCACGCGCCCGTCCAGCACCAGGCCTTGCAGCCGCGGCAACTGCGCCGCCGCCCAAGCCCCCAGCCCGCCCAGCGCGGCCCAAGCCAGCGCCGCGCCTGCAACCCCGCCCAAGACCCCGAGCAGCGCCCCCTCGGTCAACAATTGCCGCATGATGCGCGCCCGCCCCGCCCCCAGCGCCGCCCGCACCGCCATCTCTCGCTGCCGCTCCGAGGCGCGCGCCAACAACAGGTTGGCCAGGTTCGCGCACACGATCAGCAGCACCGCCCCGGTCGCCGCCAGCAGCATCCACAGCATTCCGCGAACGTTTCCCACCACCGTCTCGCGCAGCGGCACCATCGCGACCACGGAATCCGGCGGGTAATCTTTCGGATACGCCGCCGCCAGGCGCTTCTGCACCGCGTTCATCTCGGCCGCCGCCGCGCCCGCGGACGCCCCTGGCGCAAGCCGCCCGATCGCGTGCAGGTGCTGGCAGCTCCGGCACGCGTCTTCCGCGCTGGCATCGTATCCTTCCGGCATCCATGCCTGCACGTCCGCGAAGGGATCGGTCTCGATGCCCGCGGGCATCACCCCGATGATCGTGTTCGCCGCGCCGTTCAGCTCCAGCGTGCGCCCCACCGCGCCGCGATCGCCGGCGAAGTGCTTCATCCAATAGCTGTGGCTCAGGACCACTTCGTGATCCCGCTTCGGCCCCTCCTCGGCATCGGTGAACGTGCGCCCGAGCTCCGGGGCAACTCCCAGGGTGGCGAAGAAATTGGCGCTGATGCGGCGTCCCTTCAGCACCTGCGCCGGCGCGCCGGCCGCGCCGGCGAGCACCGCGTCCTGGTAGTAATAGCTCGCGATGCCGGTGAAATCGCGGCTCTGCCGCTTCCAATCCTCCACCGTCATCCAGCCCACGTTTTGCCCGCCTCCGCGTTGGCTTGCCGAAGTGGCAGCCAGTTGATACAGTTGCCCCGCCTGGCCGTACGGCAGCGGATCGAGCAACACCCGCTTCACCAGGCTGAACAGCGCGAGGTTCAGGCCGATCCCCAGCCCCAGCGTCGCCACCGCCGCGGCCGTGAACAGCGGCGAGCGCCGCAGCAGCCGCGCGCCATAGCGCACGTCCCGCGCCCAAGTCTGCAGGCTGTAGAGATCGCTCGCCTGCCGCCACCCCTCCTTCGCCGCTTCGACCTGCCCCCGCCCGCGCGGATCAAGCGCGCTGTGATGCTGCAGCTCCTCCTCGATCTCCGCCTCGAGCCGCCGCGGCTGGACCAGCGTCCGCCACCAATGCCCGAATCGCCGCAGCCGGTCCCGCAGGTACGTCGTCGCCATGCCTCCTCCTCGTGCTACAGGCTCTCGCGCGCGACGATGCCGCTCACCGCCGCCGCCAGCCGCTCCCAGTTCGTCACCTCGGTCTGCAGTTGCCGCTCCCCCGACCGCGTCAGGCGGTAGTACCGCGCCCGCCGGTTGTTCTCCGACGCCGCCCAATGCGCCCGGATCCAACCCCGCTGCTCCAGCCGCCGCAGCGCCGGATACAGCGACCCCTGCCCCACCTGCAGCACCTGCTGCGACATCTGCTCGATGCGCTGCGAAATCCCGAACCCGTGCATCGCCCCCAGCGCCAGCGCCTTCAGGATCAGCAGGTCCAGCGTCCCTTGCAGCAGATCGGATTTCTCCGTGCCCATGCCCTCTCTCCTTGACATCCGACATGAGCGTACCCGCTCTTCCTGTCGAATGTCAAGGTGAGGCGCGCCGGGCTTTGGCATACTACCGGCATGGCCCTTTGCCCTGCCTGCCAGCATCCCCTCGCCCCCGGCGACCGCTTCTGCGCCGCCTGCGGCGCGGCATTGTCGAGCGCCTCCGCGATCGCTGCCACGCCCACCGGCGCCCCGGCCTCGCCGGCGGGCACCCTGGCTGGCGCGAAGTACAGCATCGTCGGCTACGAAATGCAGGCCGCCGTGGTCTCGCTCGCGGCCGGGCAGACGGTGATGGCCGAGCCCGGAACCCTGCTCTACATGCGCGGCGCGGTCGAGATGAACACCGGCATGACCGGCGGCCTGATGTCGGGCTTCAAGCGCGCCCTCGCCGGCGACTCCTTCTTCCTCGCCCACTTCACCGGCGGCGGCCCCGGCGGCGAGGCCGCATTCGCGGCCCCCTATCCCGGCACCATCCATCCGCTCGAGATCGGCGCGCGGCAGTGGCTCTGCCAGCGCCACTCCTTCCTCTGCTGCAGCCCCGAGGTCACGCTTTCGGTGGCGCTCAGCCAGAAGCTCGGCTACGGCCTCTTCAGCGGCGAAGGCTTCATCCTGCAAACGCTTGGAGGCCATGGCGATGCCTTGGTCCACGCCGGCGGCCACTTCATCCGCATGGAGCTCGGCTCGGGGGAGCAGATCCGCGTGGACACGGGCTCGGTCGTCGCCTTCGACGCCCAAGTCGGCTACACCATCGAGTTCGTCAAGGGCTTCAAGAATCTGCTCTTCGGCGGTGAAGGCATGTTCTTCATCGTCCTCACCGGGCCGGGCACCGTAATTCTCCAAACCCTTTCCTTCGACCGCCTGGTCAGCCGCATCGCCGCCACCGCCGCCAGCCACGGCGGCGGCGCCAGCACCGTCGGCACCGTCGCCGGCATGGGCGCGCTCGGCGCAATCTTGGGCGGCGTGATGGGCGGCGGCGGCAACCAGGGCGGAGGCAGCTTTTGAGCGCGGCGGCCCAACTGCGCGCGCTGCACCGCCCCGGCGCGCCCCTGCTCCTCGCCAACGCTTGGGATGTCGCCAGCGCGCGCGTCGTCGAGGAGCTCGGTTTCCCCGCCGTGGCGACCTCGAGCGCGGCCATCGCCAACTCGCTCGGCTATCCCGACGGCGAGCGCATTTCACGCCGCGAGATGCTTGAGGTCGTGGCCCGCATCGTCCGCGCCGTGCGGGTGCCCGTCACCGCCGATATGGAATCCGGCTACGGCGACGATCTCGAAGCCTGCGCCCGCGAGCTCGCCGCTTCGGGCGCGCTCGGCCTCAACTTCGAAGACAGCAAGAATGAAGCCGAGCTGATTCCGCTCGAGCGCCAGCTCGAGCGCCTCGCCCGTCTTCGCGCCGCCGCTCCGGAACTCGTCCTCAACGCCCGCTGCGACGCGTACCTTTTGCCCGGAAGCGTGCCCTTCGATCGCTGGGAAGAAGCCTTGCGCCGCGGTTCGGCCTACCGCGCCGCGGGCGCAGACTGCATCTTCCTCCCGGGCCTGAAAGACCTCGCCACCATACGCCGCTTCCTCGCCGCTTCGCCCGGCCCGCTGAACATCCTGGCCGCGCCCGGCGTTCCGCCCGTCGCCGACCTGGCCGCTGCCGGCGTCGCGCGCATCAGCCTGGGCTCGGGAACCTACCGCGCCGCCCTCACCGCGCACCGGCGCTTAGCCCTCGAGCTCCGCGAGCACGGCACCTTCTCCGCCCTGGACTCCGCGCTCACCTACGCCGAAGCCAACGCGCTGCTGCGCGATTGACTGGCGCGGACCCCGCTCATTGCGGCCACTTGGGCAGCGCATTCGGGACGGGAGCGCCGGCGGCGATGAACTGCTGCTCGAGCTGCGGCATCGTCGTGGTCGCGAAGCGCTGCAGTTGCGGCAGCAGCGCCGTCAGGGCTTCCGAAGCCCATTGGTAGTCGTCGAGCGAGGTCTGCGTCGGCGCCGAGAGCGACTGCCGCTCCGCCCCTGACGCGTTGCCGATGCGGGTCGAAATTCCCGGCGCGACCGGCCCTTCGCCCCCAAAGCCGCCGCCGCGAAGATCGCGCTCGATGGCATCGAACGCCTTCTGCGCCGCATCGGTCGCATCCACCAGCGCCTGGTGGTTCACCGGCTGCGCCGCCGCCGTCGCGCGCAGCGTCGTCAGCTCGGTCGAAATCTGCCCGGCGTAGGCGGTCGCGGCATTCACCGCCGCCTGCAGCTTTTCCAGCTTGTCGAGGAAGGCCACGTGCGCCTGCATCGCCGCCAGCGGCGGCGTGCTCGCCGGATCGGCGACCACCGTCACGCTCCCGGGCGCGCCCAGCGCCGTCCATTTTCCATCCCAATGCTGATAGAGTGCCACCGAATACTGGCCCGGCAGCACCAGCGCGCCCGGCGTGCCTCCGCCCTCGGGCGGCGCCACCGGCCCCGCGGCCCCGCCGCGGCCGCCACGGCCGCCGCCGCCGGCCGGAGGCGCCGCCGCCGCTCCCCCGCGTCCGCGACCGCCGGCGGTCGGCGACGCAAGCGAGCGTAAATCCCAGCTGATCCGCCCCAGCCCCGCCCGCGCCGGCACGCCCAACACCCGGATCGGGTGTCCCGCCGCATCGCTGATCACCAGGCTGTACGCCGGCGTTCCCTGCGCAGCCATCGCCGCATTGTCGGCCGCCGTCGGGTACGGTTTGAAGTCGGTCCCGGCCCGCTCCGCCGCCCGCTCCCTTCGCTGCAGGTCTTGCCGCAGCGTCTGCGGCACGGTCTTGATCCAGTAGCTGATCAGCGCGCTCGGGCCCAGGTTGTCGGCGGTGAAGAACGCGGCCCCGTTGTCGGCCTTCCCCGGCGCTCCGTAGCGCGCCTGCTGCAGGTACTCGAGCGCGGGGCGCGCGGGCAGGATCGCGCCGGATTCCGCCATCGTCCCAGCATCGAGGTGCCGCAACGGAGTGTAGTCGTCGAGCACGTAAATGCCGCGCCCGAAGGTCCCCACCACCAGGTCATGCTCGCGCCGCTGGATCACCAGATCCCGCACGGAGATCGTCGGCAGCCCTCGCATCTGGATCCAGCGCCCGCCGCCGTCGTTCGAGAAGAACAGGCCGAACTCGGTCCCCACGAACATCAGATTCGGGTCGGCGTCGTCCTGCGCCAGCGCCAGCACCGGCCCGTTGGCCGGAAGGTTGGACGCGATCGAGGTCCAGGTTGCGCCCATGTCGGCGCTCTTGAGCAGATAGGGCTTGAGATCGCCGTTCTTGTGGTTCTCGAAGGCCACGTAGACGGTGTGCGCATCGGTCTGCGAGGCCAGGATGCGGCTCACCAGCGTGCCGTCGGGCACGCCCGGGAACTTGTCGTACTTGGTCCAGTGCGCGCCGCCGTCGCTGGTGACCTGCACCAGGCCATCGTCGCTGCCGGCATAGAGCAGCCCGGCCTGTTTGGGCGACTCGGCAATATCCATGATCTTGCCGAAGGGCGCGGTCGAGGCGTTCTTCGCCACCGCATTCGGCCCCCAGATGCGCCCCATCACCGGCAGCGCGTCCCGGTCCAGCGCCCGCGTCAGGTCGCCCGAAATCTCCTTCCAGGTGTTGCCCCGGTCGTCGCTGCGGAAAACCTTGTTCGAGGCCATGTACAAACGGTT
>DATNED010000006.1:0-3228 GCA_035553115.1 Terriglobales bacterium | reverse complement strand
GCCATGAGAACGTTCGCGTCGAGATCGGCCTCGGTGCCTGCCCCCAATTCGTCCAGGGGAATCTGGGCTGCGGCACCGCCGCGTTTGGCCGTGCGTTGAGCTTTGCAATGGTCGTGCGCCACCCGGCCGGCCATGACTTTCACGAAGCCATAGAGGGCATCCGGGTGTTCCGGAGTGAATTTGCGCAGGTGATCCCCGACCACAAGTTTCGTGTAGGTCTCCTGCACTAAGTCTTCAATCTCGGTTGCGTCGCGCACCCCCCAGGCTTGCGCCGCCCCCCAGCAGGCGCGGGCGATCACCGGCTGGGTCCGCCGCACAAATTCTTCCCACGCGCCGGCGTCGCCGCGGCCGCAGGCCACCGTCAGCGCTTGGATCGTAAGGTGATCGCAGGTGTCCGCCATAACTGGGCACCGCGGTGCCGCAATTAGGCAGTTTAGTTCAATGTGAGCCCCCGCACGCGGGGGCCGCGCCTTTTGCCTCGCGGGCAAAGCAGGCGCGGAAGGTCGCGGATAATCCGTCGCAGGCGGGGCGACCCGCCCCCGGCAAGGTAAAAGGCGCGCCCCGGCCGGCTGGGGGTCCCGGGGTGCGAGCGTCGCAGCGAGCACGCTGGCCGAGCGTAAGCGGGTCGCTCGCCGCAGCCGAGCGGGGCCCCGCGCCAGTCAATAAGTGGTCTCAAAAATGGGGTACCGGCCTTTCCCGACCGTCTCGCATGGGGCTTGGACACCAGGAAAAGCCCCACGGCGCTGGACCGGAGTGCCTGCCTGCGGCTTTTTGAGACCACTTCTTCCAGACGCCCCGTATCGCCCCGCCCCGCTCCGCTCTCCGGAAGGGGCGAGACGGGGTGCATGGCTAGGACGCAGGGAGGGCGCGAACCGCAGCGTGGCTCGATGCCACGTGAGGATTCGCGCCCGACCGAGGACAACGCCAGACGTGGTCTCAAAAATGGTGAACCGGCCTTTCCCGACCGTCTTGCATGGGGCTTTGACACCAGGAAAAGCCCCACGGCGCTGGACCGGAGTGCCTGCCTGCGGCTTTTTGAGACCACTTCCAGACGCCCCGTATCGCCCCTCGCCGTTATTTGGATGCTGCCGCTTCCAACAGCGCATTGAACAGGAAGCGATAGGTGGCCTCCGACTGCGCGCGGTACTGCGGCTTGAAGCCGAACAGCACCAGCCTGCCCTTGCCCAGCGGCACCGAAGCCAGCGCCGAGCGCCCGGGGAGCTTGTCGCCGCCCAGCAGCCAGCCGCTCAGCAGGGCGTTGCCGGCGCCATAGGTGATGGCCGAGCGCGCCGCGCCGCTGAGCTCGAACGCCGGGCTCTGCTCGGAGAAGATGGCGACATCCTTGGTCGAGCCGAATGCGAGCGGATTCGCCGGATCGGCTTGCGCGGCGAGAATCGAGCCCGGGCTGTAGAAGGCGGTGTTGGGCACGCCCTGGAGCGTGTCCTGCACTTGGCCGCCGGTCCAATCGAGAAACGCCAGCGAGGCTTGGTTGAGCGCGACCAACGTCCCGCCGCCTTCGACAAAGGCCTTGAGGTTGGCCATGCCGCTCTCGCCGGGTCCGCCGGCGTACTCCGGTGGCACGCGGCCCGCGGCATTGCCGTTCACCAGGGAGCGCGCGTTCTGGTCGGGAACCAGGATCGCATCGAAGCGGGCGTTGAGGTTGCCTTGGCGCAAATCGGCGTCCTGCACGCGCGTGTAGGGAATATCGTCCTGATCGAAGATCCAGCGCGTCCAGCCCTCATCAATCTGCGGCACCCAGCTCTGGTAGAGGCCGATGCGCGGCAGCTTGAGCGCGGCCGCATCGGCGGGCGTCGCGGCGGCATGGATGTTGAGATCGAACTTTGCGGCTGCCTCGGCGAGCTTGCTTCCCGCCGCGGCCTGCGCGGGAATGAAGAATGTCCCGTCGTTGCCGCGCTCCAGCAGCACGCCTTGGGAAAGCAAGCCGAAGGCCGCGAGCAGCGCGCCGTTGCTTTGGCCTTCGATCGAGGTGCCCGTCGCCGCTGCGTCGGCGTGCACCGCTCCTGCGGCGGCATGTACCGGCGCTGGGACCAGCGGCGCGGTGGCGGCGAACGGCTGCGCCACGGCATCGGCGGCCACGCCGAGCAGCAGCGGCAGCGTCTGCGCGGTGACGTCGTAGGGGCGCTGCGGCGGGCCGCCGGGGTATTGGCGCAGATCGGGGTACTGCTGGCGTTCGAGCAGCGTCTTGGCGAAGCTGCCGTAGGGCTGGTCGAGCCGGATGATGTAGCTGCCGGCGCCGTAGTCGTGCCCGCCGGCGGAGAAGCCGGACGTCGCGCGCCCGACCTCCACTCCGCCTTCGCGCAGCGTGTTGACCAGCGTGGCGGTCGCCAGCGGATCCGCCTGCGCCTCCGGCACGACGTAGGCGTACGGCCACGCCGCATGCGCGCTGCGCGTCACCGCGTGCTGCCCGACGGTATAGAAATTCCGCAGGAACGCCGCCCGGTTCTTGGCCATGTTGTCGGCGATCGAGAAGAATGCGCTCAGTTGGTAGCGCACGATGTCGCCCAGGTGCCATGCGCCGCCGGGCCAGGGATCGGGGAAATTCCATTTCCGCACCTTGGCGTCGTAGCCGATGCCGCGGCCGAGGCGGTCGAAGGGGATGCTCTCCGGCGATGCGATCCGCACGCTGGCGCTTTCGCTGAGCAGGCGCAGGCCGCCGTGGTAGACGATGTACTGGCGTGCGGGCGAGAAGCCGTCGTAGACGCCGTCCACCAGCACGCCCTGCTTGCCTTCCGCGGTGAGGTCCCGCGCGGTGTCGGTGCCGACCGCGTTCATCGAAGCTTCGAGGATCGGATCCACATTGGGATCGATCGGATCCACCCAGGGCGGCAGGAACAGGCGCGTGCCGGTCGGCCCCATTTGGTGTACGTCGTAGAGGATCTGCGGGTGCCACGGGTTCAGCACCTTCTCCACCGTCAGCCGCGTCTCCTTCTGCGTGAACATGTACCAGTCGCGGTTGTCGTCGTGGCCCACGTATTTCTGGTAAAGCACCACCGGGCTCATGCCCTCGTAGCGCGTGCCCAGGTATTTCTTGTACCAATCCACCACCAGTTGCTCGCCGTCGGGGTTGAGCGAGGGCACCAGCAGGATGATGTCCTGATCCAGGATTTGGCGAATTTCAGGCGATGATCCCGAGGCCATTTCGTAGGCGAACTGGGCGGCGGTCTGCGAGCTGGCGATCTCGGTCGAATGAATGTTGACCGTGATCGT
>DATNED010000005.1:0-10414 GCA_035553115.1 Terriglobales bacterium | reverse complement strand
CTTCGCCAGCACCTTGGTGATCGCCGCCGTCAGCGTCGTCTTCCCATGGTCAATGTGGCCGATGGTGCCCACGTTCACGTGCGGTTTGGAACGATCAAATTTTTCTTTCGCCATATCAGCTCTCAGCTATCAGCACTCGGCAGCCACCACACTGGAGCGGGAGACGGGATTCGAACCCGCGACGTTCAGCTTGGAAGGCTGACACTCTACCACTGAGTTACTCCCGCGTCTTCCCGAATTCCCGAAACCCAAAACCTGGAGCCGATGACCAGGATTGAACTGGTGACCTCGTCCTTACCAAGGACGCGCTCTACCAACTGAGCTACATCGGCCGATCATCCGCACCCACATCCGCCGCGCGGCCCCAGGGCTCGTCGCTGGGAGTGCGGCGCGGCTGCCACAACGTCCGCCCGGCGAACAGCAGCACGATCGCCACCGTCACCAGCCGAATCCTCCAATCGCTGAGGGTGGTCAAGGCGGCCACCAACACAGCTCCGTACAAAACCATCGCCATCGCCAAACGCAGCCTGTGCCGGCGATCAGAGCCCGGCGACGAATTTGCTCCAACTTCCATGCTCAGCTTCTGGTGGACAGGGGAGGATTCGAACCTCCGTAGCCCCAAGGGGCGACAGATTTACAGTCTGTTGGTATTAACCGCTCACCCACCTGTCCCGCCGCATTCCGGCCCGCCGCCAATGGTGGAGCTGGCGGAGGGAATTGAACCCCCGACCGGCTGATTACAAATCAGCTGCTCTACCCCTGAGCTACGCCAGCATCCCGCAAGATGCCGACGCTTCCAGCCACGCCAACACTGCGCAAGCAGGGACACCCCCGCCGCGCAGCATTGAGAGCTGCAAGCGTTCCGGCGACAAAGAATTGATTGTAGTAAAAAACTGCCCCACCTTGCAACCGCTGCCGCTCCCGACCGCCACTTCCGTTTTCGATGTTCCCCTCCAGTATACAACGCGCGCAGGGTTCCCGGCTGTTACAGTAGCGGAATGCGAGCTTGGCTTTCGCTCCTCGTTTTCGCCCTCCTTCTGGCCGGTTTCGCCACTGCCGCAACCACCCAACAAGCGCCTCAGGCCGGCCCTCCCTCACCAAAAAACCTCCAGGTCCTGCCCAAAGACACGCCCTTGCCCGTGGTCATTGCAAAAATGCGCGTGATCGCCGCATCGCTAGGCGTGCAGTGCAATTTCTGCCACGTCCAGGGGGATTTCGCCAGCGATGCCAAGGACACCAAGGGTATCGCCCGCCGCATGCTGCGCATGGTGGACGCCATCAATAAGGACAGTTTCGACGGGCGCGCCGAGGTAAGTTGCTACACCTGCCATCGCGGCGCCCAGAAACCCGTCTCCCAGCCTCCGGCGCCGCAAGGCGGCAGGCCTTGACCGGGCGCGCGGCGCTGCGCTGGGGTGCGGTAGTGGCCGTGCTGGCTGCTTCCGGCGCCTGGGCCGGCTGGACTCTGGCGGTGCCGCGCGCGGTTCGGGCCTTGCCCCCCGGCAGCGCCCTTTTTTATCTCGACCTCGCGCCCGTGCGCCGCGCCGGCGTGCTGGCCTTGGGCGGCGATCAGCCGCGCGGGTCGGCGTATGCCGCCTTTGTGCGCGACTCTGGCTTCGATTTCGAACGCGACTTGGACCAAATCGCGGTCTCCATGCAGGGCTCGGTGCTCCAACCCGAGCAAACCACCGCGATTCTCATTGGCCGATTTTCCCAGCAATTGGATTCCTACCTCGCCGCGCATGCGCTGCGCAAAACCAAAGTTGCAGGACGCGTTGCCTATCAGTTCCCCGGTTGGGCGCGCCCGAATCAGCCCCTCACCGTGATCGAACTCTCCCACGACCGGCTGCTGGTGACGAATGCCGGCGATGCCGCAACCGTGCTTCCGGGCCCGCTGCCGCGCCGCCCCGCCGCGTGGCAGCATGCCTTCTGGTCGCTTCCACCCTTGGGATATGCCGCAGCCGATGTGACCGCCGACGATGCCCATCAACCAGAGGGACTACGTGGCAGCCGGCGTTGGCGGGCGGAAGTCAACGCGCGCGCCGACGGCAGCCTGGCGGTCCATGCTTGGCTCGAGTCCGACAATGCTGCCGATGCCGCCGCCACCAACAACTGGCTCCAATCTCAAGCGCGCCAGCTGGCGCCGATCCTCAGCGCCAATGCCGCAGGCGGACCGAGCGTGAGCGCCCTGCTCGAGCATCTTTCGTTTGCCCAGCAAGGCAATACCCTCTCGCTCACCCTCGATCTCGACCCCGCCACCCTGGATCAATGGCGGAAAATGCTGGCCCAGCGCCGTTAGTCTTCCGCTAGCACCCGCCCTGCGAATCCCGAGGTACTTTTGAGCTTGACAGCTACTAGTTGTAGCGCTACAGTATGGCTCTATGCGAAGGGTTTCTGGCGGATTGAGCGAATTGGAGCAGTTGGTGATGGAGCACATCTGGCGCGAACGCAAGGTGACGGCGATGGCGACGCGCGATGCGCTCCAGCTGGCGCACCCCATGCGCGAGTCCACAGTGCGGACCATTTTCCGCCGGCTGGAGCGGAAGGGCTTCTTGCGCCATGAGGTGGCGGGGCGCACGTTTCTGTACCGTGCCGCGCAGCCGCGCGAAAATGCCATGCTCGGCGCGCTGAAGGGCGTGCTGGATCGGTTCTGCGAGGGATCGGCGGAGCGGCTGGTGCTGGGCCTGGTTGCAAGCGATGCCCTCACGCCAGCCCAGCTTGAGCGAATCCGGCGCCAAATCGCTGCCAGCGCCCGCGCGCGGACCGAGCGGAGCGGGAAATGAATTGGCTGGTGCCATTGGGCCTGGACGCCGTGCGCAACCTGGCGCTCGCGACCTCGGTTGCCGCGCCGATGGCCTGGATCGTGCGCCGCCGCCCGGCAGCGCAACTGCGGCTCTGGCGTCGCCTGCTCATTCTCTGCCTGGCTATGCCGGCAGTGAGCGCGCTGGCGCCGGCCTGGCACATCCGCGTGCCGGCGGCCATGACGCCAAGCATGCCATCAAGCGTTCGCACAAGTTCGATCAGCGCTCCCCCGGCAGCAACGGGCGGCGGCGCCACCGCTCGGTCCGCGCAGCCGGCGCGGCGGCGCAGTGGCAGCGACGTTCTCGTCTGGATCTGGACGCTGGTGGCAGGCGGGCTGGCAGCCGAGCTCGCAGCTGGCTGCTGGGGAGTGCGGCGGCTGCGGAACGGCGCGCGCCCGTTGGCGTTGTGCACGGGGGTGCCGGTGTTCGAGACCAGCGCATTGGGCGCTCCCGCCGCGATCGGGATCTGGCGGCCCGCCCTGATGCTGCCCTCCGCCTGGCACGGTTGGGACGCGGAACAAATGGCGGCGGTGCTCGCCCACGAGGCGTCGCACCTGCAGCGGAACGATTTGTTGACGCTCCGGCTGGCGGAGCTGCATCGGACGATATTTTGGTTCAGCCCCCTGGGCTGGTGGCTGCCGCGCAAGTTGAGCGGCGTGATGGAGGCGGCCAGCGACGAGGCGGCGCTGCATGCCTGCGGCATCGAGCCCGAACGCTACGTCGGGTTGCTGCTGGCGGTCCGCCAGGCCGACGCCGGGAAGCCACGATCGAGGATGCACGCGGTGGCCATGGCGAGCCGCCGGTCGGCAAGGGTCTTTGAGAAACGCGTGCAGCGCATTTTGAATTTTTCCAAGGAGGAGTCCATGTCCAAGAAACTCGGTTGGGGGCTGGGCACGGTGGGTGTGCTGGCCTCATTGGCTCTTGTGGCGGCCGTGATTCGGCCAGCGCCGAAGCCGGGCGCCGGCGCGCACGGATACCAGTACCTGCTGGTGGTCCATCCGCAGTCTGCGCCGGGCAGCGGGCAGAACAACTGCGCATTCACCAGCTACGACGGCTGGACCTACATCGCGATCGGCGACGGCTGCGCCCAGGAACGCGGCCCCTCCGAGTTCGCGGTCCGGGTGAGCCAGGGGGCGGTCGTGTTTGTCGAGCAGGGCAGCGAACGCCGATTCACAGGCAAGGCGGCGGCTGACGCCGCACGCCTGTTCCAGGCCTTGGACGTGAACAACGCCCAGCAACGATTCCTCGACCTGCAGCAGATGCAATTGCGCCCCGAGTTGGATCAAGGCACTGCGCGCGACCATGCCAGCCTGCACCTGGCCGAGCAGCGCGAGACCGCGCTTGCCGAGCAAGCGGCCATGATCCAGGAGCGAATCAGGGCGACGGTACCGAGCACGCCGGAGGCCAATCAGCGGCTTGAGCAATTGCGAGCGCAAGCGGCGCGGCTGGAGGTGATGCTGCACGAGCAGTCCGTGCAATCCGCATCCGAGGGGAACTCGGCCGAACTGGGTGCGCTGCGCGCACGCCAGCAGGAACTGCAGCGCCAGCTCGACGAACTGAAGCTGCAAGCCAGCGGCGAAGTGCGGCAGCTTGAACGCAGCCTTCGCGCCTTGGCGTCCTCATTGGGAGCCCAATCGGCCGGTTAGGGGTGTAAGTAGCGGTACGGGTTGACTGGCGCCTGATTGATGCGAACTTCGTAGTGCAGGTGCGAGCCGGTGGTGCGGCCGCTCTCGCCCACGAAGCCGACCACCTCGTCGCGATCCAGGTGCTGGCCGACGGCCACCGCCATGCCCGAAAGATGGGCGTAGAGCGTTCGGATGCCGTGGCCGTGTTCCACAATCACGGTGCGACCGTAGCCGCGCATCATGCCGGCAAAGACCACCATGCCGTCGGCGGTGACGTGCACGGGCGTGCCATAGCCAACCGCAATATCGAGGCCGGCATGGAACGCGCCCTCGCCCAGGAACGGGTCAATGCGCTCGCCGAAGCTGCTGGTGATGCGCCCGCGCACCGGCCAAAGGTCGGGCTGCCAAACACCGGCGCCGAAGGGCGACCAGCGGCTCTGCGGCAGCGAACCCTCCAGGGCAGTATTCTCCAGCACCTGGAAATTGTTGAGCATGTCGTTGTACACCGCGTCCGCCTGCGGGTCCGCGGCTGGCGTGGCAGGCTCGGCCTCGGCATCGGGCTCGGTGGCGGCGACGTTCTCGACCGCGGGCGCTGGCGTGGCGTTGCGTACCCGGTCTTTGAAGCTGGCGTTGTGCTTGAAGTTGTAGAGGGCGCTGACCTCGCTGGCCAAGCTGCCCAGGCTTGCAACTTCAGCCTTGTACTGGTCCGCGTCCTGCCGGCTGTGCGTGAGCTGCTTCATGAGCACGTCTTCGCGGCTGCGCAGCTCGTTGAAGGCCTGCACTTTGGTCAGCATCCGCCCATAGGAGCCAGCCATGCCGAGCAGGGTGCCTACACCCACGACCGCACACAGCACAAACACCACCACCCACTGCAGTGGAATCGGCACTCGCTTGAATTGGCCATCCCAGTCGTGGGTGACCATGAAGATGTAGTAGCGTTTGCGCAGGCTCGGAAGCTCCCTGTCGATGGGACGGTCGCCGGGACAAAGCTGGCGGGCAACAGCGACTCTAGCAACTCAGCCCAGCTCGCGTCAAGGAAAGTCTGCGAAATGATTCGAAAGTGCTAGCTCGGCTAGGGATGCGAAATCTTGACGTGATTCGCATACGCCTGCTCGGCGGAGGTGATCAGGGCATGGGCATGGCTCCGGGCTGCCCAGCCATGGCTCACAACGTCCTTGTGCTCGAGCGTCTTATACGTTCTGAAGAAGTGCTCAATGAGGCGCAACTCGTCCTCGGCGACGTGTTCCAGCTCGCGCACCTCACTATAAGCGCGGTCGTGGGTCGCCACGGCCAGCACCTTGTCGTCCTCGCCCTTCTCGTCGCGCATCTTGAGTACCCCGATGGGCCAAGCCTCGACCATCACGCCCACATTGAGTGGCTCGCTGATCAACACCAGAATGTCGAGCGGATCTCCATCGTCGGCCAGGGTGCTGGGAATGAAACCGTACGCAGTCGGGTAAAACATGGATGCATACAGCACCCGATCCAGGCGAAAGACGCCCAGCTTGACGTCGTATTCGTATTTGGCGCGGGTTCCGCGCGGGATTTCGACGATCACGTTGACGCGTTCGGGCGAGGCGTCTCCAAGAGGTAAATCCTTCAGATTCATGGGATTTAGAAATTGATCGAGCCCAGGGGCCGGTCTTGCCGAGCAAGGTGAATCTGCGGGACGCGCGCCCGCGGGGCAAGCGCTCGTTGGGCCGAAATCATGGCCAAGCTGGGCAGGTTGTTGTTTTCGCTCAAATGCGCCAGTACCACGTGGGCCGCGGCACCGTCGAACTGGCCGTGCAGGAACTCCGCCAGGCTATGGTTCGAGAGGTGGCCCAGGCGCGATGCGACCCGCTGCTTCAGCGCCCATGGATATCCGCCATTCTTCAGCATTTCCAAATCGTGATTGGACTCAAGCACGAGGCAGTCGGCCCCGCGGAGGCGCTCGAGCACATGGGGCGCGAGATACCCCAGATCGGTGACGAAGGCGATGCGCACACCTTCGGCTCGGAAGCAAAACGCCAGCGTATCGGCTGCATCGTGGGGAACGGAGAAGGGCGTGACCTCGATGTCGCCGATCTGAAAGCTCACGCCGGCCGCAATCGTCTCTGGCCGCGGAAGCGCCCCGCCAGCGGCACCCAGCGCAGCGCGGGTGCCTTCGTTCAGATACACCGGGGCGGCCAGCTTTTCCGCCAGGCGCGGCAGCCCGCAAACATGATCCCCGTGCTCGTGGGTGATGAGCACCCCGTCGAGTTGCTCGGGGGCATATCCGGCCAGAAGCATCCGCCGGAGCATCTCCCTGCGGCTGAAGCCCACGTCCAATAGCACGCGCGTGCGCGAGGTCGCCAGCACGGCGGCGTTGCCGCCGCTGCCGCTGCCGAGAATCGAAAGGGTGACCAAGGAACGGAGTCAGGGAGTGGTGGACGGAGGCGAGACAGGCTTGGATTCGGAAGTGGATTCGGATTTGGATTCCGATTTGGCTTCCGACTTGGTCTCAGGCTTGGACTCGGAAGATTTCGACTCGGCGGAAGCGCCGCCGCCCTTCTTGCCGGCGTAGTCGGTGGCATACCAGCCCGAGCCCTTGAATTGAATCGCAGACGCGGAAATCAGCTTCTCCAATTCACCGCCGCACTGCTCACAGACGCGGAGGGGTTCGGCCGAAAAGGACTGGATCTTTTCCACCCTTCGGTGGCACTGCTTGCACTGGTATTCGTAGAGGGGCACGACGAGGGCTATTTTAGCAAGCCTGTGCAGAAGCTCGCAAAACGCTCCAGCCCGGCGCGAATCGCAGCCGACGAAGTCGCATACGAAAGCCGCACGTGTTCGCTGGTTCCGAACGCCTCGCCGGGGACGGTGACGACGCCGGCTTCGTGCAGCAGCTTCGTCGAAAATTCCATCGGCGTGCGCGGACCTCCCGGTCTTCCCAGCAGCCGGCGCACATTCGGGTAGGCGTAGAACGCGCCCGCCGGCAGCCCGCACGCGATGCCGGGAATGGCGGCCAGGCCCTCGACCATGACCCCGCGGCGACGGCGGTATTCGGCGAGCATCTCGGTCACCGGCTGCTGGGGGCCGGTGAGGGCCGCGACCGCGGCCTTCTGCGCGAACGAGGTCGCGTTGCTGGTGACGTGGCTCTGCAGGTTGAGCATCGCGCTGATCAGCGGCTCGGGCGCCAAGGCAAAGCCGATGCGCCAGCCCGTCATGGCATAGGTCTTCGAGAGCGAGCCGGCAATGACCAGCCGATCCTTGCTCCCGGGCTCGGCGCCGACGCTGTAGAGGTCGCCATCGTAGACGAAGCGCGAATAGCATTCATCGCTGACCAGCCAAATGCCCTGCTGGCGCGACAATTCCCGCACCGACCGGAACAGCTCGCGGCTGAAAATCGCGCCGCTTGGATTGCAGGGCGAGTTGAGCACGATTGCCTTGGTGCGCGGGGTGACGGCGCGCGCCAGAGCATCAAAATCGAGTGCGAAGCCCCGCGCTTCATCGCAGGGGACGATGACCGGCGTGCCGCCGGAGTAGCGAATTTGTTCGCAGAAGCTGACCCAATAGGGCGCGGGCACAAGGACCTCGTCGCCGTGGTCCACCAAGATGCTGATGGCGTTGAACAGCGCATGCTTGCCGCCGACCGTGACCAGCGCCTGGTTTGCCGTATAGCTGGAGCCGAAGTCGCGCGCGTGGCTGGCGACAATCGCCTGCTTCAGCTCGGCAATGCCGGCAGTGTGGGTGTACTTGGTGAAGTGCGCTTCGAGCGCAGCGATGCCCGCTGCCTGAATGTGCTCCGGGGTGGGGAAATCCGGCTCGCCCACGCCGAAGTCCACCAGATCGCGGCCAGCCGAGCGCAGCCGTTCGGCCTCGATCGCCATCGCTGCCGTCGCCGAGACCGCAATGCGGCTCGCGCGCGCGGCCAGTTTCATGACGCTCGGCGCGGGCGCTGCAGGGGTGGGGGCAAGAGGAGGCATGTGCTTATGGATACGCTCATTCTAGGCCCAGTTTCTTGCGCAAGTGCGCCTCGATGGCGGGCGGCACCATGCCGACTACGCTGCGCCCGCCGGCGGCGACTTCTTTCACCAGGCGCGAGCTGAGATAGGCGAAATCCTCTCCCGGCATCATGAAGACGGTTTCGAGCGCTGGCGCCATGCGGCGGTTCATCCAAGCCATCTGAAACTCGTACTCATAGTCGCTGATGGCCCGGATGCCCCGCAGAATCGCCTCCGCCCCCCGGCGCTCGGCAAAGTCCACCAGCAGTCCGTCGAATTCGCAAATCTCGACCCCGGCCAGCCCCGAGGTAGCCTGCCGCAGCATTCCAACCCTGTCGGCTGCGGAAAACAGCGCTTGCTTCCCGGCATTGCGAAGCACCGCCACGATGAGCTGCGGAAAAATGCGGCTGCCCCGTGCAATAAGGTCCAAGTGGCCCAGTGTGGGCGGATCAAACGAGCCGGGGTAGATGGCGACGCGCGCGGCCATGAGGAAAGTCTACAAGCATCGGTTGACAGTTGACAGTTGACAGTTCACAGTGAACGCGGGATCGGGGGTTTCATGCAACGCAGGCGTTTTCTTCAAGCATCGGCATTGGGCGCAGTGGGTTTAGCCGGCTGCAGCCGCAGCGCCGGGAGCTCCGACTCCGGTGCCGCGTCGGCCGTGCCGGCTTCGATTGCCGCACTGCCCAATTTCGCATCGCAAATGGTGCCGATCAGCGACGACGAGCGGCGGGCCCGGCTGGCCCGCGCGCAGCAACTCATGGGCGAGAACAAGATGGACGCCATCTTCATGCGCGGCGGCACCACGCTGAACTACTACACCGGCATGAATTGGTTCAACAGCGAACGCACCATGGGCATGGTGCTGCCTCGCCAGGGCGATCCGATCTACATCACCCCGGCCTTTGAGAAGGGGCGGGGCGAAGAGCAGATGAAATTTGGCCACGACGTTCGGATCTGGCAGGAAGACGAGAGCCCCTACCAAAAGATCGCCCAGATTCTGACCGACCTGCGCGCCTCCACCGGCACGCTCGGCATTGAGGAGCAGGTGCCGTATTTCATGTCGACTGGAATTGCCGAGGCAGCGGCTCATGCCAAAATGGTCAGCGCGACGCCGGTCACCGCCGGCTGCCGCTCGGTGAAAAGCCCAGCCGAGCTCGCCCTGATGCAGATCGCGAACAATGCCACGCTCGCGGTGTACAAGGCGGTATGGCAGGCGCTTGAGCCGGGCATGACCCAGCAGCAGGTTTCCGCCTGGATCGCCGCCGGCTACAGGCGAACCGGCCTGCAGGGCGGAGCCAGCATCAACGTTGGCGAATACACCGCCCTGCCGCATGGCTCGATTGCGCCCCAACACATCGTCGAGGGAACGGTGGTCATGCTCGATGATGGCTGCCACGCCGAGGGCTACCAGAGCGACATCACCCGCACGTTTGTGCTGGGCAAGGCCACCGATAAGATGAAGCGCGTCTTCGACATCGTGCACCAAGCGCAGCAGGCGGCGCTGGCTGCCGCCAAGGTGGGCGCGCCCATGGAGTCCGTGGATGCCGCAGCGCGCAAGGTGGTGAGCGACGGCGGCTTCGGCCCCGATTACAAGTATTTCGGCCACCGCCTCGGGCACGGCATCGGCATGGACGGCCACGAGTGGTACTACCTGGTGCGCGGCAACAAGCGCCCGATTCAGGCGAACATGACCTTCAGCGACGAGCCCGGCATCTACATCGTTGGGGAATTCGGAGTGCGACTGGAAGATGACATGCACATCACTCCCGACGGTGCCCGATTGTTCACCGGGCCCAGCCCCAGCATCGAGCAGCCCTTCCAGACCTAGAGGCGTACACTGGACAACAATGGGCTGGCACCGTCCTGCGGCTGCGGGCGCGTTTATTGGGGCGGTGCTCTGCGCGCAAGCGCCGAAGCCGCAGTTCACCTTCCGCACTAGCGCCCAATTGGTGCAGATCAATGTGATCGTGGACGGCAAGTCGGGCGCGATGGCGGGGCTCAAGCCCGAAGACTTCCGCATCAC
>DATNED010000004.1:0-4839 GCA_035553115.1 Terriglobales bacterium | reverse complement strand
CGCCGAACCCGCCGCCAGGAATTCACGTCGGCTTAACATTGGCGTAGTCTATACTCGCCCCGAGGAGATTCCCATGCGCCGATTGCTTACCTTTGCCCTGTTTGCTGCGCTGGCGGCCACGCTGCTGCCTGCGCAGTCGTCCTCCGGAGGCCCCTACCAGGTCCTGAAGAAGGCCAACGTCGGCGGCGAGGGCGGATGGGACTACATCTTCGCCGATTCCGCCGGCCGCCGCCTCTACATTCCCCGCGGCGCAACCCAGGCGCGCCCCGCCACCGATGCCTCGCCCGCGGTTCCGGCGAGCGAGAACCGCATCACCGTCTTCGATCTCGACACGCTGGCTCCGGTCGGCGAAATCCCCGACACCGGCGGCAACGGCGTCGCGGTCTGCCCGGGCACGGGCCACGGCTTCGCCAGCAGCCATCCCCAGGTTTCGATGTTCGACACCACGACGCTGAAGCTGATCAAGAAGATTGACGTCGGCGACGCCCGCCCGGACGGCATTTACTGCGACACCTACAATGACCGCATTTACGTTTTCAGCCACCCCACCCACAACGCCACGGTAATTGACGCGAAGACCGGCGACGTGGTTGGCACGGTGGATCTCGGCGGCACGCCCGAAGAAGGAGTCGCCGACGGAAAAGGCACCCTCTACGTGGTGATGCAAGATCGTCCCGGCAGCGTGGCGGTCGTGGACGTGAAGACGATGAAGACCACCACCCACTATCCGTTCGGCGAGAACGGCGGATGCAACGGCCTCGCGCTGGACGTCAAGAACCACGTCCTGTTCGCCGCCTGCAGCGCGAAGGGCCCGGCCCCCGCCCGTGGCCAGCGCGGCGAAGGTCCGCCGCAAGCGATGGCGCAGCCCTCCGGTCCGCCGCCGCAAACCATGGTGATCCTCGACGCGCGCGACGGCAAGATCCTGGACAAGCTGCCCATCGCCGGCAGCTCGGACGGCGCCGTGTTCAACCCCGCCACCATGGAAGCATTCAGCACCCAGGGCGACGGCACGCTCACGATCGTCAAGGAAAACAGCCCGACCAGCTTCGCCGTCGAGCAAAACCTGGACACGATGAACGGCGCGCGCACCATCACCCTGGACCACAAGACCAACCACATCTTCACCATGTCGCAGACCTTCGTGCCCGCGCCCCCGCCGCCGCCTCCGGTTGCGGGCGCGCCTGCCGCCGCGCCGGGACGCTTCGGCGGACGCGGCCCGCGGCGCATGGCCGAGCCCGGATCCTTCACGATCCTGGTGATCGGCAAGTAGACGCGGATGTCCGGCCGGTTGCGGGAGTGGGCCGAGGCCCAAGACGCCGCAGACCCGTTGGCCGGGGTGCGCGAGCAGTTCCACCTGCCGCGCACCGAGAATGGCGCCGACGCGGTTTACTGCTGCGGCCACTCGCTCGGCCCCCAGCCGCGCACGGCCGAAGGCTACCTGCGCCAAGCCCTCGATATCTGGGGCGAGCGCGGGGTTGAGGGCCACCATGACGGCGATCCCTCCTGGGGCGAATACGCCGCGCCGCTCGCGGCGGCGTCCGCGCACCTGGCCGGGGCGCAGCCCGCCGATGTGGCGATCTTCCCTGCGCTGACGGTTGCGCTGCATCAGATGCTCGCGAGTTTCTATCGCCCCGTCCGCGAGCGGGCGTGCATCCTGATCGAAAGCCCGGCGTTTCCTTCCGACCGCTATGCGGTTGCCTCCCAGATCCGCTGGCACGGCTTCGATCCCGCCACCGCCATGATCGAGGTCGCTCCGCTGCCGGGCGAGGCCACGCTCCGCCAGGAAGATTTGCTGGCCCGCATCGAGCAAGAAGGTCCGCGCCTGGCGCTGGTGCTATTGGGCGGGGTGAACTACTACACCGGCCAAGCCCTCGATCTCGCCGGCGTCGCGAAGGCCGCCCGCAGCGCCGGAGCGCTTGTCGGTTTTGACCTCGCCCATGCGATGGGTGCGGTGGCGATCGATCTCCGCACTGCCAACCCCGACTTCGCCGTTTGGTGCGGCTACAAGTATCTCTGCGGCGGCCCCGGCGCCCCCGCCGCTGCCTTCGTCCACCCGCGGCATCACCAGACCCGCGGCCCTCGTCTTGAAGGCTGGTGGGGCAACCGCGCGGAGACCCGTTTCGAGATGCGCCACGACTTCGAACCCGAAGCCGGCGCAGCCGCCTGGGTGGTGAGCTGCCCATCCATTCTGGCGATGGCCGGCCTCCGCGCCGGCCTTGAAATCTTCGCCAAGATTTCGTTGGACGCCCGGCAAGCGAAGGCGCAGGCGCTCGCCGCCGGCTTCGACCGCTGGGCCTCGGAACGGATTCCGCAAGTCCGGCGCATCACCCCCGCCGCGGCCTCCGAGCGCGGCGCGCAGTGCTCGCTCCATTTCGGCGCAGAAGCCGGGAGCGTGCAGCGCCAACTGCGCGCGGCGGGCATCTTCTCGGACGTGCGCGGCCCCATCCTGCGGGTTTCGTTCCATCCTTTTTACAACCGCTTCGCCGATGTCGCCGCTGTCGTGGCAGAACTTGCTAGGATGCATTGATGAAGCGATGGCGGTTTCTGCTTCTGGCCGCGGTCTGCGCGACGCTGCCGCTCTACTCGCAGAGGCCCTGCGCGGGCGCGACCGGCAAGAAGCGAATTCGTGCGCCTGCCCGGGCGCCCCTTCGAGCCCATCTTCTCGGCCGATGGCTGCGAGGTCTTTGTCTCGCTGACCCCGCAGGGCGAAATCGCCCTTCTGCGCCGCAAGGGCAGCGGGAGCTTCAAGCTCGACCGCCTCGACCGCATCGGCGGGCATCCCACCGGCATGGTGCTCACCCACGACGGCCGCACCTTGATTGCCGCCAATGACGACGCCGTGGATCTGCTCGACGTGCGCATCCTCGAGACCGGCCAGGGGGATAGGGTTCGGGCGCGGCTGGGCACGGGCAAACTGCGGTCCGCCATCTACGTCAACGTCACCGCCGACGACCATTGGCTGCTGGTGAGCGATGAGCGCGGCGCCGCCGTGCTGGTGTTCGATTTGCGCGACTCGACCTACCTCGGCGACATCCCGGTCGGCCGCGCCCCCATTGCCCTCACGCTCTCGCCCGACGGCCGCTGGCTGTACACCACCAGCGAGGTTGCACCGCCATCGCTGCACTGGCCCAACGTCTGCGCGGCGCAGGCCGCGGCCGGGCACGGCGGGGCCCCGGTGATGCCCGAAGGCGTGGTGCAGGTGGCCGACATGGCCAAGGTCGTGAGCGATCCGCAGAATGCGATCGTGAGCACGGTCGCGGCCGGATGCAGCCCGGTGCGCCTCGCGCTCTCGCCCGACGGCGCAACCGCCTACGTCACCGCCCGCACCGACGACAAGGTGCCGGCCTTCGACGCCGCCCAGCTGAGCGGCGGCGCAGCAACGCCGGTCGGCGTCCGCGTCGGCACCGCGCCGGTCGGTGTGGCGGTGACGCCGGACGGACGGTGGGTGATCGCCACCAACTCCAATCGCTTTGCCGCCCGCGGGGGCGCGACCCCCGCGAGCAGCCTCGATGCCGTGGACGCAGCCAGCTTCGCCCCGGGCGCGCCGCTGCGGATGCAGCCGATTCCCGCTGGTGCATTTCCGCGCGAGCTGCGCATCAGCCCCGATGGCCAGACCCTCGCGGTGACGAATTTCCTTTCCAGCGCAAGTCGAGTTCGTGGACCTCGCCCGCGCGCTGCCACATGAACGTTGACCGCTAGGCGGTGAGCACGATTTTGCCGAAGCTGCCGGGCGCGAGCACGTCGCGATGGGCCTGCGCGGCTTCCGCGAGCGGCAGCTCCTTGCCCACGACCGGGCGGATGATGCCCCCCTGCATGGCCGCGCCCAAAGCGGCGAAGATTTCCTGCTTCTCGGCGTCGGTGGTGCCCCAGAGCGTGAAGGCGGTGATGCTGCCGCGGCGCGCCATGAGATCGCGGGGCGTGATGGTCGTGTCGCCGCGGCTGCCGATCACCACCACGCGCCCGTTCTGCGCCAGCAGTTTGAGGTCGTGGCCGAGGTTGACGTTGGCGAGCATCTCGACGATCACATCCACGCCGCGGCCGCCGGCGGCTTTGGCGACGAGCTCCAGGTACCCCGGCTGATCGTGGCGGAAGACTTCCTGCGCGCCTTCGCGCTTCACCAGCTCGGCGCCGCGCTCGCTGCCGGCGGTGCCGAAGATTCTCAACCCCGCCGCGCGCGCCAACTGGACGGCGGCAATGCCGACGCCGCCCGAGGCGCCATGCACGAGCAGGGTTTCGCCGCGCCGCGCCTGGGCGCGATGATGGAGCGCATGGTAGGCGGTGCCGTAGGGCACCCAAACCCCAGCGCCCTGAGCGAAGCTGAGCGACGAGGGAAGCGGATGCACCGCAGCCTCGAGCGCGAGCGTGTATTCGGCATAGGCGCCGGTGACGGTGGTGGCGGTGTAGACGCGGTCGCCCGGTTTGAGGCGGCTCACGCCGGCCCCGACAGCCTCGACCACTCCGGCCGCATCCGAGCCCGGCGTGTAGGGGAGCGGGGGCTTGATGGCATAGGTGCCGGTGCGCATGTAGGTGTCGTAGGGGTTCACGCCCGCGGCGTGGACACGGACCAGCACTTGCCCGGCCTCGGGCCGCGGCACCGGAATCTCGGCCAGCTTCAGCACTTCGGGGCCGCCGAATTCGGAGACTTGGATGGCTTTCATCTAACTAGTTTCAAGTTTCGAGTTGCAAGTTTCAAGGGCCGCGAGCATTTGAGCGCGGAGGCGGGCGGCGAGGGCGGGGGCATCGTGGCGGGTGAGGCCGGTGGTGGGGATGGGGGGCAGAATCCGGAGTTCGACGATGCCCGGACGGAGATGGGCGGTCGCGGGCGGCAGGATTTCGAAG
>DATNED010000003.1:0-3388 GCA_035553115.1 Terriglobales bacterium | reverse complement strand
CGCCGCCCGGATGCCGCCGCCGATCGCGAACGCTACCAGACGGTCTATGCCCGCGCCACCGGCTCCGCGGCTGCGCCCACCGCCGGGCTGCATTTCACGCCCGCCGTGCTTGGGCGCTTGCGCGACCGCGGTGTGCAATGGACAGCGGTGACGCTGCATATCGGGTTGGGAACGTTCCAGCCGGTCGAGGCGGAGCATATTGAAGAGCACTCCATGCACGAGGAGCGCTTCGAGCTGGCCGCCGCTGCCGCCGCCGCGCTCAACGCCGCCCGGCGCGAGCGCCGGCGCATCATCGCCGTTGGCACCACCGCCGCGCGCGTGCTGGAAACGCTTGCGCCCGCGCCGGGCCAGGAATTCACCGCGGCAGCCGGCGCCACCCGGCTGTATCTTTATCCCGGCAAGCGGTTTCAGGTGCTGGATGGCCTGCTGACCAACTTCCATGCCCCGCGCAGCTCGCTTTTGATGATGATCTCGGCCCTCGCCGGCGTCGAGCCCGTGCGCCGCGCCTACCAGCACGCTCTCGCGCAGGGCTACCGCTTCCTCAGCTACGGCGATTGCATGCTGATTCTGTAGCCCCTGCATGTGCCGCACAATTGACTGGCGCAGGGCCCCGCTCGGCTGCGCCGAGCGACCCGCTTACGCTCGGCCAGCGTGCTCGCTGCGACGCTCGCACCCCGGGACCCCCAGCCGGCCGGGGCCGCGCCTTTTACCTTGCCGGGGGCGGGTCGCACCGCCTGCGACGGATTATCCGCGACCTTCCGCGCCTGCTTTGCCCGCGGGGCAAAAGGCGGGGCCCCCGCGTACGGTCCCGCCGCAGCAGACCACCATCAACGTCACCGCGCTGGGCGTTCCCTTGCCCGAGGCCCAGCTCGGCAACGCCACCGCCGCCCTCTCCGGCACTCAGCTCCAGGACCTCAATCCGCTCCAGGCTGATGCCGGCCTTCGCCTTCTCGCCGGAACCGCCGTCATCGCCAGCGGACAGACGGGCGCGGTGACCTCGATCTTCTTGCGCGGCGCTCCGGGCGATTTCACCAAGGTCCTGCTCGACGGCGTGCCCATCCAGCGCCTCGATCTCGGCGGCTACGATTTCTCGAATCTGGCGCCGGTCGGCCTG
The DNA here is from genome assembly GCA_035553115.1 of Terriglobales bacterium. Classification (GTDB taxonomy): domain Bacteria; phylum Acidobacteriota; class Terriglobia; order Terriglobales; family SCQP01; genus SCQP01. Next base: position 2,274 of record DATNED010000003.1, on the reverse strand, counting down.
GCCGGCATCCAAATCCTGCGCGGCCCCGACAGCGTCATCTATGGCTCCGACGCCGCCGCCGGGGTGATCGCGCTGACCACGCGCCGCGGCAGCGACGGTCCCGGCCTCGAATTCGACGCGACCACCCTGGCCGGTCCCTATGCCACGCTGCTGCAAAGCGAGCAGCTTCTCGGCCACCGCGGCCGCTTCGATTTCGCACTGCGCCACGGCTACACCTTCACCCACAACCAGCAACCCGGAGCGGGCTTCCGCAACAACACCTACGGGGCGAATCTGGGCTTGCGCATTGCGCCCGCCGCGACCCTGCGCGTTGATCTCCAGCGCAGCTTCGCCGACACCGGCCAGCCCAACGCCCTGCTCTTCTACGGCCTTTCGGAGGGCGCATTCAAGCACCAAGGCGAAACCTACGCCGCGCTCAGCTTCAATCAGCAGATCACCCCGATTTGGTCCCAGCGCATCCAGCTCACCCAATCGCAGGCGAATTTGTACAGCGTGATTCCAGGCCCGGCGGGAATTCCCGACGGCGCCGGCGACTTCGATGGCCTGCCCGTGACGATCGTCGGCGCGAATGGCTCCAGCGCCACCGGCTCAGCCATCCTCAGCTTTGGCGGCCCCTTTCCCCAAGCAAGCCCGTCCGACACCCTCCGCCGCGATCTCAACTGGGAGACCAGCATCGCGGTCGCTCCCGAATGGAACCTGATCGAGGGGTACCGCTACTATGATGAGCGCGGCCTGAGCTCGAACGCCGCGCTCAGCCGGCACAACAATGGCGCCTACGCGGTGCTTGCCGGCGGCCTTGGCCATCGGCTCTTCGCCAACGGCGGGGTCAGCTTCGACCGCAATACCCCGTTCGGATCGTCGGCCAGCCCGCAAGCCTCGCTCGCCTGGTATCCGCGCCCTTCCATGCGCGTGCGCGCCAGCGCCGGCGAGGGCCTCAAGGATCCCGCGCTCGAACAGGAGGTCTTTTCGCTCTTCAACGAATTGGACGCCGCCCCGGGGGGCGCGGCCCTCATCGCCCAACTCGGCGTCACGCCGCTGCGGCCGCAGCGCAGCCGCAACGCCGATTTCGGAGTGGACCGGTATTTCCTCACCGGCGCGGGCACGCTCAGCCTGACCTGGTTCGATCAGCGCTACTACGACGTGGTTGAGGACATCCCGCCCAGCGCCTTCGCCGCGCTGGGCATACCCGCGGCGGTGGCCCAGGCCGCGCCCTTCGGGGGCGAGTTCAATTCGCTCACCACCCGCGCCCGCGGCCTCGAGCTCGAGTCGCAACTGCGCCTCGCCAGGGCTCTCGGCGGCGAATGGAACCTGCGCGGCAGCTACACCGCGACCGAGGCGCGCGTGCTGCGGAGCTTCTCCTTCGACGCCCAGGCCCCGACCTTCAATCCGAATATTCCGGGCGTCGCGATCGGCGCCTTCGCCCCGCTCGTAGGAGGGCGCCCGTTCCGGGTGCCTCCGCAAGCTGCCAGCGTTTCCGCCACCTATTCCCGCGCCCGCTTCACCGGCACGGCGTGGGCGACCTATACCGGCCGCCGCGACGATTCCACCTTCCTCACCGACGCCAACTTCGGCAACACGCTCCTGCTCCCCAACCACGACCTCGATCCGGCTTATACGCTCCTGAACCTGGCCGGCTCGTGGCGTCTCTCGGCGCGGTGGCAATTGCTGGGCGCGGTGGACAACGCCACCGATCGCCAATATCAAGAGGTTCTCGGCTTCCCGGGACCCCGCCTGAGCGCGCGCGTCGGGGCGCGCTTCACATGGCCCAGTGCACAATAGCCGCGCTCTGGAGTGGCGCGGGGCGATACGGAGCGTCTGGCGTTGCCCTCGGTCGGGCGCGAATCCACATCCGTGCTGCGCACAGGCATCGAGCCACGCTGCGGTTCGCGCCCTTCCTGCGTCCTAGCTAACCACCCCGTCTCGCCCCGTCCCAAGAATTGCCCCCGGCAGGGGCCGCCGTTCCGAATTTCGCGGGCCTGGCCCTGCGATCTTGCCCCGACCTGCGGTGCAACTCGAGCCCTGCCGCCACTGGAGCGGGGCGGGGCGATACGGGGCGCCTGGAAGTGGTCTCAAAAAGCCGCAGGCAGGCACTCCGGTCCTGCGCCGTGGGGCTTTACATTGACTGGCGCGGGGCCCCGCTCGGCTGCGCCGAGCGACCCGCTTACGCTCGGCCAGCTGGGGCCCCTGGGACCCCCAGCCGGCCGGGGCCGCGCCTTTTACCTTGCCGGGGGCGGGTCGCCCCGCCTGCGGCGGATTATCCGCGACCATGCGCGC
>DATNED010000002.1:0-12671 GCA_035553115.1 Terriglobales bacterium | reverse complement strand
GTGCGGAAGATGTACGGCTTGCGGTCATCCTGCAAGTAGCGCTTCACCGCGACGTAGGCGGTGCCGGCGGCGAGCGGCGAGGCCTCGATCAGGCTGACGCGCCCCAAATGCGGCATCTCCGGCGGGGTGACGTTCTTCCAGTTCTTGCCGCCGTCGCGCGAAAGGAAGACCAGGCCGTCGTCCGAACCGGTCCAGATGGCGCCGGCGGCTTTGTGCGACGGCGCGATGGTGAAGATGGTGGCGTAGACCTCCGGACCGTTCATGTCATGCGTGATCGGGCCGCCGGAGTCGCCCAGCGTCGCGGGATCGTGCAGTGTCAGGTCGGGGCTGATCTTGGTCCAGCTCTGGCCGTCGTTGGTGGTCATCCACAGATGCTGCGAGGACGTGTAGAGCTTGTGCGGATCGAAGTTGTCGAAGACGATCGGATACGTCCACTGCCACCGTTCCGGCAGCGAGGCCGAGTTCTCGCCGGAAAAGAATCGCGGATACGGCTCGATGTCGCGACTGGCGCCGGTGCGCCGGTCGTAGCGGGTGAGCAGCGCGCCCTGGCTGCCACCGTAGATGATGTCGGTGTCAGTCGGGCTGGGAGCGAGGTAGCCGCTCTCGCCCCCGCCAACGTCGTAGTAGGGCGCCCACATGCCGCGCCCTCCGCGCCCGCCGCCGCCCGAACTCTGCACGCAGATGGTGCCGCTGTCCTGCTGCGCGCCGCACACTTGGTACGGATCGTCCTTGGTCAAGGCCACGTGGTAGATCTGCGCCGTCGAGTAGGTCTCCGGGCTCCACGTCGTGCCGCCGTTGACCGAGATCGTCGCGCCGCTGTCGTTGCTCACGATCATGCGCTGGTCGTTGCTCGGATCAATCCACAAGGCGTGCGTGTCGCCGCCGCGCACCTGGCGCCAGCTCTGGCCGCCGTCGGTCGAGCGGTAGAAGCCGACGTTGCCGCCATAGACGGTGTCCTTCTTCTGCGGGTCGGCGATGATATCGCTGAAGTAGAACGCGCGCTGGCGCAGCGTGTTTTCGTCGTTCACCCGCGTCCAGGTGGCGCCGGCGTCGTCGGAGCGGTAGACCCCGCCGTCGTGGGCTTCGACCAGCGCGTAGAGACGGTTCGAGTCGGCGCCCGAAACGGCGATGCCGATTTTCCCGATCACTCCCGAGGGCAGGCCGGAGTTGCGGGTGATCTCGGTCCAGTTCGCGCCGCCGTCGGTGGACTTGAACAGCCCGCTGCCGGGGCCGCCGCTCGACATGCCCCACGAGGTCCGCCACGCCTCCCACAGCGCTGCGTAGAGGATCTGCGGGTTCTTCGGATCCATGGCCAGGTCCACCGCCCCGGTCTTGTCGTCGCGGAACAGGATCTTGCTCCAATGCGCGCCCCCGTCGGTGGACTTGAGGACCCCGCGCTCGGAGTTGGGCGCCGACGGATGCCCCAGCGCCGCTACGTAGACCACATCCGGGTTGGCCGGGTCAACCACGATCTTCGAGATGATCTGGGTGTCGTCGAGACCGATGTGCCGCCAGGTCTTGCCGTCATCGCTCGACTTGTACATCCCGTCGCCCTGCATGATGTTGCCGCGGAGGTCCTTCTCGCCCATGCCGATGTAGACCACATCGGGATTCGAGGCGGCGACCGCGACCGCGCCCACCGAGGAGCTCTGCAGTTGGCCGTCGGTGACCGGACGCCAGGTGAAGCCGCCATCGTCGGTCTTCCACAAGCCGCCGCCGGTGGCGCCGGTGAAGTACTCCAGCGGCCGCGCCGCCGAGCCCGTGCTGGCAATCGAGCGCCCGGCGCGCGCCGGGCCCAGATTCACCCAGCGCAGGTTCTTGAAGAGTGCGGTGGAGATGGCTTGGGGGGCGGCGGCGGCGGTCAAGCCGAGGCACAAGAAAGCGACGGCGCATGCGCGGGCGGTGGAAGGTTTCATAGGGTCCCCCAAAGCTGCAGGCCTTACGCCTGCGCTCCCAGCAGCCTAGCAAGCCGCATCTAAGCGCGCAAGGAGGATTCGAATATGCCCGGAGGCAAAAATTTGCGCGGCGTCAGTGAGAAAGAGCAGCGCGAGTACGAGCACATCAAGCAGAGTGCGGAAAAATCGGGCCGCTACGGCGCGCGCGCCAAGGAAGTCGCCGCCCGCACCGTCCTGAAACAGCACAAGCAGAAGGGGCACGCGAAAGGGAAATAGTCTACTTCTTCAAGTCCTTCTTCAAGTACTTGTCGTACCAATCCAGGTACCGCTGCATCCGGTCGCGCACGAAGCTGGGGCGGCTGATGCCGTGGTACTGGTTGGGGTAGACCACAAGCTCGGTGGGCACCCCCAGCGTCTTCAATGCCTCGTACATCTGCTCGCCGCCGGTGAGCGGGACATTCGCGTCCAGCGTGCCGCCGAAGTAGATGGTCGGCGTCTTGATGCGATCGGCATGCAGAAAGGGGTAGGAGATTTTCTGGTAGATCTCCCACGCCCCGGGCTTCCACGGCGGGCCGATTTCGTAGTTGTACTGGTTGATGTACTGGTCTTCGCCATAGAACGATACCGTGAAGCCGGTGCCGGCGCCGTCGGTCGCGGCCTTGAAACGCGGGTCGCTGGCGATCATGTAATCGGTGAGGATGCCGCCGTACGACCATCCCCCCACTCCAAGGCGGTTGGGATCGGCCACGCCCATGGCGATGACCTTGTTCACACCCGCCTCGAGGTCCTGCACCTCGAGGTGCCCCCAGTCGGCGGCGATGGCCGCGGCGAAGGCCTGGCCGCGCCCCGAGCTGCCGCGGTAGTTGACGTTCAGCACGGCGTAGCCGTGCGCGGCGAACATCTGGTTCTCCAAATTGAACGAGAGTGTGTCCTGGCCGTTGGGGCCGCCGTGAATGCGCAAGAGGAGCGGGACCTTGGTGCCGGCGACGTAATCCACCGGGTAGGTGAGGATGCCGCCAAGGCGGGTGCCGTCTTGGCTCGCAAACTCGATCGCCTCGACCTTGCCGAGTTGGAGCTGGGCGAAGAGGGCATCGTTGGCATGGCTGAGCTGGCGCGGGCCGTTCGCGGCCGGATGGAATCCATAGACCTCGGTGGCGTGGTCGGGCTGGCCGAGAAGCGAAGCCGTGCAGGCGCCGGCATGGGTCACGCTGGTCGAGACGATCGGCGGCTGCGCCAGCTTCGAGACCGTGTGGTCGCCGAGCGAGATCGTTGCCGGATACACCGACCGATCGTCGGCGACGAGCACCTCGACGGCGCTGGCCGGCGCGACCGGGGCGAATTGGGGAGCGGAGACGGCGCGATCGAAGGCGGGAGCGGCGAGGACGGGCGCGTCGCTGCCGTCCACCGCGACCAGGGCGAGCCGGGCTTGGGTATAGGACGCGAGGCGATTGGGCTCACCCTCGAGGAACGCAATCGTGCGGCCATCCGGACTCCAGGCCACGCGCCCGCCTTCGGCTTCGTCGCTGATTTTGGTGAGGGCGCGCTCAACCGCCCCGGGGCGCACGTCAATCACCCAAACGTTGGTGTGCTCCTCGCGCTCCCAATCCGCGTCATGGTTGCTGGTGAAGGCGATGCGCTTGCCATCGGGGGACCACACCGGATTGGCTTCGTCGTAGCTGCCCGAGGTGAGCCGGGTGAGCTTCTTGGTGGCGAGATCGAAGATATAGATGAAGCTGTGGCGATCGTTGAGGAAGCCGACGCCGTCCTGGCGGAAGTGGTAGCGGTCCACCACGATCGGCTGCGGCGAGGCGTCGGGCTTGGTTTCCGGCACGGGCTCGTGAATGACGAGCGCGAGACGGGAACTGTCGGGCGACCAGGCGTAGCTTTGCAGTTCGCCTTTGACGTCGGTGAGCTGGACGGCTTCCCCTCCCTGACGATTCAGGAGCCAGACTTGATTGCCCTTGGCGGGGCCGGGGCGCGCGGAGGTGAAGCTCAGGTACTTGCCGTCCGGCGACCAGCGCGGCGAGGATTCGGAGGATTGGCTGTCGGTCATCTGGCGGTCCGCGCCGGTCTGGTAGTTGGCCATCCAGATATGGGAGTTGGCCTTGTCGCCCTTGACGTCGGTCGTGCGCACGACGTAGGCGACGGATTGGCCGTCGGGGGAGCATTGCGGGTCGGAGACAGTGGCAAGGCGGGCCATGTCGTCGAGCGTGAGCGCGCGGCGCGGGGTTTGCGCGGCGGCCCAGCTGATGCAGGCGGCGAGGGCGAGGCAGGCGGCGGCGAATGGCTTCTGCATGAGAGGGAGTATAGACCGGAAGGAGCGAACGCGCCGAATTTCACGCAACCGCGCCGAGGCCACGCAAAGAGCGCCAAGGAAATAGGAGCGAAAGGCGCTACTGGAACAATTGCTGGACGGCCGGGTCGGGCGCATCGTCGAACTGGCAAGCGTCAAGCGAGGCGCGCCAATGGCGGTTCCAGCCGCGCAGAGCCGCGGTCGCAGCAAGAGCTAAAATGGAGAAGCCCACGATCCGAAGCGGGTGGGCCCACCAACTGCGCTCGAGGGCGGCGGCGCCGAACGAGAATGCGGAGAACGCCAGCCAATAGGCAGGCCACCAGAATTTGAGGTTGGCGCGGCCGGGGACATAGGGACAGGTGAACGGCAGCTTGCGCACTCGGCAAACCAAAGCCTCCGCTAGCAGCAGCATGAGGGTTCCCGAGAAGAGAAGGTGCAGAGCCGCAATGCGCCCGCCCCAAATTCGCAGGGCCAGCAAGACGCCCGAGGCCAGGGCCGGAAGGACGGCGAGGGCGAGCAACACGTCTCTGAAAGCGAGGAGACGCTCGGGGGCGGGCTCGGTCTCCGCTAGCTGAAATAGCCAGTGGGCGCGGGCCTCGGTCGGAATCGCGATGGTGTGGCGAATACCGATAGCAATCAGGAAACAGAGCGCCAATGGGGCTGCGAGGGCGACGGCATCGGCTTGCTCGATGGTGGGCGCGGGAAAGGCCCAGCTCAGGCTCGCCAGCGATGAAAGCACGGCGGCCGCCGCCAGCCCGAGCCAGGCCGCGAGCAAGAGGCTGTGGCGGCGGCTGCGGGCCAGCGTGGCAAGCGCAAATCTATACACCGCGGCGCGACGCGGCTGCCGCGAGGCCCAGGCGGAGGGCCACGGACCGCGCAGCGGCGGCGCGAGCGGGGCAAGTGCCTGACGGGGCAGCCGCCAGCAGGCGGCGCCGTAGGCCAGCGCGGCGGCGACGGCGGCGTAGGTGAGCTGGCGCCCGGCGGCAAATGCGAGCGGGTTCCAAGTGGCGGCGGCGCGTCCAGTGAGGGCGTGGGTGACGCCGAGAAACCAGAACAGGGGAAGAGCCCAGGGCGGGGGGTGAGCGGCCAGATGCCGGTAGATGGAAGGCTCGGTCAACTCGGGGCTGACCACGATCGCGGCCAGCAGGGCGGCGGTGAGGGCGAGGCGAAGTGCCATGGCCACGCGCCGAGCTTCTCCAAAAAACGCAAGCGTGCCGCGCAGCGCAAGCACCCAGAGGAAGGCCCAGACTGCGCCGCCCCCCACCCCCAGGGCCTGGGCAGCGATGCGGCGCAGCACCGCGGCGCCGGCGACTTGATCCGACGAGTTCACGAGCGGCAGCATCACGCAGGAGAACGCATTGACCACGAGCAAGAACAAGCCCAGCAGGACAATCCAGGCGAGCAGCTTGGCCGCGGCAATGCCAGGCCAGGACAGAGGCAGCGGACGAAGCACAAGGTAGTCAAGCCGGGTGGGAAGCAATTCGTCCCAGAACACCAGCGCCAGCAGCGGAGCCAGCGTCATGCTCAGGGCGAGGAAGAACGCCGCTTCAGGGTTGGTGTTGAGGCGGCTGCCGAAAATCGTCATGTAAAGGCAAATCGCAATGCCTGGAGCAGCGAAGAAGGCGGCGGCCGTGATGCCCAGAGTGCGGGGATCGCCGCCGGGGGCGAGCACGTCGCTGATGAAGAAAGATCGGAAGAAGAATTGAAACAGCCGCGCATTGACTGGAGCGGAGTCCCGCGCCATCGCTATTGCTCCATGAGCGCAGCCAGATCTTCGGCGGCGGCGGAGGGGTCGGCTTGGTGGGTGAGCTCGGAGAAGATCGCCTCAAGGTTGGGCAGTTTCATCAACGCGCCCAAATGGGCGACTGAGTCGTCGGCGACCACACGGCCCTTGTGGAGCACAATGACACGAGAACAGACTTTTTCGACGACGCCCAGGTCGTGGGAGCTGTGCAAAATGATTTTGCCGCGTCGCGCGAGAGCGGCAAAGATGCTGCGCACCAGCAGCACGGCGGTGACGTCGAGGCCAGAAAGCGGCTCATCCAGGATCAACAGGTCAGGGTTGTGCAGCATGGCCGCGGCCAGCAGGATTTTCTGCTTCATGCCCTTGGAGTAGGTTTCCAAGGCGGATTCGGCACTGTCGGTGAGGCCGAAAATCTCCAGCGCGCCGCCGATTTTCTTCTTCACCGCCGAACCGGTCAGGCCGCGCAGACCCGCCGCGAGCTCGAGGTACTCGATGCCGCTGAGATGGGTGTACAGGTGGGCCTCCTCTGGAACGTAGCCGAGGCGCGCGCGGTAGGCGCGCGGGTCCGCGCCGATATTTTTCTGAGCGAAAAAAATGTCTCCGCCGGAGGGCGGCAGGAGCCCGACGAGCATGCGCACGGTGGTGGTCTTGCCCGAGCCGTTGGCGCCGAGATATCCGCAAATTTCGCCGGGACCAAGTCTGAAGCTGACTTCGCGCACCACCGGGACGCGGGCGAAAGAGCGGGACACAGACCGCAACTCGAGCTCGGGGATCATTTCTCTGCAAGCACCAGTCGTCGGCCCTTCGGCCCCGGCACGAGCACAACCTCGCGGAAACGGCGTCTTAAAGCATCCATGAAATTCTCGATCTTGTACCATGAGTCGCCGCCGGGCAGCTCCTCGACCCGGTAGGGGTTCTTTGACGCCGGATCGAAGCCGACGAACTCGGTGAGCAGATACCGCTTGCTGTAGCCCGCCAATAGAGCTGCCACGTCAGCGAAGCTCAGCCACGGGGGGGAGATCACCAAATGGTGGGTGATGGCCAGCGCGACCGCCAAATCGGAGGCAAACCGGCACTCCGCCGACAGTCGTTCCGACGCGCGAGGCGCCGCAAGGGCGAAGGGATTGGTGATGTCGCCCATCACGGGGACCACGTTCACGGCGCGATCACAGGAAACGTCGAAAAGGCGATTGACGCAAATCTCATCCGTTTCCATTGCAACAGCAGGAATGCCCTTCGCGGCCGCGAGCAGGGCGTACCAACCGGTGTTGGATGCAAGGTCCACCATGCTCGACGGCTCCATGGTTGCGAGGATACGCTCGGCGGCATGGTTCTTGTACGGCCACGCTTCACTCCGCACCAGGGGCAGCTCATGGCGATAGTATTGCGACCAGAAGGTATCGGCGTTGGGCAAGGGCAGATTGGCTGCGTGTTCTGCCAGTGCTAGATATTGCTGGGCTGCGGGCGTGCGGATGCTCGCGCAGGCCAATCTGGCGGACCTAGCCATTTCAGGGAAGGCGCGCACAGGTGCGAGCGAGTCGCCGCGAGCCAGCAGATCGCGGAGCGTTGTTGAATGGCCCGCGGCACACATGTAAACCGGAAGCAGGAAGAAATCGGCCACCTGGGCGGCCGCGCGGATTCCGGCGGATGGATCGGCCCTGATGATGGAGGTGGGCCGAAAGTAGAGCGGATTCCGCCCGCCGAGAAGCCCCATAAATTCGGGCCTCACTGAGCCAAGCGTCAGGCCGTGTTCGGCCAACACTGCGAGCAATTGAAGGACTGAAACGGTCGCCGACTGCCAGACCCGCCCGCACCACTCCGAGGCGGCGAGAAGGGCCGGCGGGTGGGTCGAACGAATTGCGAACTCGCAACCCGGCGCCTCGGTCAGCTCGAATGGCAGGAGAAGCCCGGTCCCATACCCTGGATTCGGGACTGGCGTGCGTGAACCCGTAAGGAAGACGGCGGCATGCCCGGCCGATTTGCTCCTCCCAGCCTGGGTCGCGCTCATTCGACTGGATCTCAGTTGACTCCATGAGCGGACGGAGGAGATGAATGCAGCCGGGCGATCTTCGCTGCGAGAGCGGGGAATTCCGCCGAAGCGATTTCGCCCTCGTGCGACCAGATCACGCGCCCGCGCTCGGTCGCGATGGTTGTGGGTGTTTCCACAATATCAACGGTTTTTGCCCACTCAAGGGGCACCCACGCCAACAGCACGGCGCCTGCGGCAGTTTGATAATAAGAGCCGACCTGCAGGTTCGGAAGCAGGACGACAAACTCGCAGCGCCCGGATATGCCACTGCGGAGGAGACTCTGCCAGGAGGGCTCCTTTCGCGCGCAGGCTGCGCAGCGTTGACTGACCATGCGGTACACGACGCAGTTCTGCTGGGCCTTATAGAGACCCTCGCCATAGTTGACTCTGTATCCTTCAACAGGCGGGAGCAAACCAGCACCGGCGAGGGATCGCCTGCTAGCGCGCCAACCGAGGAGCCCGTTGCCCGAGATTGCAGCGACTTCGAGCGACAATGACGCAATGAGCAGGGCCCGAATGAGCCTGCGCGCCACTTTCATCGCACCCCTCGCACGCGGGAGGCGAGACCGGACGGGTCGCTGCTGTCATTCCAGGGCACAGTTCCGATGGTCCGCAAGTACTGGTCGAGGATGAGCGCCTGATGGCCTGCATCCGCGCTGTTCAAGACTCGGGCCGTGTGGTAGAGCGCGTAGCCCAGGATTGGGAATGGAGCGCTGCGGGTCGTCACTTGGAGGCTGCGAATGCATCCCGCGCTTGCGCAATAGGCCACGACCTCGGTGGTCGGCCCCCGACCCAAGAGATTCTGCACCTTGCCCCACATGGCGATCTCAGACTGGAGCGACTCCTCGTGGAGCACTACAGCGATGAATCGCGAGGTGGCGGGAGACAAGTTGACGAGAGCGATGGCGCCGGAGGGCGTTACCCCGCTCAGCGACGCAAAGGTAGCGAAGCCGGTGGGGCGAAAGTTGCCGCGCCTTTCCTGTTGGGCCCGGCGCGCGGCAAGCCCCCTCCATTGCACCCGCAAGCTCCTGAGCCCCGGGGCTGCGAGGGCAAGAAGCGCTGCTGCCAGCACTGCCTCGACTAGCAAACCCGAGGGGGGGCCGGCGGAGGCTTGGCCAATCTGCTTCAAAGGCAGACGCTCCTGCACGGCCGGGGTGCACTCGGCGCGGCCCCACCGGGGCTGGCGAATGGGAAGAAGTTGGCCATCTCGAAGCGCCTTTTAATTCGGAGTTGGCAACGAGACGTGGGTTACGAGCATGACCGGCACGTCGGCTTTGCCAGGGACGAGCCTGAGGCCGAGCCCGGCGAGCTCGCGCTCGACCGCGGAACGGTTGTCGAAGGGCTCGGTGCGGGAGACCTCGCCAGGTGCCGAGGAGCGCGGCGGGGGCTGAAGGTCAATGTCATAGAAGCCCGCCAGATTGGTTCGGTTGAGAACTGGCCGGTCTTCGAAGTGACCCCCGATTATTGCCGCCATCTGATCCAGGCTTGCGCCTCTGCCGAAGATTGAGCTCGGACCCACGCGCAGCAAGAGACTTTGCTCGCCGGGCTTGGCTTGCTGAATAAAATGTGGGCCGCCGGGCGCTACCTCCAGGAAGAACACCGGCATGTTGCGGCGCTCGATCCGGTATTCGAAATGGAAGCGGTCAGCTAGAACCGCATCCATCATCTTCTGCATCTCGGCTAGATCAGGGGAGGCGCCGGCGGCCGGAACCGCGGCAAAATCGAAAACCGCACCGGGCCGGCCGTAGGCCCAGTCGGGAAGGCCGACCACCGTCTTTCCGGGGAAGACGGACTGCGGATGGGCAAAGGCGATGAGGGTCCAAAGAATGGCATGTTCATCGATGTATTTCCCGCCCGCGCGGACTGGACCGAGTTGCTCGCCCCGGGGAGGCCGATAGCCTGGAGGTTGGACCTTGATAGAGACCGCGCCAAATCTTGGCGATGCCGGCCCAACCTGCGCACCGAGCGCCACGCCAAGAATGGCGGTGATAATCCACGATTTTTTTTTCATGCTAACGCCATCCGAAAAACCCGAGTGCCGGGCAGGCACGATCGCAGGCTTCGACTTGCCGGCGTGCCCGCGGGCTGCTACACAAGCGGCACGTGTCACATCTGGCCCTTCGGCGGTACCTGCTACGGCACGATGACCAATCCCCAAGGCGGGCACAGAGATTTTCTCTTATCCATTGCGTTCCTCCGATTCAAAGGTTGCCCGGGGCGCTGGGGGTAGTGCTGCAGGCTTACATTGGACGAACGTACTTGGAAAAAAAAAAAAATACAAGTACATTCTGGGAATCATTTTTGCTAGCTCGGGAAGGCCGCCGAAACATGCCACAAACCGTCAGTTGCATCTCGTTGCTGGGATGGATGGAGGAAGGCGACGCGGTGGATTATCTCACCGAAGGCTGCGTGTCGAAGGCTCCAATGACCCGCGACGAGGCGGGTCGCATTTGGCGGGAGATGAGGGACAAGACGCACGCGGCGGCGCGCGCCCGTGGGTACGCTATTCCGAGTTGGCGCGCCTCAAATGGCGAGGCGGCGTCGCAGTTCTTGAGCAAGGTCGGCGAGCCCGTGAAAAGCGTGATTGAGATTGATCCTGCGCGACTCATCGCCTTCCAGTTCTATGTGGCCAAGGAGCGCAGCGCCTTCCACATGGGCAAGCCCGACAATTGGGCGCAGCGGTGCTTGCCCACGGAGAGGCTTCGCGCCTCATTGCAGATAGCGAGCGATGGAAATTGCATCTTTTTCGATGTTCCGCACGCCGAACACGTGCTCACGCTGACCAAGGAGGGCGAACTCCGGGTGGAGCAAAGCTACCCCTACGTCGTGGTCGGCGACATTGGGAATGGCCGTTATCTTCTGCGGGCGGGCTACCACCGCGCCTACGCCTATATGACCGCTGAGCCGACGCCGGCCGAACCGTTTTTGGCGGCGGTTTCGGGAGCCGAGTTGGTCGAGCTTGATTTCCCTGGGATGCGGTCCAGGCTCACCCCGGCGAATCCGCCGCTCATGGGCGATTCCCTGAATCCTTCACTGGCATTGCCGGTGGACGCGGTGCGGACCCGGCATCAATTCCGGATCACGGCACCATGACCGACACCGGGCGGCTGCGAAAGGGCGGCGTGGGAGCGGTGTTCTTCGCCGCCTACGTCGCCTCGAGCTACGTGCAGGGCAACCACTCGGCCAACCGCGCCCTGCAGAACATCGTGGGCGCGCACCCGAACGACTACGCGCTCGCCACCTCGGCCGATCAGATCGAGGCCAACGTTGACCAGTTTGGTCGTAGCCTGGAAGATCCGCTGCCCGCTCGCCATTCCCGCCGCGAGCGCCACGGCAACCGCGGTCTGAACACACCTCATCGCGACGGCCATATCATGGGAATACGCGCCAGCGCGCGCCTCGCATGCCCCTCCGACAGCATCGCTATTCCATTGCGCTGGCATGGACCGGCAACACCGGCGCCGGAACCGCGGGCTACCGCAGCTACGAACGCAGCCACCTCATCACCGCTGCCGGCAAACCGCCTCTCGCCGGCTCCTCCGATGCCGCGTTTCGCGGCGATGCCGCGCGCTGGAACCCGGAGGAACTGTTGGTCGCCTCGCTCGCCGCCTGCCACCAGTTGGCCTACCTCCATCTTTGCGCCGATGCCGGCGTCACCGTCACCGCCTACGAAGATCACGCCGAAGGCATCATGGACGAATCCTCCGACGGCGGCAGCTTCCGCGAAGTCACCCTGCACCCGCTGGTGACCATCGCCGCCGGAAGCGATCCCGTGCTGGCTCAGTCGCTTCACGAGCGCGCCCACGCGCTTTGTTTCATCGCGCAATCGGTGCGCTTCCCGGTTCGCCATCAGCCCCGTACGCAAACCGAAGCGTAGACTGGAAACGTCATGGCCGACTGCCTGTTCTGCCGCATTGCCGCCGGCGAATTACCGTCGCGCAAAGTGTTCGAGGATGCTCGGATGCTCGCCTTCGAGGATCTCCATCCCGGAGCGCCCACCCATATTCTCCTGATCCCCAAGCGCCATCTCGAGGATTTGAGCCATGCCACCGCGGAAGACGCGGCTCTGCTCGGCGAACTCCAGCTCAAGGCCGCCGAACTCGCCCGCCTGCGCGGACTTGCTCAAGGCTTCCGCACCGTGTTCAACGTCGGCCCCGATGCGGGCCAAAGCGTCTTCCACCTCCACCTGCACCTGCTCGGCGGGCGTCGCCTCGGCTGGCCGCCAGGGTAGCCTCTTGCTCCATGCGGCCCCGTTCTACTCGCGCACGGGTGCGCGACTTCCCCGCCGTTGGCGGCAGGGCCCGAGTTGCCCCGCAGGTCGGGGCAAGATCGCAAGGCCAGGGAGGAGCCACTCTCCGGAAGGGCGAGACGGCGTGGTTGGCTAGGACGCAGCGAACCGCAGCGTGGCTCGATGCCTGTGCGCAGCACGGATGAGGATTCGCGCCCGACCGAGGACAACGCCAGACGCCCCGTATCGCCCCGCCCCGCTCCACCTCGCGGCGGCGAAGCAACCGTCAGCAGCCGCTGCAGGCGCCGCCCCGGGGCTTGACCGCCGACTCGATCGTGATGGTCTCCACGGGGCTGCGCCCGGGCTCCAGCTTGAGCCCGAGCTGTTCCTGAACATCCTGAAAGACCGACTGCCACGCAGCCAGATTTTGCTTCACGTTGTCGTTGCGCTGCGAGGGCGTGTTCAGGATATCGATGGTGAAG
>DATNED010000001.1:0-11058 GCA_035553115.1 Terriglobales bacterium | reverse complement strand
GGCGGGGGTGACGGGGCTTCGGCCGGAGCTGCGCTGGCCCAACGATCTGCTGCTCGACGGGCGCAAGTTCTGCGGCATCCTCATCGAGAGCGCGGGCGAAGCGGCGGCGCTGGGTTTCGGGATCAACCTGCGGCGTGAAGCCATTCCAGCGGAGCTAACGGACTTGGCCACAGCGCTGGATTGCCACGCTTCGAGGCCGGTTGAGCGCGAAGCGGTGCTTGCCGCGGCGCTCGAACACTTGGAGCACCGCTATCGCGCATGGGACGCGGGCCATGATCGCGCGCTGCTGCAGGAGTTCGAGGCCCGCTGCCCGCTGGTTCGCGGCTGCGAGGTGGCGGTTGGGGGCTCGTCGGCGACGCCGTACCGGGCGGTAACCGAGGGGCTTGAGGATTCCGGGTTCCTGAGGGTGCGGCGCGAGGACGGCACCCGCGGCGTGGTGGTGAACGGGGACGTTCGGCCTCGAGCAGAAGCAGCTTCGCATTAGGTTGCGCTCACGCTCCGCATGCGACCGCCGTTGTTTTTGCTCTAGGTAACCGCCAATTTAGCCAACTGGCCGCATGCGGCGTAAATATCGCTTCCGCGCGGGCGGCGAATATACGTCGGCACGCCGCCCTGAATCAAAGAGCGCTGGAATGCCAGCACCCGCTCGGAGTGGGGGGCAGCGAAGCCGAGTCCGGGTCCGGAATTCCAGGCGATGAGGTTCACCTTGGAGGGAATCCCCTGAAGGAGGGAGCGCACGTGCGCGGCGTCCTCATCGCTGTCGTTCACCCCGGAGAGCAGCACGTACTCGAAGGTGACGTAGTCGCGCGCTGCAAGCGGAAGCTCGCGCACCGCCTGCATCAGGCCGGTGAGCCCGCCCTGGGCGCGATTCAGAGGCATGAGCTCCTGGCGCTGCGCGTCGGTTGAGGCATTGAGGGAAATGGCGAGGCGGGGGCGGCCGCGGGGAAAGCGCTCGGTTCCCCAGCGGCGGATCTTGTCCACGATGCCGGAGGTAGAGACGGTAATGCGGCGGGGAGCGATGCCGGCGCCTTCGGCCTGGGTGAGCACGCGAATCGCGCGGACCACGTTCTCATAGTTCAAGAACGGTTCGCCCATGCCCATGAACACTAGATTGACGCGATCGAGGCCCTTGCCGGGACGGAGGTCGTGTTCGCGCAGCAGCAGCAGGACTTGGGCCACGATCTCGGCGGCGGTGAGGCTGCGCTTGAGGCCCAGGGTCGCGGTCAGGCAGAAGCGGCAGTTGACGGCGCAGCCGGCTTGGGAGGAGAGGCAGAACGTGGTGCGGCGGCGAAGCAGGCGGCCGCCGCTGTCGAATTCTTCATCGGGAAGAAATACGGCCTCGATCTCAGCGGCATCCTCGAGCCGGAGCAAGTACCGCACCGTGCCGTCGCTGGATTGCAGCCGCTGGACGATTTCCGGCCAGCGCAATGGGTGGGCGTCGGCAAGCAGCGCCCGGTCGCTATCCGTGAGCTGTCGCACTGCCGACCAAGTGGAAGCGGCCTCTTGCTGAAGAGCGCGGAAGACCTGTTCGCCCCGATAGGTGGGCAGGTTCAAGCGTCGGGCTTCAATCCGCCACTCTTCGAGCTCCAAGCCGAGCGCGCTCATGGCATCACCGTCACGATGCGGCCATTCCCGCATACGGAGTTGGCGAGCAGCGGGTCTTCGCCGCGCAGGTTCCCACGGTTGTCAATATGGTCAGAATAGCACGGAAGCAGACCATCTTTCTCCGGTTCTAATCATATAAGGTCTTTATTATCAATCCGTGGCAGGGAAGGAACGGCCCGAGTACGGTTGTCCGGGTGTGCAACAATAGAAAGTACCGAAGCAGCGCAGTATAAGGAGGTTGCCGATGTCGCTACCGGATGCATCGAGCCCGGATTCCCGCCCGGCCGCCAGCCCTGCAACACTCGCCTCCGAACTCGCAGCACCTGCGCTGAACCTCCCTGAACGACAGCACATCGAGCGCACCGTGCTCGACAACGGCCTGACCATCGTGAGCGAGACGATGCGCCATGTGCGCTCGGTGACGATGGGGATTTGGATGCTGAACGGCTCGCGACGCGAGAATGCGGAGCACAACGGCATCACGCATTTCATCGAGCACATGGTATTCAAGGGGACGCGCAACCGCACGGCCGAGCAAATCGCCCGCTCGGTGGATTCGATTGGCGGGAACCTGGATGCCTTCACCTCGAAGGAAAACGTCTGCTTCAGCGCCAAGGTGCTGGACGAACATGTGCCGCTGGCATTCGAGGTGTTGGCCGACTTGGTGCTGAACCCCTTGTTTCGCGAAGAAGATATCGCTCGCGAGCAGGGTGTAATCCTGCAAGAGATCAAGATGGACGAGGACAACCCTGATTACCTCGTGCACGAGATTTTCACCCAGAATTTTTGGAAGGACCATCCGCTGGGGCGGCCGATTCTCGGCACCACAGAGACGGTGAAGCGGCTGCGCCAGGATCTATTGCTGGAGTATTACCGTGCCTGCTTCGCGCCGGACAATCTGCTGATCGCCGCAGCCGGCAACCTCGAGCACGCGCGGCTGGTGGATCTGGCGCAGCAGTGGTTCCACGGGCTGCGGCCGGCGCCGAATGGACACCGCGACCATCCGCCCACGACGCACGCGCGGATTGCGATGCGCAACAAGAAGCAGCTTGAGCAGGTGCAGATCTGCATGGGGCTGCCGGCCGAGTCGCTCATGAGCCACGACCGCTATGCCTGGTCGGTGCTGAACACGGTGATAGGGGGAGGGATGTCGTCGCGGCTATTTCAGAATATTCGCGAACGGCAGGGCTTGGCGTATTCGGTGTTCAGCGATTTGAGCCCGTACCGGGATACCGGTCTGTTCAGCGTGTATGCGGGCACGAGCAACCAGACGGTGCGCCAGGTGGTGGCCTCGATCGTGAAGGAGCTGCGGGATTTGCGAGAGAACCGGGTGCCGGAGGAAGAGCTGCGGCGGGCGAAGGACAACCTGAAGGGGAGCTTGATGCTGGGGCTGGAGTCCACCGGAGCGCGGATGTCGAATTTGGCGCGGCAGCAAATTTACTTCGGCCGGTTCATCAGCTTGAACGAGTTGCTGGAGGCGATCGAGGGAGTGTCGGCGGAGGATGTGCAGCGCATCACCGCGGAGGCGTTCGACCCGGCGCGCTTTGCGCTCACGGTGCTGGGCAACCTTGACGGGCTGCGCATCACGCGCGCCGACTTGGCGGCTTAAGCCGGCGCGGCCTGGCGGCGGCGCAACTCGAGGTGGACGAGCAGCAGGGAAAGCGCGGCTGGGGTCACGCCGGGTATGCGCGAGGCCTGGCCGAGGGTTTCCGGACGCACGCGGGTGAGCTTCTCCTGCATTTCGCGGGACAAGCCGGCGAGGGCTCGGTACTCGAAGGCATGCGGAATTCGCCGGGCCTCGGCCTCGCGCAGCTGATCCATGTGGCGGCGCTGCTGGGCGAGGTAGCCCTCGAATTTGATGCCGGTCTCGATCGTTTTCCATTCCCAGCCGGCGGGGTCGGCGGCGCGCTGCTCGGCCAGCAGGGCGGGGGCAAGGGTTTGCAGCCAGGGCAGGTAGTCGGCGATCTTGAGTTCGGGGCGCTTGAGCATTTCTGCCGCGACGGCGGCGTCGCCGGGGCGGCGGCCGCTTTGCAGCAGAGCGGAACATGCGGCAAGGCGGCGCTGCTTGGCTTCAAACCGGGCCCAGCGGGCGTCGTCCACGAGGCCGACGCGGCGGCCGAGCGGGGTGAGGCGGAGGTCGGCGTTATCAATGCGCAGATGCAGGCGGAACTCGGCGCGCGAAGTGAACATGCGGTAGGGTTCGTCGGCGCCGCGGGCAATCAGATCATCCACGAGGATGCCGGTATAGGCTTCGGTGCGGCTTAGCACCAGCGGCGGCTGGCCCTGCACCTGCAGCGCGGCATTGATGCCGGCGACGATGCCCTGGCAGGCGGCCTCTTCGTATCCGGAGGTCCCATTGATCTGGCCGGCAAGGAACAGGCCCGCAATTTTCTTGGTCTCCAAGGTCGGGCGCAGCTCGGTGGGCTGCACGTAGTCATACTCGATGGCGTAGCCCGGGCGGAGCATCCTGGCGTGCTCAAGGCCGGGGATGCTGGCGATCATGGCCGCCTGCACGTCGGCGGGCATGGAGCTGGACATGCCATTGACGTAGATCTCGTCGGTGTCGAGGCCTTCGGGCTCGAGGAAGATTTGGTGGCGGGATTTGTCGGGGAACTTGACCACCTTGTCCTCGATGCTGGGGCAGTAGCGAGGGCCCACGCCGGCGATCTGGCCGGAGTACAACGGACTGCGGTGGAGATTGGCCCGCACCGCGGCGTGGGTGGCGGCGGTGGTGAAGGTGGAGTAGCAAAGAACCTGTTCGCGCTCGATGCGCTGGGTCAGGAACGAGAACGGGGTGGGCTCGGCGTCGCCGGGCTGGGGCTCGAATTGCGAAAAGTCAATCGAGGCGCGGTCGAGACGGGGCGGGGTGCCGGTCTTGAGGCGGCCGCACTCGAAGCCCAACAACTTGAGGGATTCGCCCAAGAGCTGCGCCGCCTGCTCGCCGCCGCGTCCGGCGGGATAGGTGGTATCGCCGACGTGGATCAGTCCGTTCAGGAAGGTGCCGGTGGTGATGACCACGGCATCGGCAAGAACCTCGCTGCCGTCGCGCAGCTTGAGGCCGCGGCAGCGGCGACGGCCCTGGGCCTCGGCCCCGATCATCAGGTCGGCGACTTCCCCCTCGCGCAGCGACAGCCCCGGCTGAGCCTCGAGCATTTCGCGCATGCGCAAGCGGTATTGCTTTTTGTCGGCTTGGGCGCGGGGCGACCAGACGGCCGGTCCGCGGCTGGTGTTGAGCAGGCGAAATTGAATGCCGGTGGAGTCAATCACTACCCCCATGACGCCGCCAAGGGCGTCCACCTCGCGCACCAGGTGGCCCTTGGCGATGCCGCCGATGGCGGGATTGCAGGACATCTGCGCGATGAGTTCGAGCTTGAGGGTGAAGAGCGCGGTGCGCAGTCCGATGCGCGCGGCGGCCATGGCGGCCTCGACTCCGGCATGGCCACCGCCGACGACCACGATTTCGTACCGTTCGGACGGCATAGCAACTATTTTACGGGGCGTTTTGGTCGCGGCGGGGGCGGAGGCGGAGTATTATGGGCTTTGTTCAGCAGCTCAGCCTTCGGGATCAGGAGTTTCTCATGCCTACAGTCGCCTCGGATCGCCGTTCGTTTCTCACTGCTTGTTCCACGCTTGGACTGGCTGGAACGCTGCTTCCTGGCTTGCTGTGGGGGAAGATGGTCGAGATGAAGGCGGTCGAGGTGACGCCGGAGCTGGTGGACCAGATGGCCGCCGTCGCCGGACTCACTGTGACCGCGGACGAACGCGATGCCATGGTGCGGACGTTCAACGGCCAAATGC
Source organism: Terriglobales bacterium (assembly GCA_035553115.1). GTDB lineage: Bacteria > Acidobacteriota > Terriglobia > Terriglobales > SCQP01 > SCQP01. The sequence goes on along the minus strand of DATNED010000001.1, from coordinate 5,655 downwards.
GCAGCCTGGACGAATTGCGCAAGTTTCCCTTGGTCAACTCCGACACTCCCGCGCTGCAGTTCAACCCGGTGCTGCCGGGCATGACATTCGAAAGCGCGCACCGGCCGACACGGCTGGCCACGGTGGCGGCGCCGCGCGCGCCGAAGAACCTGGAAGAGGTTGCCTTCCACAGCGTGCGGCAGCTGGGGGAACTGGTGCGGACCAAGCGGGTTTCGTCGGTGGCGCTGACGCAGATGTATTTGGAGCGGCTGCGCCGGTATGATCCGATGCTGCATTTCGTCATCACGTACACCGAGGAGCGGGCGCTGGCCCAGGCGAAAGAGGCGGACCGCGACCTCGCGGCGGGACGCTACCGCGGCCCGTTGCATGGGATTCCGTGGGGGGCCAAGGATCTGCTGGCGGTCAAGGGATACAAGACCACGTGGGGGGCGCAGCCGTACGAGGATCAGGAGTTCGACTACGACGCCACCGTGGTCAAGCGGCTCGATGCCGCAGGCGCGGTGCTGATCGCCAAGCTGACGCTCGGGGCGCTGGCGCAGAACGATGTGTGGTTCGGGGGGCGCACGCGCAATCCGTGGAAGCCCAGCGAGGGCTCGAGCGGCTCGTCGGCGGGGCCGGCGTCGGCGACATCGGCGGGATGCGTGGGGTTCTCGATCGGCTCGGAGACGCAGGGCTCGATTTCCAGCCCCTCGACGGTGTGCGGAGTGACCGGCTTGCGGCCCACCTTCGGACGCGTGGACCGGGCCGGGGCGATGACGCTTTCCTGGAGCCAGGACAAGCTGGGGCCGCTTTGCCGCACAGTGGAGGATTGCATGGTGGTGCTGCAGGCGATTTATGGCCCGGATCGCACCAGCCCCACCGCCGACCGCACCGTGCTGGACGTTCCGCTCAATTGGAATGCGGCCATGCCGCTGGCGGCGCTGCGGGTCGGCTACGTCAAGGACGCCTTTGATCGCGAATTGAACCCACCCGCCAACAACGGCCGCGGCGGAGGACCGGGCGGAGGCGGGCGCGGCGGGCGCGGCATGACGCCCGAGCAGCGCGCGGCGGCGTTGCTGCACCGGCAGGAGCAGGCGAAATACGACAACGCCGTGCTCGATGTGCTGCACGGCCTGGGGGTGACGCTGAAGCCGGTGACGCTGCCCGACATGCCGCCGTTCGCCGGCTACGGCCCGGCGGTGAACTGCGAGGCGGCGGCGGCGTTTGATCCGCTCACGCGCAGCGGCCGCGACAAGCTGATGGAGGCGCCGGTGCCGAACCCGTCAACCTGGCCGAACACGTTCCGGGTGGCGCACTTCTACCCGGCGGTGGATTACCTCAACGCGGACCGCATCCGGTATCAACTCATGGAGAAGATGGAGGCGATGTTCCACGACTACGATGTGGTCGTCACCCCGACCAGCGGCAGCCAATTGGCGATCACGAACTTGACGGGGCATCCAGCGGTGATCCTGCCGAACGGGTTCCATTCCGACGACCATACGCCGACCAGCATCACCTTCCTGGGCAAATTGTGCGGGGAAGAGAAGATGTGCGTGCTGGCGCGGGCGTACCAGGAGAAGAGCGGGTTCCACCTGCAGCATCCGGATTTGGACGCAGAACTGAAGGCGAACGCGAGCTAGTTGGCGCTCGCGGAAGCTTGGCGCGCCGCCACCCAGGCGGAGACGCGGTGGAGGGATTCGAAGGTGCCGGCGTCGCCCCACCAACCGGCTGCGACCGAGTGCTCCATGACGCCTTCGGCGAGGTAGAGATTGTTCACGTCGGTAATCTCCAATTCCTTGCGCCCTGAAGGCTTGCAGCGAGCAATTTTATCGAAGACGGTGGCGTCGTAGAAGTAGCAGCCGGTGACGGCGAAGCGCGACTGGGGCAGGGCGGGCTTCTCTTCGATTCGGATGATGCGCCCCCCCTCGAACACCGGCACGCCGAAGCGCTGCGGATCGGGAACTTCTTTGAGGACGATGCGCGCGCCGCGGGACTGATTGCGGAAGGCCTCGGCCTCGGCTGCAATGCCGTATTGGAAGAGATTGTCGCCGAGCAGCACGGCAATCGGGCCGCCGGCGCTAAAATCCCGCGCCAGGCTCAAGGCAGCGGCAATGCCGCCCTCGCCGCGCTGATAGGCGTAGTGGAGGGCGCAGCCGAATTCCTCGCCGTTCTCAAGCAGCCGGAGAAAATCGCCCGCGCCGGCGCCGCCGGTGACCAGCAAGATTTCGCGAATTCCCGCTGCCACCATGGCCTGCAAGGGGAAGAAGATCATGGGCTGGTGATAGACCGGCAGCAGGTGCTTGTTGGTGATCTTGGTCAGCGGCCAGAGGCGCGACCCCAACCCGCCGGCGAGAATGACGCCCTTCATACGCAATTATTTGTGCTGCGTCTCCCAGTCATAGTTCAGTCCGGGGTCGTCATAGGGAATGCGGCCTTCATCGCCGGGATCGTAATGGCGGTCGGCGGCGTAGACGAGGACCGCGGCGGCAGCGGCGAGCACTTTGTAGCCGTGGCCGACGCCTGGGGGAATGCGCAGCCGCCAGGGCTGCCATTCGCCGATCCAGAGGGTATTCACGCGGCCAAACGTGGGCGAGGCCACCCGGAGATCGAAGAGCGCGACCTGAAGGTGGCCGCAGAGAGGCGCCCACAAATCCGTTTGGCGGCGGTGATAGTGAACGGCCTTGATGGTGCCCGGAAACGAGAGCGCGGCAGAGATCTGGCTCTGCGCACCGAAGCCTTCGATCGCTGCAGAATCGCCAAAGCGGGCGATTTCGGTGAAGAATCCACGATCGTCGGGCCATATTTTGCCGACTTCGACGAGGACGCCGGCGATCAGGTTCGGGTCGGCGGGGGCGCGCACGACAGCGCCGATGCCCCGTTCGCATTGCGGCACGGCGAGTTCCGCTCCTTCCCCGGCGAGGGTGCGAACGCCCGCCGGCTTGGCGCCGCCCATCATCGCGGCGCCGCCTCATGGTGCAGGGTCGGATATTGGCCTTGGTAGTAGGCCGCGAATTTGGAATCGCGCGATTGAGCCGTCCACGCCGGGTTGCTGCGGTACCACGCGATTGTGCGCGCAAGCCCTTCGGTCAGCCCGATCTGAGGAGTCCAGCCCAGTTCGGTGATGGCCCTGGTCGAATCCAGGGAATAGCGAAAATCGTGCCCGGGGCGGTCGGGCACGGGGCGGATCAAGCTGGAGGGCTTGCCCATGAGGCCCAGAATCTGCCCCAGCAGGGCGCGATTTTCGATTTCATCGGTCCCGCCCAGGTTGTACGCTTCTCCGGGCCGGCCGCGCTCGAGCGCCGCCAAGATGCCGCGACAATGATCTTCGACGAAGATCCAATTGCGGATGTTGGCGCCGTTGCCATAGAGCGGGATGGGCTGGCCCGCGTCGGCGTTGCTGATTGCGAGCGGGATCAGCTTTTCCGGCGTCTGGTAGGAGCCGTAATTATTCGACCCACGGGTGATGATGGCGGGAACGCCGTGGGTGTGGACAGCGGCGCGCACCAGCAGCTCGGCCGCGGCCTTGGAGGCGGCATAGGGAGAGTTCGGCGCGAGCGGGGAACGCTCGTGGAAGCGCCCGGCGGGCCCGAGGCTGCCGTAGATTTCGTCGGTGCTGACCTGGAGAAAACGCTGGGCGGCGCAGCGGCGCGCGGCATCGAGCAGGACCTGGGTGCCCAGCACATTGGTGCGCACGCACTCGCCGGCTGCGGTGATGCTGCGATCCACGTGGCTTTCGGCGGCGATGTTGATTATGGCGGCGGGGCGGCCGCCGGCTAGCTCAATGGCGCGTTCGACGTGCGCAGGGAGGCAGATGTCGCCCTGGAGGAATTGGTACCGGCCGCTGCCTTCCAAGTCCGCCAGATTCTGCCGATTCCCGGCGTACGTGAGTTTGTCGAGGTTGACGATGCTCAGATCGGGATGGGCCGCCAAGGCAAGGCGAATGAAGTTGGTGCCGATGAACCCCGCGCCGCCCGTGACCAGCCATTGCATCAGCTCGATTTTATCAGCGCCAGCAGGTCGGCACCGCGAGCGACCGCGGTGCCGGGCAGGCCGACGACGAATCCGGCGGCAAGATTCGCGACGGAGGCGGCCTGCAGGGGCGTCAGCCGGGCAGCGAGGCCCAGTCCCAGCGCGGCGAGCACGGTGTCGCCGGCGCCGGTGACGTCGGCCACCTGGCGGCCGTTGCTATTCAGAATATGCTCAGGGCCGCGAGCGCTGAACAGGGCCATGCCGTGCTGGCCGCGGGTGACCAGAAGGTTGCGGCAGCCATGGCGGCGGATCGTGGCGGCGGCGGCGCGGCGCAGTTCTTCGAGATTGCGGGCCGGGAGGCCCGAGAGCGCTTCGAGTTCGACCAGGTTGGGCTTGACGACGTCTGCGCCGCGATAGTGCAATCCGGCGAGCTTCGGATCCACGCACCAGCGGATGCGACGCCGCGCGCACAAGCGTGCCACGCCGCGCACCAACGCAGGCGTGCAACAGCCCTTGGCGTAATCGGAGATCACCACGGCATCGAAGCGGTCGTGGCGGCGCAGAGCGGCCAGGATCTCGCGCTCGGCGGCTGCGGGGATCGGGGAGGTGGCTTCCCAATCAAAACGCAGCAGGTGCTTGTTGCGTGCGAAGACGCGATGCTTGACCGTCGTGGGGCGGTCGGCCAGAACAGGAACCGAACCGAGGGCGACACCGGCACCGCGGGCGAGTTCGCTCAGGCGCTCGCCGGCGATGTCATCGCCGAGGACCGAGAACAAGATCGGATGGCCGCCGAGCGCGGCGATGTTGGCGGCGACGTTGGCCGCTCCGCCCAGCGATCGCGTCTGCTGCTCCAGCAGCACCACCGGGACCGGGGCTTCGGGCGAGATGCGGGTGGCATCGCCCCAGAGAAACTCGTCGAGCATGGCGTCGCCCACCACCGCGACGTGGCGTCCGCGCATGGCCTCGAGCCACTGCCGCAAGCGCGGACGCGTGAGAACGGACGGGGGCGCCGCTCGCCTATTTCCCAAGGGCTAGCTCCCGCAGGCGAACATCGGCTTGGCGGAGCCGTTCCGGAGTGCCGATGTCGAGCAGCTCGCCGGGGTGGACGAATCCATAAATGCCCTGCTGCAACCATTGCGGCACGAGCTCGTGTTCGAGGGAACAGGCGCGGCCCACCGGGACCGCGGCAATCAATGCTTTTGGCAGCAAGTACACGCCGGCACTATGATACTGGGTTCGCGCGGCGGTTGCCTTTTCGGAGAAGACGGCAATCCTTCCCGAGGCGTCCAGCGCGACGTTTCCGGCATCCGTGCGCGCGCCCGCCGCCACCAGCACGAAGCAGGCCTGTTCCGGGTGGAGCTGGTGGCAGGCCCAGAATGCGTTGAAGTCCAGGCCGGGCACGAGGCTGTCGCCATTGAGCACGAGCACGGAGTTTCCGCGAAGCAGCGGAAGCGCATGGCGCAGGGCGCCGCCGGTGCCGAGCGGCGAGGATTCGCGGGAAACCTCAAGCGCCTTGTTCCCGGACAGCGACACAAACTCCCGAATGGGTTCGGCGCCAGCGCCGGTGCAGAGCACGACGCGCTCGAGGTTGCACCCCGCGAGCTGGTCGAGCAAGTGGGCGAGGAATGGGCGTCGGGCCACCGGCGCCAACGCCTTGGGCACGGGGCCGAGCGTGCCGCGCAGCCGGGTCCCGAGGCCACCGCA